>NZ_JPIL01000005.1:0-179178 GCF_000742455.1 Vibrio sp. OY15 | reverse complement strand
CTCTCCTTCCGCACCATTCTTGGTCAAAAATTTAAAATGGCTACGTAGCTCAGCTGGTTAGAGCACATCACTCATAATGATGGGGTCACAGGTTCGAATCCCGTCGTAGCCACCATTGATTAGATTGCTAGCATAAGCTATCAGTCACGTAGATTTAAGATGCGGAAGTGGCGGAATTGGTAGACGCACCAGATTTAGGTTCTGGCGCCGCAAGGTGTGAGAGTTCAAGTCTCTCCTTCCGCACCATCTTAAATTAATCTACACTATCAGAATACGCGGAAGTGGCGGAATTGGTAGACGCACCAGATTTAGGTTCTGGCGCCGTAAGGTGTGAGAGTTCAAGTCTCTCCTTCCGCACCATTCTTTCTCTCGATAAGAGAGGTTAAGTAGTCTTTGACTATTTACGCTGTAGGGCTATCGCCAAGCGGTAAGGCAGCGGCTTTTGATGCCGCCATTCCCTGGTTCGAATCCAGGTAGCCCTGCCATATACAACGATATTGAGATTTTACCAATTATCTTGATATCTACAGATTAAGTTGCGGAAGTGGCGGAATTGGTAGACGCACCAGATTTAGGTTCTGGCGCCGCAAGGTGTGAGAGTTCAAGTCTCTCCTTCCGCACCATTATCGGAAAACCCAGCATGACTTTGCTGGGTTTTTTCTTTTTTTTGGTTCTGGACTCGGGAAATCATTAGATTTGCCGAATTAAAAAAGCGAGCTCATGGCTCGCTTTTTTTCTATCTGTGATTTGAGTAGCTTACTACATACCTAACGCGTATTTCAGTACTTGAGCCTTAATTGGCCCTGAGTTTTCAGCAAGCTTCAATGCAGCATTACGTACGAACTTCAATGGCCCAAGATCGTTGCTAAAACCTTTATAGAAAAAGTCCATGCCCGTCTGCATGAGTAAGTTGTCAGGTCGACGTGCGCGTTCGTATTTCGCGAGTAAGGTATCTTCCAGCTTTTCTTGGTGCTCTGTTACCGAAAGGAGAACGTCTACATCTTTGAAGCCTAAGTTTACCCCTTGCCCTGCAAGCGGATTGATCGTATGAGCAGAGTCACCCACTAACACGCAATTTTTGCTTGAGTAGCTTTGCGCATGACGACGAGTGAGTGGGAATGAGCCAAACTGTAAAACTTCAATATCGCCTAATTCAGCAGGGAAATGACGTAAGATTTCTTCCCTTAGTTGAGGTTTACCCATCGCACACAGTTGTTTAATACGTTTAGGCGAGTCATACCAAACCAAAGAACCTTGGCCTACTACTTGACCATCGTCGTTACTCAAAGAGCACAGAGGTAAAAATGAACGTGGGCCTGAAGGTGTAAATTGTTGCCAAGTAATATCTTGCTGAGGCAATTCTGTTTTCACGTTAATCAACATGCAGTGTTGTCGGTAATCCCACGCAGTTACACCAATTCCAGCCAATTGACGAACTTTAGAGTTTGCACCATCAGCACCAATCACCCAGTTAGCTTCAAACTGCTCCCCACTTTCTAGTGTCACAAGGTTTACATCTGCAAACTCAATGGCTTTTAATCGCTCAGGACACATCACGGTTAGATTTTCATACTGAGAGAAGACTTGCCAAAGACCTAATTGGATTAGGCGATTTTCAACGATGTAACCTAGCTGATCCAATGACAATTCATCAGAGTGAAAACGAGTACGGCACTCTGGGTGCTCCCAAGTTTCTAAGCGACGATAAGGACAAACTCGCATGCTCTTGATCTCTGACCATGCTCCGAGTGAATCAAGTAACTCCACCGACTGGTGCGAGATTGCAGATACACGAATATCCATCGCCTGAGCGGCATCAAAAACTTTAGGTTTTGTACCTTCAACCAAGACAACGCTTCTGCCCTGCTTGGCAAATCCAACAGCGACGGCTGCCCCAACCATACCGCCACCGATCACGGCGATGTCATACTTGTTCATTTTTCACTCTTCATCGTGCTGATTAATTGGCGTTTTTTATTGTACTTTCCATGGCTATTTTTACAAAATTGTTTAACAAAAAACCTTGTTCTGCATAGGGCGAAAAACTAGATTTCATCAGGCTTTGCAGAGAATTAGCTAGATCACTAGTCAGGTGCTTTTTAAAGCAGTACAATACGCCGCTTACCGCCGTGATGGCGGCTATAATTTGAGCAATAGCTCTCCGATTTAAGTACAACTGAACGAGCGAAAGTGAGATGAGTAAGAAACTGCTAATTAAAACCTGGGGCTGCCAGATGAACGAATACGATTCATCAAAAATGGCCGACCTGCTTAATGCTGCAAACGGCTACGAGCTGACGGAAGAGCCAGAGGAAGCAGACGTACTTCTACTTAACACCTGTTCGATCCGTGAAAAAGCGCAAGAGAAAGTTTTCCACCAGCTAGGCCGCTGGAAAACACTAAAAGATAAAAAACCTGGCGTAGTTATCGGTGTAGGTGGTTGTGTAGCAACGCAAGAAGGTGACCATATTCGTGAACGTGCACCATACGTTGACGTTATTTTTGGCCCACAAACTTTGCACCGCCTACCTGAGATGATCAAACAATCTCAGTCCGATGATGCACCAGTTATGGACATTTCGTTCCCAGAGATCGAAAAATTCGACCGCCTACCTGAACCTCGCGCTGAAGGTGCGACAGCATTCGTTTCTATTATGGAAGGCTGCTCTAAGTACTGTACTTACTGTGTCGTACCGTACACTCGTGGTGAAGAAGTAAGCCGTCCAATGGATGACGTACTGTTCGAAATCGCCCAACTTGCTGAACAAGGCGTACGTGAAGTAAACCTTCTGGGTCAAAACGTAAACGCGTACCGTGGTCCTATGCACGATGGTGAGATCTGTTCATTTGCAGAACTGCTTCGTTTGGTTGCGTCTATCGATGGTATCGACCGTATTCGTTTCACGACGAGCCACCCGTTAGAATTCACAGACGACATCATCGCAGTATACGAAGATACGCCAGAACTTGTGAGCTTCCTGCACTTACCTGTGCAAAGTGGTAGTGACCGTATCCTAACGATGATGAAACGCCCTCACACCGCTATCGAATACAAATCGATCATCCGTAAACTGCGTAAAGCTCGTCCTGATATCCAAATCAGTTCAGACTTTATTGTTGGTTTCCCTGGTGAGACAGACAAAGACTTCCAAGACACCATGAAGCTAATCAAAGATGTAGACTTTGACATGAGCTTCAGCTTTATTTTCTCTCCACGTCCAGGTACGCCAGCAGCGGATTACCCTTGTGATGTGTCAGAACAAGTGAAGAAAGAGCGCCTTTACGAACTACAGCAAACTATCAATGCTCAAGCGATGCGTTACTCTCGCTTAATGCTTGGCACAGAACAACGTGTTCTAGTTGAAGGTCCTTCGAAGAAAAATCTAATGGAACTACGCGCTCGTACAGAAAACAACCGTGTAGTAAACTTTGAAGGTAGTGCAGACCTAATTGGTCAGTTCGTTGATGTGAAGATCGTAGACGTATTTGCAAACTCACTGCGTGGTGAGCTAGTACGTACTGAAAAAGACATGGATCTTCGTAGTGTGATTTCCCCAACGCAGATGATGGCGAAAACACGTCGCGAAGATGAGCTGGGTGTAGCTACTTTTACGCCGTAAGCTCGTATAAATAGCCATAGAGAGCCTGGTCGTTATCAGGCTCTCACTAAGTGGCAAAAAATGAGAGGCAACATTGAGCAATAAAATCGTAACTCTAGAAATTAACCTAGAACCTTCAGACAACCGCCGACTAGCTAGCCTGTGCGGCCCATTCGATGACAACATCAAGCATTTAGAACGTCGTCTAGGCGTTGAAATTAACCACCGTAGTGACCACTTTACGATTGTCGGTAAACCTCATACCGCATCAGCTGCGCTGGATATCCTGAAAACTCTATATGTTGATACCGCACCTGTACGAGGTGAGATCCCAGATATTGAGCCTGAGCAAATCCACCTAGCGATCAAAGAGTCTGGTGTTCTTGAGCAGAATACTGAGTCTAATATCGAGCACGGTAAAGAAGTCTTCGTCAAAACCAAGAAAGGTGTGATCAAACCACGTACGCCAAACCAAGCGCAGTACTTGGTTAACATGGTCACGCATGATATTTCTTTTGGTATTGGCCCGGCTGGTACAGGTAAAACCTACCTTGCTGTAGCAGCAGCTGTTGACGCACTAGAGCGCCAAGAGATCCGTCGTATTCTACTTACTCGTCCAGCGGTTGAAGCTGGTGAAAAATTGGGCTTCCTGCCTGGTGATTTAAGCCAGAAAGTCGACCCATACCTACGTCCGCTATACGACGCTCTATTTGAAATGCTGGGCTTTGAGCGCGTAGAGAAGCTGATTGAACGTAACGTGATTGAGGTTGCCCCTCTTGCTTACATGCGTGGTCGTACTCTAAACGACGCCTTTATCATTCTTGATGAGAGTCAGAACACCACTGTTGAACAGATGAAGATGTTCCTAACGCGTATTGGTTTTAACTCTCGCGCGGTTATCACTGGTGATGTCACGCAGATTGACTTACCTCGTGGTGCGAAATCGGGTCTTCGTCATGCTATTGAAGTACTAAGCGAAGTTGACGACATCAGCTTTAACTTCTTCTTGGCCGACGACGTTGTACGTCACCCTGTGGTTGCTCGTATCGTTAACGCGTACGAGAAGTGGGAAGCACAAGACCAGAAAGAGCGTAAAGAGTTCGAGAAACGCCGTCGTGAAGAACGCGATGCGAAGTTACTAGAAGCAGCAAAAGCCGAACTGAATGCACAAGTTGCTTCAACTAAGGAATAACCATGGCGATTGAACTTGATCTGCAACTGGCAGTCGAAAATGAAGAAGGTTTGCCTTCGCAGCAAGATTTCCAATTGTGGCTAGATAAGACCATTCCTCTCTTCCAACCACAAGCCGAAGTCACCATTCGTATTGTTGATGAACAAGAAAGTCATACGCTCAACCATGAGTATCGCGGCAAAGATAAACCAACTAATGTGTTGTCGTTTCCATTTGAAGCACCTCCTGGTATGGAAATAGATTTACTTGGTGATTTGATTATTTGCCGCCAAGTTGTTGAAAAAGAGGCGGTTGAACAGAGCAAGCCTCTGCTAGCACATTGGGCGCATATGGTTGTACATGGCAGCTTGCATCTGCTAGGTTATGATCATATAGAGGATGACGAAGCCGAAGAGATGGAGTCCCTCGAAACCGAAATCATGCAAGGTATGGGTTATGAAGATCCTTACATTGCTGAAAAAGAGTAGCTATTGGCCACTCGACAGGGAAAGGCGAACCACCTAAATGACTCTCGTGTTCGCCTCTCTATGTGTGCTATCACACTTCTGATAGCGTTACTTAATTGAGAAACAATGAACGAAGATAATTCTCCCTCTTCTAACGAAGATAAGAAAGAAAAGGCAGAAGGTCCGAGTAGAAAGTCCTTCTTTGAACGTCTAGGTCAACTATTTCAGGGCGAACCAAAAGATCGCCAAGAGCTTGTGGATGTTATCCGCGACTCTGAAGTTAACGACCTGATTGACCATGACACTCGCGATATGCTTGAAGGTGTTATGGAAATCTCCGAAATGCGTGTGCGTGACATTATGATCCCGCGTTCGCAAATGGTTACCGTTGAGCGTACTCACGACCTTGATACCTTGGTTGCTTTGATTACCGATGCTCAACACTCTCGCTACCCTGTGATCAGCGAAGATAAAGACCATGTGGAAGGCATACTTCTAGCGAAGGACTTACTTAAATACTTAGGCTCAGGCAGTAATCCATTTGATATCGAAGAAGTCATTCGACCAGCGGTTGTGGTACCGGAAAGTAAACGCGTTGATCGACTGCTGAAAGAATTTCGTGAAGAACGTTATCATATGGCCATTGTTGTCGATGAATTCGGTGGTGTTTCTGGTCTTGTGACCATTGAAGATATCCTTGAGGAAATCGTCGGGGATATTGAAGATGAATTCGATGAAAGTGAAGAGACGGACATTCGTAAGCTGAGCAAGCATACGTTTGCTGTCAGAGCGCTGACAACCATCGAAGAGTTTAATGAGACATTCGGAACCAACTTCAGCGATGAGGAAGTTGATACCGTTGGTGGTATGGTCATGACTGCCTTTGGTCACTTACCTTCTCGTGGTGAACTGGTTGAAATTGAAGGCTACAACTTCAAAGTCACCGCTGCCGATAACCGTCGTGTCATTCAACTCCAAGTGACGATCCCAGACGAAGAAACCCTGGTTGAAGCCACTCAAGAGTAACGCGATACCCATTGGGAATCTCAGAAATTACAATGATGAATGAACTCTTTCATCGCCTTAAGCGGCCCTTAGTGGCCGCTTTTGTTGGCGCCTCTACTACACTCGCTTTCGCTCCTTACCAGCTGTGGCCTATTGCCATTCTTAGCCCTGCAATTCTACTGATTCTTCTTGCTAACCAAACTCCGAAACGCGCACTATGGATTGGTTATGCTTGGGGGTTAGGTCAATTTGCAACTGGCGTTAGCTGGGTTTACGTCAGTATCTCCGGTTTTGGCGGTATGCCGCTCATTGCCAATTTATTTTTAATGGGCTTACTTGTTGCCTACTTGGCTGTTTATTCAGGCTTATTTGCTTGGCTCAACAACAAGCTGTTTCCTCAATTTACGCTCACAAAAGCACTTCTCGCAGTACCTGCTTTATGGCTGATCAGTGATTGGTTGCGTGGTTGGGTGATGACCGGCTTCCCTTGGTTATGGCTAGGCTATAGCCAGATAGATGCTCCACTCGCAAGCTTTGCACCAATTGGCGGCGTAGAACTGCTTACTCTATTTATCCTTATCAGCGCAGGGGCGTTAGCCTATGCATGGATTCATAAGCAGTGGCTGATGGTGATTATCCCTGCGGTACTACTCAGTACTGGCTTTGGGATTCGCAGCTACGATTGGGTAACACCCCGACCAGAAGACACGACTAAGCTCGCACTGATTCAAGGTAACGTAGACCAAAACCTAAAGTGGCTACCAAGTCAACGCTGGCCAACCATCATGAAATATGCTGACTTAACTCGTGAAAACTGGGACGCTGACATTATCGTTTGGCCAGAAGCAGCAATTCCCGCTTTTGAAATTGAAGTGCCTTCATTTTTGAGCAATATCGACAGCGCTGCAAAAATGAATAACAGCGCAATCATCACCGGTGTCGTCAACCAAGCTGAAGATCGACAGTTCTACAACAGTATTCTGTCCCTCGGCATCACACCATACGGTGACTACAGCTTCGATTTAAGCGAACGTTACCATAAGCATCACCTACTACCGTTTGGTGAGTTTGTACCATTTGAAGATATTTTGCGCCCATTAGCGCCATTCTTTAACCTACCGATGTCATCGTTTAGCCGTGGGGCTTTTGTGCAGCCAAACATCGTTGCGAATGGCATGCACATGGCACCAGCGCTTTGCTATGAGATCATCTTTAATGAGCAAGTGCGTCAAAATGTGACTGACGAAACAGACTTCATTCTAACGCTTTCAAACGATGCATGGTTTGGTCACTCTATCGGTCCTCTTCAGCATATGGAGATCGCCCGTATGCGTGCCTTAGAATTGGGTAAACCGCTCATCCGCTCGACTAACAACGGATTAACAGCGGTAACCGATCACAAAGGTAAAATCGTTGAGCAAGTACCGCAGTTTGAAACTGCAGTACTGCGCGCAGAGCTCACCCCAACCGATGGGAAAACGCCATATCGAATCCTTGGTACTTGGCCATTGTATATTTGGGTTGGGTCAAGTTTAGCGCTGACTTTCGGTTTAAGAAGAAAACAGAGCTGATAACAGCTTGAAAGTAGAAAAGACAAAAAAGAGGCGACTAAGCCTCTTTTTATTCATTGCATTATACAGTCGTTACTCGCCATTTATGGCTTTAATGACTGACGAGTAAAGCCTTTGTGACCACACTTAATACACGGAATGATTACTGTTGGGTGGTTATACGTTGTCTTGTGACCACACTCATCACAGACCAAGGTGCCTAAGCCTATCACCTCTCCTGCTTCATATAGCCCTTGATGCTCTAAGTCATCGAACAACTCAACCCACTCAACTTTAGTTCGGTCTGTAATCTCTAACAACCCTTGCCATATCGAGTCCGCAATCGTTAAGTAAAACGGGCCGCTTTTACTGTCCTCGTAACTCTCTGAAAACTCTTTTAAGTCTGCTTTAAGGTACGCTTTGATTAAAGCCAATTCATCTTTGGTCAAGTCATTAGCAGCATCCACCACTTTGCCCGACGTCTCAATCGCTTTGTTAACTTCTTCCGGACTGTGCTTCAAGGTTTCAATCACATCCTCGAGCATTTCCTCATAACCTGTTTTACGTTTAGGCATAACTGACCTCCATCTTTCTCCTACCTGCGTCACTTAAGGGCGCATGGGTACAGATTGGCTATTGTTGTGATCCCTAGCTTTAGGTATTCTATGACGATCTATTTAAGTCTGTTCTAACCGAACTCACAAATTCCAAGATAACGGATACCATCGATGCAAGAACAATACAACCCACAAGATATTGAACAAAAAGTTCAAAAGCACTGGGATGACAACAAAACCTTTGTTGTAAGTGAAGACCCAAATAAAGAAAAATTCTACTGTCTGTCCATGTTCCCATACCCAAGTGGTCGACTGCACATGGGTCACGTGCGCAACTATACTATCGGTGATGTAGTATCTCGTTTCCAACGCCTACAAGGCAAAAACGTGATGCAACCAATCGGTTGGGATGCATTCGGTCTACCTGCAGAAAACGCAGCAGTAAAAAACAAAACTGCGCCAGCACCTTGGACTTACGAAAACATCGAATACATGAAGAACCAACTTAAGCTTCTAGGCTTTGGTTACGATTGGAACCGTGAATTCGCAACATGTACACCGGAGTACTACCGCTGGGAACAAGAGTTCTTCACTAAACTTTACGAGAAAGGTTTAGTTTACAAAAAGACTTCTTCTGTTAACTGGTGTCCTAACGACCAAACTGTTCTTGCAAACGAGCAGGTTGAAGACGGTTGTTGCTGGCGTTGTGATACGCCTGTAGAGCAAAAAGAAATCCCTCAATGGTTCATCAAAATCACTGAGTACGCTCAAGAGCTACTAGACGACTTAGACAAGCTTGAAGGTTGGCCTGAAATGGTGAAAACCATGCAGCGCAACTGGATTGGTCGTTCTGAAGGTGTTGAACTGAAGTTTGAAGTTAAGGGTCAACAAGACCTAGAAGTTTACACAACACGTCCAGATACGCTAATGGGTGTGACTTACGTGGGTATCGCAGCCGGCCACCCTCTTGCAGCTCTTGCAGCAGAGAACAATCCAGAGCTTGCAGCGTTTATCGACGAATGTAAGAACAACAAGGTTGCAGAAGCTGAGCTAGCGACAATGGAGAAGAAAGGTATGGCTACTGGCCTTACTGCTATTCATCCATTGAACGGCCGTGAAGTTCCTGTTTACGTAGCAAACTTCGTACTGATGGACTACGGTACAGGCGCGGTAATGGCAGTACCTGCACACGACCAACGTGACTACGAGTTCGCAACGAAGTACGGTCTAGACATCGTGCCTGTTATCAAGCCTGCTGATGGCAGCGAGCTAGACATCTCTGAAGCAGCATACACAGAGAAAGGCGTACTGTTCGATTCTGGTGAATTCGACGGCCTAGAATTCCAAGCGGCGTTCGATGCAATTGCAGCGAAGCTAGAAGCAGAAGGCAAAGGCACTAAGACTGTAAACTTCCGTCTACGCGACTGGGGTGTATCTCGTCAACGTTACTGGGGCGCACCAATCCCAATGGTAACGACTGAAGACGGTGAAGTTCACCCAGTACCTGCTGACCAACTACCAGTGATTCTTCCAGAAGACGTGGTAATGGACGGCGTAACCAGCCCAATCAAAGCAGACAAAGAGTGGGCGAAGACAACCTTTAACGGCGAACCTGCTCTACGTGAGACAGATACGTTCGATACGTTCATGGAATCTTCTTGGTACTACGCGCGTTACTGTTCACCACAAGCGGACGACATCCTAGACCCAGAAAAAGCAAACTACTGGCTACCAGTAGATCAGTACATCGGTGGTATCGAGCACGCTTGTATGCACCTACTGTACTCACGCTTCTTCCACAAACTACTGCGCGATGCGGGTTACGTAACTTCTGACGAACCGTTCAAGCAACTACTATGTCAAGGCATGGTACTGGCTGATGCGTTCTACTTCGAGAACGAGAAAGGCGGCAAAGAGTGGGTAGCTCCAACAGACGTAGCCGTTGAACGTGATGGTAAAGGCCGCATTACTTCTGCTAAAGACACTGAAGGTCGTGATGTAACGCACTCAGGCATGATCAAGATGTCTAAGTCTAAGAACAACGGTATAGACCCTCAAGAAATGGTAGACAAGTACGGCGCTGACACAGTACGTCTATTCATGATGTTCGCGTCTCCGGCGGACATGACACTTGAATGGCAAGAGTCTGGCGTAGAAGGTGCGAACCGCTTCCTAAAACGTGTTTGGAAACTAGTGAAAGAGCACACAGCGAAAGGCGCAGCAGAAGCAGTAGATACCTCAGCGCTTTCTGGTGATCAAAAAGCACTTCGCCGCGACGTTCACAAAACTATCGCGAAAGTGACGGACGATATCGCTCGTCGTCAAACATTCAACACCGCGATCGCAGCGATCATGGAGCTGATGAACAAACTAGCGAAAGCGCCTCAAGAATCTGCGCAAGATCGTGCAATCCTTGACGAAGCACTGAAAGCTATTGTTGTCATGCTTTACCCTATCACGCCGCATATCTCATACGAGCTATGGGCAGCACTAGGTGAAACAGACATTGATAACGCGGCATGGCCGACGTTTGACGAAAAAGCGCTAGTTGAAGACGAAAAAACCATCGTTGTTCAAGTTAACGGTAAGCTACGTGCGAAACTAACAGTCCCAGCTGATATCTCTAAAGACGATATCGAACAGCTTGGTCTAAACGACGAAAACGTGGTTAAGTTCACTGATGGCCTGACTATTCGTAAAGTTATTTACGTTCCAGGTAAACTGCTGAACATTGTTGCAAACTAATCGCAGCTTGCAATTTGCCTCTGTTTAGCGAACTTATTTGTTAACCAAGAGTCATTAAACAGGGTAGTTCGCTACCCTGTTTATTTACCTCAAACCATTCACATGAGTGGTTTAAGGTAAATAACCCCTTCAATTTAGGATGAATACAATCAATGCGCTTTTTCTCTTTGATTAAACTACCAGTGGTATTGGTATTAGCGGGGCTTCTTTCTGCCTGTGGTTTTCACCTTCGCGGCGAGTATTCCGTACCGGAAGAGCTGCACACTATGTCTTTCTCCAGCTACGATGAATACAGTGAATTAACTCGCTATGTTCGCTCTCAACTCGAACTGAACAAAGTTGAACTTGTTCAACCATCATCGACGGTACCCAACCTTCATTTGACGGAAGCGACAATCGATGAGCGTACACTATCGCTTTATCAAAATAGCCGTGCAGCAGAAAAAGAGCTGACATACGTAGTAAAATACCGTGTGACAATTCCTGGCTATGGTTCTAAAAACTTTACGACAACAGTAAACCGCAACTACCTAGACAACCCGTTGACCGCACTTGCAAAATCTGTTGAGCGTGACGTAATTGAAGACGAGATGCGCTTGCAAGCTGCAAAACAGATGATGCGCCAGTTGGGCCGTATTCGTGCCGAATATGAAGCAGGACAAATCTCTGAGCCAGCGAACAAAAACTCTTAGTCACTATGCGAATTTATGCCGATAAGCTAACGGATCATTTAACTAAACAAGTTAAACAGGTTTACTTAATCTTTGGTAATGAGCCGTTACTGATTCAAGAAAGCCGCCAAGCCATCCAAAAGGCAGCGTTTCAACAAGGTTTTGAGGAAAAACACCGTTTTGCTGTGGATGCTAGCATCGACTGGAACCAAGTTTACGACTGTTTCCAAGCGATGAGCCTGTTTTCAAACCGTCAATTGATTGAGCTTGAAATTCCTGAAAGTGGCGTGACAACCGCCGTCAGCAAAGAGCTGCAAACACTGTGTGATATGCTTCATGATGACATCATGCTCGTCATTGTTGGTAGCAAACTGACCAAAGCCCAAGAAAATGCGAAATGGTTCAAAGCATTAAGCTCAAAAGGCGATTGGGTAAGCTGCTTGTCGCCAGACCTTCAACGCCTACCTATGTTCATTCAGACACGTTGCCGCACGTTGGGACTAAAACCCGATCAGCAATCACTGCAAATGTTGGCTCAATGGCATGAAGGTAACCTATTTGCATTGACACAAAGCTTAGAGAAATTGGCCCTACTCTACCCGGATGGTGAGCTGACCATCATACGTTTAGAGGAAGCCCTAAGTCGCCATAACCACTTCACTACCTTTAACTGGATCGACGCCTTACTGGCAGGTAAAGCAAACCGTGCACAACGTATTCTTCGCCAACTTGAGGCGGAAGGGGTTGAGACCGTGATCTTGATTCGAAGTGTACAAAAAGAGTTGAGCCAACTTTTAAATATGCATCAAGACTTAAGTCAAATGGGAATGAACCAGGTATTTGAGAAATATCGAGTTTGGCAAAACAAGCGTCCACTCTATAACGCAGCACTGACCCGCTTATCAGCGAGTCGTATTTGTGCATTGCTCTCCTTATTGGCTCAAGCCGAGATAAAAGCCAAAACTCAATATGACGAGTCTGTATGGCCAACTATTCATCAGTTGAGCTTAGAAACCTGCTCTCCTGATATTAAGCTGGCAATTTAAAAATCAAAGCGTGATATAGTGCGCGACCTGTTTTGCAAGCAAGAATGTAAAACACTGTAGAGATAAGAGACAAACCGAGGAAAACCGAGTGCTTCGCGAAGAACTGAAAGACTTTTTAGCTGATAAAGCCGACGACATGAAAGCGGAAGACATTATCGTCCTAAATGTGGAAGATAAATCAAGCGTGACAGATTACATGATCATCTGTACTGGTACATCCAAACGCCACGTTTCATCCATCGCTGACCATGTTGCAACAGAAGTGAAAAAAGCCGGTCTTGAGCCACTAGGAATGGAAGGTGAAAACGAAGGTGAATGGGTAGTCCTAGATATGGGCGACGCCATGCTTCACGTGATGCAAGAAGAGCACCGCGAACTCTACCAGCTAGAAAAACTCTGGGGTTAATCTTTTGAAAATTCAACTAATTGCTGTTGGCACAAAAATGCCAAAATGGGTTGAGGAAGGCTTTCAAGAATATCGTCGCCGTTTCCCGCATGATATGCCGTTGGAGTTGATTGAAATCTCTGCTGGCAAGCGTGGTAAGAATGCCGATATCGCTCGCATCCTGCAAAAAGAAGGAGAAGCGATGCTCGCGGCGGTACCAAAAGGCAACCGTATCGTCACGTTAGATATCCCAGGTAAAAAATGGGACACTCCTCAACTCGCTGAGCAGTTAGAAGCTTGGAAATTAGATGGCCGTGATGTATCAATATTAATCGGCGGTCCCGAAGGACTCGCTCCTGCATGCAAAGCTGCAGCAGACCAAAGCTGGTCATTGTCTGCCTTAACGCTACCCCACCCTCTAGTGCGTATCGTAATGGCAGAAAGCTTATACCGAGCGTGGAGCATCACCGCTAACCACCCTTATCATCGCGAATAATCGTTGTTTAACTTTAGAGCCAAGCGTTAATGATTCGTAAACGCCGCAGTCAAATCCGAGATTATCAAGCCGAAGCGCGTCTGTTTGCCAGCCGCGCTATTGTTGCTTTTATCGGCATTGTTGTCTTGATGGGAGCTCTGGTTGCCAACATGTACAACATTCAGGTGAACCAGTTTCAAGACTATCAAACCCGCTCGAACGATAACCGCATCAAAGTAGTGCCTATCGCGCCTAACCGAGGTCTAATTTATGACCGAAATGGCGTTTTACTGGCAGAGAACCGTCCCGTCTTTAACTTAGAACTGACCCCAGAAAAAATTAAAGACATTGATGCAACCATCCAAGAATTACAAACTATTCTGGAAATTACACCAGACCAGATTGAACGTTTCCACCACGAGCGTAAACGGACTCGTCGATTTAAATCGGTCCCACTGCTTACCCAACTGAACGAAAAACAAGTAGCGGTATTCTCCGTCAATCAGTACCGCTTTCCAGGTGTGGAAATAAGTGCGACCTTAAAGCGCTACTACCCTTTCAGCGAAGTCTTAACCCACGTGATTGGGTATGTTTCTCGAATTAATGATCGCGACATGCAACGCCTGATCCGAGAAGAAAAAGACGCAAACTATCAAGCCACTCGCGACATTGGTAAGCTGGGTATTGAAAAATACTACGAAGACCTCTTACACGGTACAGCCGGATATCAAGAAGTCGAGGTAAACAGCCGCGGCCGAGTAATTCGTATCTTAAAGTACGTTCCACCTGTACCCGGAAAAGACATCGTTTTAAACCTTGATATCAACTTGCAGTTGTACGTACACCAATTATTGGACGGCCGCCGAGGCAGTGCTGTAGTAATCGATCCTAGAGACAATGGTGTACTGGCTATGGTTTCGAGCCCTAGCTACGATCCTAACTCGTTCGTGCACGGAATCTCAGGTAAAGACTATCGCGCCCTTTTGAACGATAAAAACCGTCCTTTGGTCAACCGCACTACACTTGGCATTTACCCTCCTGCCTCTACCATCAAACCATTTATGGCGGTAGCCGCGCTGCAAGAAGGTGTCGTCACACCTAACACCACACGAAATGATCCTGGTTATTGGCGCATACCAAACTCTAACACACGTCCGTTCCGGGACTGGTTGCGTTGGGGACACGGACGCGTCGATATCATTAAGTCGATCGAAGAGTCTGTTGATACCTTCTACTATCAAATCGCTTATGACATGGGTATTGACCGTATTTCGAATTGGATGATGATGTTCGGTTTTGGTGATTACACTGGCATTGATATCTACGAAGAAAGTAAGGCGAATATGCCGACTCGTGACTGGAAAATGTCTCGCCATAAAACCCCATGGTATAAAGGTGATACGATCCCTGTGGGTATCGGCCAAGGATATTGGACAGCAACACCAATGCAAATCGCCAAAGCAACCTCCGTATTAGTAAACGAGGGAGAAGTGATCGCACCTCACTTGCTCAAAGCGACGATAGAAAATGGTAACGACTTCGAAGAGCAGCAAACAACAGAATACGTGACTTACCCACCAATCAAGAATGTGCCTAAAAAGTACTGGGATATGGCGAAAGAAGGCATGCGTCGGGTAAACCATGGCACGCGCGGAACAGCTCGACGCTCATTCTACAAAATGAATTATGAAACAGCGGGTAAATCAGGTACTGCACAGGTCTTCGGTCTGGGTGAAAACGAAGAGTACAACGCCGATGAGATCGCCGAGCACTTACGTGACCATGCGTTATTTACTGGCTTTGCACCATTTGATGATCCTAAAGTGGTCGTCACTGTAGTACTAGAAAATGCCGGTGGTGGTTCTAGTAACGGTGCCCCAGTAGTAAGGAAAATTTTTGACCGAGTCGTTCTTGGTCCAGAAGAAATTGAGCCTGAAAACAATGCGAAGAAAGAGGTAAAACAGTAATGAAGATGGATCCCTCTACAGGTAAAAATCGCGCCCTGTTTGAACGCTTCCATATCGACTTACCACTCCTACTTGGCATACTGGCCCTGATGGGGTTTGGCCTGGTGATCATGTACAGCGCCAGTGGCCAAAGTTTACTGATGATGGATCGCCAAGCCATGCGAATGGTGCTTTCACTCGTTGTGATGCTCGTCCTTGCGCAGCTTTCTCCACGAACTTACGAAAGCTTGGCACCTTTGATGTTCGTTGGTGGCGTTATACTGCTTTTCGGCGTGCTGTTTTTCGGTGAAGCATCGAAAGGCGCGCAGCGTTGGCTTAACCTCGGTTTTGTGCGCTTTCAACCGTCAGAGCTATTGAAGCTCGCGGTGCCATTAATGGTGGCTCGCTATGTTGGTAGACAGCCCCTCCCACCAACGCTAAGAACACTCATTGTTGCACTGATTATGGTCTGCTTACCAACCATTCTCATTGCAAAACAGCCTGACTTAGGTACCTCGATCCTGATCGCGGCTTCCGGTATTTTTGTTATCTTCCTCGCCGGCATTAGCTGGAAAATAATTGCTGGTGCTGCGATTGCATTAGGTGGTTTCATTCCAATTCTGTGGTTTTTCTTGATGCGAGAGTATCAAAAAGTGCGAGTTCGTACTCTATTTAACCCGGAATCTGATCCGCTAGGAGCGGGCTACCACATTATTCAGAGTAAAATTGCGATTGGCTCCGGCGGTATTTCCGGCAAAGGTTGGTTGCAAGGTACGCAGTCACAACTAGAATTTCTTCCTGAACGACACACTGACTTTATCTTTGCAGTAATTGCTGAAGAATGGGGTATGATTGGCTTCCTTTGCCTTTTAGCCATCTATCTATTTATTATTGGACGAGGTTTATATCTCGCCAGCCAAGCGCAAACCGCATTTGGACGAATGATGGCAGGCAGTATTGTACTCAGCTTCTTCGTGTATATTTTTGTAAATATTGGCATGGTAAGTGGCATCCTACCTGTAGTAGGTGTACCGTTGCCACTCATCAGTTATGGCGGCACATCAATGGTAACCTTGATGGCTGGTTTTGGTATTCTGATGTCGATTCATACGCACCGAAAAGCATTCTCTAAGGCGACCTAGACATGCAAAAACGCGCTTTATATTCCTTGGTTTTCTCTGCTCTTATTTTGGCAGGCTGTTCATCAACTAGCCAAAAAGAACAAGAAGGCCGTTACGAACTCGAATCCGATGTTGCACCGGATACACCGCTTTCAGTCGAACACATCGAGGATGCGCATCCTAAATATGAACCGTACAGCCTAGGTGGGAACAAAGATTACCACTTGCGTGGCAAAGACTACAAAATAGTTCGCAATGCGAAAGGCTTTAAAGAAAAAGGCCGAGCATCTTGGTATGGGAAAAAATTCCAAGGTCATTTGACTTCTAATGGCGAAATCTATGACATGTACTCAATGACGGCAGCGCATAAAACGCTACCGTTACCAAGTTACGTAAAAGTTACCAATACTGACAACGGAAAAACCACCATAGTACGAGTTAATGACCGAGGTCCTTTTCACGATGGCCGTATCATTGATTTAAGCTATGCCGCCGCGCACAAGTTAGATGTAATAAAAACAGGCACCGCGAACGTGGAAATTGAAGTGATCAGTATCAATCAGCCCACGGACAAAAAGTCATTAGAAGCGCACCCTAGGTACGTTATTCAAGTGGCATCATCAAAAAATGAAGAACGCGCGCGAACTTTAGGTACCGAGCTTGGTCAAAAATTGGATACAGAAACTTTCCTAGAGAGTGCGAAAGAGTCTTATCGCTTGTTGTTAGGGCCATTTACTGACTATTCCCTGACGCAAGCCACATTAGATAAAGTAAAGTTGCTCGGCTATTCGTCTGCATTTATTAAAAAACACAACACTGCCAAATGACCTCGTGTCATGAATTTCTCTTTGATCCCCCTCTTACATAACTAGGGATTCTGATAAGATGTCTGCAGTTAACCCAAAAATTTGAATTACCATGAATAAAAATAAGTTTGTGAAATCTATTCTCGTTTCTTCGGTTGCCCTTTCTGCAACTTTCGCTCAATCTGCTCTTGCATCACCTATCGTTGTTCCAGATGCCCCTCAAATCGCGGCGAAGGGCTACGTGCTGATGGATTACCATTCAGGTAAAGTACTGGCAGAGAAAGAGATGAACACAAAATTGTCTCCAGCTAGTCTGACTAAGATGATGACCAGCTATGTAATCGGCCAAGAGCTAGCCCGTGGTAATATCTCAGAAGATGATGATGTCACCATCAGTAAAAATGCGTGGGCGAAAAACTTCCCTGATTCATCAAAGATGTTCATTGAAGTAGGCACAACAGTTAAAGTACGTGACCTGAACCGAGGTATCATCGTCCAGTCAGGTAACGATGCCTGTGTTGCGATGGCAGAACATATTGCAGGTTCAGAAGATGCATTTGTTGACCTAATGAACGCTTGGGCCAACACATTGGGTATGACTAACTCGCACTTTGCCAACGTTCATGGCTTAGATAACGCAGAATTGTACTCAACACCATACGACATGGCACTGCTAGGTAAAGCACTTATCCGTGACGTACCAAATGAGTACCGAGTGTACTCAGAGAAGAAATTTACTTACAACGGCATCACCCAATACAACCGTAACGGTCTACTTTGGGATAAGAGCATGAACGTTGACGGCATCAAAACGGGTCACACAAGTAATGCGGGTTACAGCCTAGTAAGTTCAGCAACTGAAGGTCAAATGCGCTTGGTTGCGGTCGTTATGGGTACTAAAGATGCCAATGCTCGTAAGTCAGAAAGTAAAAAGCTGCTAAGCTACGGCTTCCGTTTCTTCGAAACAGTGGCACCGCACAAAGCAGGTGAAACGTTCGTAGAAGAAAAAGTGTGGATGGGTAACAAAGACACCGTAGCACTGGGTCTTGACCAAGATACTTACGTAACACTACCGCGTGGTGAAGCGAAAAACCTAAAAGCAAGCTTCGTCCTTGAAAAAGAGCTAGAAGCCCCAATTAATAAAGGTGATGTAGTTGGTAAGCTATACTATCAGATCGATGGTGAAGATATTGCCGAATACCCACTAATGGCACTAGAAACCGTAGAGCAAGGTAGTCTATTTAGCCGCATGTGGGATTACATCGTATTGTTATTCAAGAGCTTCTTCTAAAAAGAACATTAGAGTAGCAAACTTATTCGCAAAGCCGCCTGAATGGGCGGCTTTTTAAGTTTGAGCTCCTCGTCTTGAGTTCCCCCTAATTTGACTGTACTATTTCGCACCGCAACGAATATCTACTGGAGTTATCGATATGCTAACCATCAACTCTGATGCAAAATTAAAAGACCTGCTTGAGTTCCCTTGTTCATTTACTTACAAGGTAATGGGTCATGCAAAGCCTGAACTTCCAGAGCTTGTTCTTGAAGTTATTCAGCGCCATGCTCCAGGTGACTACAGCCCGACCGTTAAACCAAGTGCTAAGGGCAACTACCACTCTGTGTCAATCAACATTACTGCAACCTCTATCGAGCAGGTTGAGACACTGTACAAAGAGTTAGGTGAAATTGACATCGTACGCATGGTTCTATAATTTTTTGATATATTAAATTTTTTTTGAAAGCAGCCTTGGCTGCTTTCTTTTTATTTATCAAAGAGATAACGAGGCTTTACATCGCTTTCAGTTAAAAATCTGTTACGCAGCGGTAGAGCATCAGGGTTATCCGGTTTATAATCCAAAAACTTTATATATTAGCAACAGGAATTCCCATGCAACACCAACTTGTTGTAAAACGACTTGGCCGCCAAGACTATGAGCCTGTATGGAAGGCGATGCATGAGTTCACCGACCAACGCACAGAAGAAACCCGTGATGAAGTCTGGTTGGTAGAACATAACCCAGTATTTACGCAAGGACAGGCAGGTAAAGCTGAGCACTTGATTAACACTGGCGATATTCCTGTTGTACAAAGTGATCGCGGAGGCCAGGTTACGTATCATGGCCCTGGTCAGTTGGTCGCCTACTTCTTGATCAACCTACGCCGTAAAAAATTAGGTGTACGAGATCTCGTTACCACAATCGAGAACCTCGTGATCAACACGCTAAAAGCATACAATATTGACTCAGCCGCGCGACCTGACGCACCAGGTGTCTACGTTGCCGGTAAGAAAATATGCTCTCTCGGTTTACGCATTCGTAAAGGATGCTCGTTTCATGGTTTAGCCTTGAACGTAAATATGGATTTAACACCGTTTCTGCGTATTAACCCTTGTGGTTATGAAGGTATGGAAATGGTTCAGGTCAGCCAATTTGGCGGCCCAGACAATGTAGAAGCCGTAGAAAAACAATTAATAGAAGAACTCGTTACTTTGCTCGATTATGAGCAAGTAGAATTCAGCACAGAAGCACCTTCTCAAGGTAATAAAGCATGAGCAAACCAATCCAGATGGAAAAAGGCGTTAAATATCGTGACGCCGATAAAATGGCATTGATTCCCGTAAAGAACATGCCTACAGAGCAGAAAGAAGTGCTACGTAAGCCTGATTGGATGAAGATCAAGCTACCAGCCGACAGCCAACGAATTCAAGACATCAAAGCGGCGATGCGTAAGAATAAACTTCACTCCGTATGTGAAGAAGCATCTTGCCCGAACCTAGCGGAATGTTTTAACCACGGTACAGCAACCTTCATGATCTTAGGTGCTATTTGTACTCGTCGTTGTCCTTTCTGTGACGTTGCTCATGGCCGCCCATTACCACCGGAAGCAGAAGAGCCTCAAAAACTGGCGAAAACCATTGCCGATATGAAGCTGAAATACGTAGTAATCACTTCTGTTGACCGTGACGATCTGCGTGACGGCGGTGCACAACACTTTGCCGATTGTAACCGCGAGATCCGTGCGTTAAACCCGCATATTAAGATTGAAACACTGGTTCCTGACTTCCGTGGTCGCATGGATGTAGCGCTTGATCTAATGAAAGACAATCCGCCAGATGTCTTCAACCACAACTTAGAAACAGCGCCACGTCTTTACCGTAAAGCTCGCCCAGGTGCGAACTATAAATGGTCACTTGAGCTTCTTAAGAAGTTCAAAGAGCAGCATCCCGATGTACCGACCAAGTCTGGTTTGATGATGGGTCTTGGTGAAACCAAAGAAGAAATCATCGAAGTACTGAAAGATCTACGCGCACACGGCGTAACGATGCTGACTCTAGGCCAGTACCTAGCGCCAAGCCGTCACCACTTGCCAGTAGAACGTTACGTTCCACCATCAGAGTTTGACGAGCTAAAAGAAGTTGCACTAGAACTTGGCTTCACGCATGCAGCGTGTGGTCCATTTGTTCGCTCTTCTTACCATGCCGATATGCAAGCTCAAGGTATCGAGATTAAATAAGCTCTCGCTTGTTTTGAAAAGTTTGTTTTGAAGAGAAAAGGTTGGCTCAGTGCCAACCTTTTTTGTATCTGGCAAATGATGATAAAAAGCCATTCTACCACCGTCATTCTGAACAGCGAGGAACGAGCGTGATTCAGAATCTGTTTTCAGAATACTGATGATTTTTAGGGAAACTCTGAGTAAAAGAGTGTGCCTCAACAAGATTCCTGATCTCGCCTTGGCTCGTCGGAATGACGTGGTTTGGATATATTGAAAAGGGACAGTGTTGGTAGCCATCCCCTTATCACACACTCTCGCTATATCTCATTCCAAACGCCAGACAAACAAAAAGGCCCTCAAATGAGGGCCTTTAGTATATCAATGTTCAAAATAGATGAGTCGAGTTCTAGAAGAACACACGGAGTTTGCGCGAGCAAATGAGTATGTTCGACACCGAAATCGACTCACTCTATGAAAAGCAGTTAGGCGTAAACTGGTAGACGCTTACAAATTTCTAGCACTTTCTGTTTTGTCGCTTCGATAACTTCTTCGTTGCCGATGTTATCTAGAACGTCACACATCCAGTTTGCTAGCTCTTTTGCATCTTCTTCAGTGAAGCCACGGCGAGTGATCGCTGGCGTACCTACACGGATACCAGACGTTACGAATGGGCTGCGTGGGTCATTTGGTACTGAGTTCTTGTTTACAGTGATATTTGCTGCACCTAGTGCCGCGTCTGCGTCTTTACCAGTGATATCTTTGTCGATTAGGTCAACAAGGAACAAGTGGTTTTCTGTACCGTTAGATACGATTTTGTAGCCACGCTCTTGGAACTGACCAACCATTGCTTTTGCGTTTTTCACTACGCGAGCTTGATAAGCTTTGAACTCTGGCTCCATCGCTTCTTTGAACGCTACTGCTTTACCAGCGATAACGTGCATTAGAGGGCCACCTTGACCACCAGGGAACACTGCTGAGTTCAATTTCTTGTACATATCTTCGCCAGCATTTGACAAGATAAGACCACCGCGAGGACCTGCTAGTGTTTTGTGCGTCGTTGTTGTTACCACGTGAGCATGCGGTACTGGTGTTGGGTATTCACCGGCGGCGATAAGACCAGCTACGTGCGCCATATCAACAAATAAGTAAGCACCTGCTTTGTCAGCGATTTCACGCATGCGTTTCCAATCAACGATTTGCGAGTAAGCAGAGAAACCACCGATGATCATCTTAGGTTTGTGTTCAAGTGCTAGCTGTTCCATCTCGTCGTAGTTGATTTGACCAGCTTCATCGATACCGTAAGGGATAACGTTGTAGTGCTTACCAGAGAAGTTTACTGGTGAACCGTGAGTTAGGTGACCACCGTGCGCTAGGCTCATGCCTAAAACTGTATCGCCAGGGTTAAGAAGCGCCATGTAAACTGCGCTGTTTGCTTGAGAACCTGAGTGAGGCTGTACGTTAGCGTACTCACAACCAAATAGTTGGCATGCACGCTCAATTGCTAGTGCTTCAGCTTTATCTACGTACTCACAACCGCCGTAGTAACGCTTACCTGGGTAGCCTTCAGCGTATTTGTTCGTTAGCTGAGAACCTTGCGCTTCCATTACACGTGGGCTTGTGTAGTTTTCAGAAGCGATAAGTTCAATGTGTTCTTCCTGGCGAAGAGTTTCTTCCTGGATAGCTGCGAACAGTTCCGCATCGTAATCTGCGATGTTCATATCACGCTTAAGCATCTGTATCTCCTGACTCAGATTAGTACTGAAAGTTGCAAAAAAACTGTTGAATGACCCGACGCAAACGTTTTCGTCACCCTAATGGCGCGCATTCTACATAATTTGATTTAGGTCATAAAGAGAAATTTACAATTTTTCTCATGCAGTTTTTTCATGATGACAAGCAATGTTTATCATGCCAGCATTGCAATCGCATAACGACAATCTATTGCCTGTCAAATTTGTGCTTTACACCCTGTAAAACAGCAATTACATAGGTTTACCGTAAATTTTACCCTCTAGCTACCGAAAAGATCATCTTTTTACTACTATGCACGCCTTATTTATCACTAATGACTGCAACATTGATGGAAAAACACTCATTAAAAGAAGACTGGATAGCGATTCTCACGGGTACCTTTTTAGTAGCTCAAGGCGTTTTCTTTCTCCAAT
The DNA here is from genome assembly GCF_000742455.1 of Vibrio sp. OY15. Classification (NCBI taxonomy): domain Bacteria; kingdom Pseudomonadati; phylum Pseudomonadota; class Gammaproteobacteria; order Vibrionales; family Vibrionaceae; genus Vibrio; species Vibrio sp. OY15. Next base: position 155,980 of record NZ_JPIL01000005.1, on the reverse strand, counting down.
CCGCGAACCTTCTAACGGGAGGCACGACTGGATTGGCTCTGCTTATTAGCCAATTTACACCTTTTACCTTTGGTGTGCTGTACTTTTTAGCAAACAGTCCTTTTTACTTACTAGCATGGAAACGCTTCGGCCGTCATTTCGCCATTAATAGTGCCATTTCTGGCGCGTTGGTTTCTATCTTTGCCGATCATCTTTATTTGCTAATCTCGCTCGAATCGGTAAATGAAGTTTATTGCGCCGTCGCAGGCGGACTTTTAATGGGGCTCGGTATGCTGATCCTATTCCGACATCGCTCCAGCTTGGGTGGCTTTAACGTGCTGTGTTTGTTTATCCAAGACAAATTTGGCATTTCAGTTGGCAAAAGCCAAATGGCAATCGATGCATGTATCCTGTTTGCTTCATTCTTCTTTGTCACACCAGAAGTGATTGGCCTTTCAATTTTGGGGGCGTTTGCACTCAATCTCGTGTTAGCGATGAACCACAAACCGCACCGCTATTCCGTGACCTACGGTTCATAAATTTTTGATAATGATTGAAGCGCGATTTATAAGATTTCGCGCTCCAATCGCTATATAATACTTCGCGATTTCCAAATAGATCGGTACGGTATGCGCGACTTTCTGCAACAAGCTAAACAGACTCACAGTTGTATTGCGATTGGAGAGCTGATCTATAACCCGAAGACACAGACCCTTCATCAAGATGCTATCGCGATTGATCTTGAACCTCGCACCATTGAATTATTAGAACTGCTGTTAACAAGCGTTGGCCACCCACTCTCTGCTGACACCATTATTGAAACCATTTGGCAGAGCAAGTTCATCTCTAAGAATGTGCTCACGAACCGCATTAGCACCTTACGTGCCCTGCTACAGCAGTACTTACCCGAATACGATGCCGCTAAGCTCTTGGTCACTTACCCCCGCAAAGGCTACTTTCTTAACCCTGCCAATATTCGTTTAGTGCCACCAGCGAAAAACCATCGGCGCGTTATCTCAACCCAGGTGGCGAGTAATAAGAACTTCAAGCTGATTTTTGCTTACAGCTTATGTGCCATACTTGCGGTATGTAGCATGACACTCGCAAGCTTGTTATGGCAACGCCAAGAAATCTCAACACAACAAACACGTCATCAACTACTGATTCCCAAAGTCGAGCTACTACTCAACCGTGTCGATTCAATCGGCTCCCAGGCGCGAAAATACCGCATACTGGTCAAAGCCATCTTGCTGCAACAACAGGTCGAATATCCATACACCGACATCGCCAACCAAGATGCTCCCAGTTACTTTCTTGATCCTATCGGTCATACGCCATATTTCCCTGGCGCACGAAACATGCAGACCAGCGACTACGAGCTCAATATCGAGTTAAAAGACGGCACAAAACAGGGCATCTTGAAAGCGCAGATGAACCTTATTTATCCTGCGACGGGCAAGCTGGCGTTTCGCAATGAGTACACACTGCGTTTATCTGCCTTACAATCGGATATTTTCCAAATGCACTCGGATGTCGCGCAATACTTCAATCTGCCTGCACCTTCGGCAAGTTCGTGGCAGCTTTCGAATATTCACAAAAAAATGTTATTCGAGAATGCCTTTTCTAGCCAACCTCTCCGACAATCTGATGAGTTTGCGGCTATAACAACGGCAAGACATCTCGCCTTATACGAGCACGAACATCAAAAGCTGGAAGCGTATTTAACTCAAGTACAATCGTCGTTTGATGTTTTGCCAGATGAGCTGAGCCTCTGGTTAGGTCTATTGCATTTCAAATTAGGTAACTTAGACAGGGCAAAAGCTCTGTTAACGACACCAGATGGCGACTCACGTATCCAAAACGCACTGATTTATACCTTTGTGTCTCACATTGCTTACAAGCAGAACAAACTTGAACAGTTCCGTCTCAACTACATGGAATCACTGGTGGCGCTGCTGCGCGTTTTACCTTCCGAAACCTTGTTTGAGCGTCTTTCTCAATCTGAATCAAAAGAGACTTGCCTCCAACCGTGGAAAACGTTGCATGTTAGTGTGACCGATCAAGAAATCATAAGCCGATGGAAAGCGCTCATTAACGAGTATTGCATTAACGTAGCCAACGAAATAACCCCAAATAAAACAAAGACCTAAATATAAAATTAAGCTTTCATTAACCCCTATTATCTTTTGTTTTTTGCCCTTTTTCTCTCACTGAACTTAGCATGCTCGCATTCAAGCAACGGCCCAACATGAAGCGGCCTTATCAATCAGGAATGTAAACCATGCTAAACAAAATGACGCTTATCGCAGCAGCAACTCTGGCTCTTTACGGCTGTGGCGGAGGTTCGTCTTCTGGCAGTGCGAATCCAAACAAAGTGCCTCAAGAAAGTTTCGACGTCTCGATTCACAACTCAATCTTCGCTCCCACGCCAAGCACACAGCTAAACTACGCATTTAGCTTGGATGGCCAACCAGAAGGCGACATAAAACTGAGCTTCCAAGCGATGGGTCGCGAGCAAATATTGGCAGCATTGGCACAAATCCCAAACAGCGAGGCAATGGTCCAGTTGGTTAATGACTTGGTGAACTACGGCGCCGAACAGTTCTACTATTCAGACGAGCAGTACAACGACGACGAAGAGAGCAATACGCTTTACTTTGCAGGATCAGATGGTGCACTCCATGAAATCACTGACGCTTATTTCATTGGTCATCAGTTTATTGCCATGCTTATGCGCAGCGGTCCGATTTTCCGCCTAAACGGTGACGACGTAAAAGAGAAAAGCCCGAATATTGACATCGGTGAAGAAACTATATCTCTGCAAACCACTCTTACAGGCTACTCAGTTCACAACCTACTAGACCGTTTTGAAGAGCATGAGTGGGTACAAAACCTTCCTATGACAGCATCTTGCCAAGTGGTTTGGCAACAGCAAATCCGAGAGACTGGCGTGCGTAAAGCGTTCTCGATCTCAGGCAAGAAAATTGAAGCGGCATACCTGATGGAAGAAAACATCTACAACCTGAACTGTGATGACATGGACTCAATGGAGTTCGCCACTTCGGCAGAACGTTGGTTTAACCCGAGCTTAGGTCTGATTGAACAAATTGAACTGCTGAAAGTACAACAAGTACAAATCAACGAAGAGAAAGTGCAGCTAACAGCAATTGAAACAAAATAAGCCTGTACTCCACAAGTATCTCGCATCTCAATAAAAAAGGCTTTGGGGAGCACACCAAAGCCTTCATCTCGAACATCAATCTTAGGGGTGATGACACCCGAGTTTATTCTTCTATCAATAAAATACGAGTTTCGTAAGGTCGTAACACTTGATGGTTTGACGCGACTGCGCTCGCTGAGTTTTGATAGTTAGATAGCAAGTTTTTCGCCTTACTCATATCAAAACGTTCTGGCAGAACGCATTCCACCTCTTCAGCGTAGTAGTTATTGATACACAGCAGCGTTTGCTTATCGTTCTGACGAGCGTAAGCGAAAATACGTTTGTGCTCTGGCAGCAGGTCCTCGTAACGGCCATCGGTGATGACTGGAACCTGTTTACGCAGTTCAATCAGACGCTTGTAAAAGTAGAACACCGAGTTCAAATCGGCAACCGCAGCTTCAGCATTGATTTCCGAGTAATTCTGCGCCACTTCAAGCCACGGCGTGCCCTCAGTAAAGCCCGCGTGTTTTGCACTGTTCCATTGCATTGGTGTACGTGAGTTATCACGCGACTTCTGTGCCAAGATCGCCATCATATCGTCATGAGATACACCATCACGGTTGACCATGATGTCGTACATGTTAGTACTTTCAACATCACGATATTGGCTGATTTCGGTATAACCCGGGTTGGTCATGCCGATCTCTTCCCCCTGGTAAACATAAGGTGTGCCTTGCATCATGTGCACTGATGCCGCAAGCATCTTGGCAGATTCAACACGGTATTGCTCGTCGTTACCTAATCGGCTCACAACGCGTGGCTGGTCGTGGTTACACCAGAACAGCGCCCCCCACCCTTTGCCATTTAAGCCCGTTTGCCAATGATTGAAGATCTGTTTTAACTGAATGAAATCAAACGGCGCTTTGGTCCATTTTTCACCATTTGGATAATCGACTTTCAGATGATGGAAGTTGAACACCATGGATAGCTCTTTGCCGTCTAGCGAAGAATATTGCTGGCAGTGCTCTAGTGTGGTGGAAGACATTTCACCCACCGTCACGCTGCCGTATTTTTGAAACACAGATTCGCTAATCTCTTGAAGGTATTCGTGCACGCGTGGGCCGTCGGTGTAGAAGCGGCGACCATCACCAATATCATCACTTGGAAAATCTTGCTGCTTGGAAATCAGGTTGATAACGTCGAGACGGAAACCATCCACTCCTTTTTCTGCCCAGAAGCTGATGACTTCTTTCACTTCTTCACGCACTACTGGGTTTTCCCAGTTTAAGTCCGCTTGCTCTTTAGCAAAAAGGTGCAAATAGTACTGGCCTGTTTTTTCATCCAGCGCCCAAGCGTTGCCACCAAACTTTGATTGCCAGTTGTTTGGTTCAGCACCATCTACCGGATCTTTCCAGATGTAGTAATCACGGTATGGGCTGTTTTTATCACCCAGTGCGGATTGGAACCACTTGTGTTCTGTCGACGTGTGGTTCACTACAATGTCCATGATGATACGAATGCCCAACTGATGCGCTTCTGCTAGCAAAGTATCGAAATCTTCCATAGTGCCGAACTGTGGATTGATCGAGTAGTAATCGGAGATGTCATAACCGTTGTCGATCATTGGCGATTGGTAAACCGGCGTCAGCCAAATCGCATCCACACCAAGATGCTTAAGATAATCCAGCTTAGAAATGATCCCTTTGATGTCGCCCGTGCCTTTACTGCCACTGTCACAAAAGCTTTTTGGGTAAATTTGATAGATGGTTGCGGTTTTCCACCAGCTCTCATCATGCTTGGTCATAGCCATTTCTAACACTCACTTACCAGTAATCGGAAACTTAAAATTTGAAAAGAAAAAATAGGAGGAGGCAGCCAAGTCACTGCCTCAAATAGAATTACGCGTTTGCAGGCTCAAGCTCACCTTTGGCTTGTGCACGCTTATAAAGAATTAACGTTAATGCAGCAGGTACCAGCATTGCGACTAACATAGCCAAAGCAAAAATGCCCCAGAACTGCGGTTGGATAGACAAGATGCCCGGCAAACCGCCCACACCGATACCGTTCGCCATTACGCCCGCACTACCACAAATAGCAGCAGCACACGCACTACCGATCATCGCGCTCAGCATTGGGAACTTGTATTTCAAGTTGATGCCGTACATCGCCGGTTCAGTCACGCCAAGGTAAGCAGAGATAGCCGCAGGCACTGAGATATCACGCTCGCCGTGTTTTCTACTGATGATAATGATGCCGACGACCGCAGACGCTTGAGCAATGTTTGAAAGTGCAATCAGAGGCCAAATTGGCGTACCGCCTAGCTCTTGCATCAGTTGAAGGTCTACCGCGTTGGTAGTGTGGTGAATACCAGTAATGACCAATGGCGCGTATAGGAAGCCGAAGATGGTTGAGCCAATCATAGCGAAGTCACCCGTCATGGCTGCTTTTGCTGCGAAAGCAACGCCGTCACCCAACATACGACCGAATGGACCAATGATAGAGTGCGCAAGAATCACAGACACAATGATTGAGACAAACGGCACGACCACTAGGTAAAGGTAAGACGGAATGATGCGTTTTAAGTTGGTTTCAATAAACGCCAGTGCCATACCAGCAAGCATTGCTGGAATCACTTGCGCCTGATAGCCCACTTTCTCGATGGCGAATAAGCCAAAGTCCCACACTTCGGGTACTTGCTTACCAATCAGGTAGGCGTTCATCAACTGTGGCGAAACCAATGTTACACCAAGCGTGATACCCAGAATCGGAGTACCGCCGAGCTTTTTCACTGTCGACCAACACACGCCAACTGGTAGGAAGAAGAAGATCGCCTCACCAATCAGCCATAAGAAAGAGTGTACCGTAGCCCAAAACTGGCTGATTTCCGTTAGCGTTTGACCATCAAACATCTTGATGTCGCCAATCACGTTACGGAAGCCAAGAATCAGACCACCGGTAATGATCGCAGGTAGCAGTGGTACAAAGATTTCTGCAAGGTGGGAAATACCACGCTCAACGATATTCATGTTTTGACGAGCAGCGTTCTTCGCTTCGTCTTTGCTGGCTTCACTTTTACCCGTCAGTCCGATCAGTACCTTGTAAACTTCATCCACTTCAGTACCGATAACCACTTGGAACTGGCCTGCGTTGGTAAAACAGCCCTTCACCATCGGTAATGCTTCTAACTGTTTCGTATCTGCTTTGTCCGTATCATTTAGAACAAAACGCAAGCGAGTTAAACAGTGACTTACACTGGCAATATTGTCCGGCCCCCCGACCAGCTCAATAAGACGCTCCACGTCTTTACGCGCAATCTTACTCATAACTTTGTCCACCCTGTATTGGATACATTCGATTCATCATTTTGTTTTTATAAATGGGAACATTCCCATTTCTTAATTTTAATATTGCCATCCGAAGGCAAAAAACAAAATGGGAACAGTCCCATTAATTGAGAGTGATCACAGTATAATTTTAGAGCAGATCGTTTTAGTGTGGGTCAATAAACGATAGGCTGTTGAGTAAAGTGAACCACTTCCTCATCGCCATTTAATTGATTGATCAGCATGTTAGCGGACTTCTCACCTGCAAGGGTGTAACCTGGGTCGACACTAAATACTTTAGGGAAAAGGAAAGAGAGCAATTCATTACCACCAACACCTGTCACAACCACGTCTTCACGTCCTAACTCTTGAAGACGCTTAATCACGCCCAACGCGATAGTGTCACTGGCGCACACGATGGCCTGAGTATCAGATTGAAGGACTTTGTCTACCAACTGATAAGCACTTTCATGGCTCAACTTACCCGTTTGGAAACAAGGTGTAATTTGCTTGCGTTGACACCAAGCTTTATAAGCATTTAGACGAGCTAAGCCAGTGGTTTTGTCTTCAGGATCAACACCAATATAAGCAATGCGAGATAAAGATTGCTGCTCAAGGTGAGACAAAGCCATGTCTATCACACCTTGGTTATCGTAGTTGATCGAGGAAACCATTTGCGTGTCCATCGCGATCACGACGATACGATTCCCCCACTCCGCCAATGCTCGCTCATCACATCCAGTAAAGCCAAACACGATCACCCCATCGACGTTGCGACGTTTAAGCACATCCAAATGTTCATTGGTTTTATCGCGATCGAATTGGCTCTCCATGATCACCGCATCATAACCAGCGGAATACAAAGCATTGAGCATTGTACCAACGGCGCGATTTTCTGATGGTGAATCTAAACGGGAGATGATAACCCCAATAACTTTTTGGCTGCCACCACGCATCGACTGCGCCGACTTTGATGGGACGTAGCCTGATTCACGAATGATTTGCTCTACCTTCTCACGCGTTTGCGGTTTTACCTTGGGATCATTGGTAAGCACACGGCTGACCGTCGATTTGCCCACGCCAGCCAATTTCGCGATATCAAGAATGGTGAGTTTTTTGCTCATAAGTGTTCAGACTAAAAGAAGGAATCAAACAAAAGGGAAGCAGTGGCTTCCCTTATCTCAGTCAGTAATGAAGATTACTTGTTTAAGTACGCAGGCACATCTGCAATGCTATCTAATACTACCGTTGCAATGGCTTCGCCCTGTTCCGTTACTGGCTTACCAGTGCGAACCAAAATCTTAGTGCCAACGCCTGCCGCTTCTGCTGCCATCATGTCTTCAGCTTTATCGCCGATCATCACAGATTTCTCCATGTCGATCTTCAAGAAGTCACGCGCAGAAATGAACATGCCTGGTTTTGGCTTACGGCACTCACAATCTTGCTTGTACTCGCCAATGCCATGTTCTGGATGATGTGGACAGTAATAGATACCATCGAACTCAACACCATTATCAGCAAAGTTCCAATCCATCCATTGAGTCAGAGACAAGAAACGGTCTTCACTGAATTTACCGCGTGCGATGCCCGATTGATTCGTCACTAACACTAGAAGGTAGCCTTTATCTTTTAGCGCTTTCGTCGCTTCAAATACACCATCAATGTACTCAAAATCGTGTTCGTCATGAACGTAGCCGTGGTCAACGTTTATCACGCCATCACGATCGATAAAAACAGCAGGTTTTGCCAAAACGTATTTCTCTATTAACTCGGTTTAATCAGATTATTACATACCTTATAAACTTCAACACTATCTAATTCATTCTAGGCCTCGACAAAACGGTTGATTTGTTGGGCAAAAATCGGTAAATCTGAGGGTGCCCCGCCGTCTACCTCCTGCTTGTTATCTATACATCTTGGTTTCAAAACAGAACACCCATACATTTAGACGTCTAGACGTAAAAATATCTATTGACTTCATTCTGCTTAACCCATAGCATCAACTGAAAATTGAGATAAAGCTCAACATTAAGTTCTGTCAAAGGCCGTTTTTGACAGCGAAGTTCCCCGTATCTTTGGGCAGGTTGAAACATGATAGAAATAAAAAACGTCAATAAAGTGTTCTACCAAGGCAGTAAGGAAATCCTTGCCCTGAAAGACATTAACCTACACATCGACAAAGGCACTATCTTTGGTGTTATCGGTTCATCAGGTGCTGGTAAAAGTACGCTGATCCGCTGTGTCAACATGTTAGAAGCGCCGACCTCTGGTTCCATCATCGTTGATGGTGTAGATCTAACCAAACTCAGCAAAAAACAACTAGTCGAAACACGCCGTAACATTGGTATGATCTTCCAGCACTTTAACCTGCTTTCGTCTCGTACTGTGTTTGATAATGTGGCATTACCCCTAGAACTGGCAGGTAAAGACAAATCGCAAGTCACAACAAAAGTAACTGAGTTGCTAAAGCTTGTAGGCTTAGCCGACAAACACGAGAGCTACCCATCTAACTTAAGTGGCGGACAAAAACAGCGTGTGGCAATTGCTCGTGCATTGGCATCCGATCCTAGCGTGCTGCTTTGTGATGAGGCCACTAGCGCACTAGATCCGGCAACAACTCAATCTATCCTTGAGTTATTGAAAGAGATCAACCGCAAACTCAACATCACGATTTTACTTATCACTCACGAAATGGAAGTCGTAAAAAGTATCTGTCACGAAGTAGCAATCATTGGTGGTGGTGAGCTGGTGGAAAAAGGCACCGTTGGCGATATTTTTGCGCACCCTAAGACAGAGCTAGCGCACCAATTCATTCGCTCAACGCTGGATCTTTCCATTCCTGAAGATTACCAAGCACGTCTGCAAGCAGAGCGTGTTGATGGCAGCTACCCGTTGGTTCGCTTAGAGTTTACTGGCGCAACCGTCGATGCACCGTTAATGTCGCAAATTTCTCGTAAATACAATATTGATGTGAGTATTTTGAGTTCCGACCTTGATTACGCTGGTGGCGTGAAATTCGGCATGATGGTCGCAGAGCTATTTGGTAACGAAGAAGATGACAACGCAGCTCTTGAATACCTGCGTAAGCACAACGTAAAAGTAGAGGTACTTGGTTATGTCCTTTAATACGATTTCTGAATGGCTGAGTTTAAACAGCAAACTACTTTTAGGTGCAACGTGGGAAACACTTTACATGGTTGCGGTTGCCGGATTAGTCGGCTTTGCTGTGGGTATTCCATTAGGCGTAATCCTCCATATTACTAAGAAAGGCGGCCTACTTGAAAACACCAAACTAAATAGCGGCTTAGGCGCTATCGTTAACATTGGTCGCTCAGTGCCATTCCTCGTACTGATGGTTGCGATTATTCCAGTGACAAAAATGCTGGTTGGAACCTTTATCGGTACAACCGCAGCAATCGTCCCACTGACTATTGGCGCCATTCCTTTTGTCGCTCGTCTTATTGAAGGCGCTTTATTAGAAGTACCGACAGGCTTGGTGGAAGCAGCGCAGTCAATGGGGGCGACTCCAACACAGATCATCACAAAAGTTCTACTACCTGAAGCAATGCCGACTATTGTTAACTCAGTAACGATTACCTTGGTCACTCTCGTTAGCTACTCAGCTATGGCGGGTACGGTAGGCGGCGGCGGCCTAGGCGACGTAGCCATTCGTTACGGTTTCCACCGCTACGATGTAACTATCATGGCCGTGACTGTCGTGATGTTGATTGTTCTAGTACAGATTATTCAGTCTATCGGCGACGCAGTGGTGCGCCGTGTAGACCACAGATAAGCATCAAAAATACAAATTATAAGGAGATAAAGATGAAATTTAGCCTTAAAGGTCTTTTGACTGTAGCAACGGCCGCCTCTGCTCTTGCTCTAGCGGGTTGCGGCGACAAAGAAGTAGACGTAAACAAAGTAAAAGTTGGCGTTATTGCTGGTGCTGAAGCACAAGTAGCCGAAGTTGCCGCTAAAGTAGCAAAAGAGAAATACAACCTAGACGTTGAGCTAGTAACATTTACCGATTACGTAACACCAAACGCCGCTCTGGATGATGGTTCAGTAGACGCGAATGCGTTCCAACACAAACCATACCTAGACCAACAAGTGAAAGACCGCGGCTACAAACTGGCTATCGCGGGTAACTCATTCGTTTACCCTATTGCTGGTTACTCAAAGCAAGTAAAATCAATTGATGAAATTCAAGATGGCGCACGCATCGCAGTACCAAACGACCCAACGAACCTAGGTCGCTCACTACTGCTTCTTGAGCAACAAGGTTTGATTACGCTACGTGATGGCGTTGGTCTACTCGCTACAGTACGTGACATCGTAGGCAACCCTAAAAATATCGAAATCATTGAACTAGAAGCCCCACAGCTTCCGCGTTCACTGGATGACGTAACGCTATCTATCATCAACACCACTTACGCAAGCTCTATCGACCTATCGCCAGAGCGTGACGGCGTGTTCGTTGAAGATAAAGACTCACCATACGTAAACCTAATTGTCGCTCGCGAAGAAAATGTTAATGCGCAAAACGTACAAAACTTCGTAAAAGCTTACCAAACGGAAGAAGTTTACGAAGCGGCAAAAGAGCTGTTCAAAGGTGGTGTTGTGAAAGGTTGGTAATCCCACTTTTCAAAACATGACCGAAAACAACGTTCCAAACGTAAACGTTCTAAACCTAAAAGGGCTGATGTAAAAACATCAGCCCTTTCTATTTGTCTATCTACCCATTTAAGTAGCTTCAATTCGCTACTTAAGGTGATCCCAAGAGATATTCGACACGATTCGGCAGTCATCACACTTAAAATGAAATATGTCATGTAGTGGCTCATCGAGTAGCCACTCGCCATCGCATTTTGGACACTTGCGCGCTTTCTCGCTCTCCAGCGACTGACCACCGACACGATACTGGTAATAGTACGTAGGGATCTTCGTGATGTATTCGATACGGCCACGTAAGTCCCAACCTCGGCGAAACAGCACACTATCCACATCGCAAATTTCGTGCAGCGCCGCATGTTCCGCTCGGCAGCCCCCTGCCATTTGGATTTCATCACACGCTTGCCACTCAGTCTGCCACTTAATGACGGCTTTATGGTCTCCATTAAGTGTTGGCTCATTACGATACAAAGGAATTGGCAACAGGGTTTCACCACTTCGCAAAGGCGAACACGTATGAACATAAGTCGTGTACAACACTTGCCAGCTAGGTGTCTCTTCTTCGGCTGCTTGTTCTGAATTCAAATCACGCCCCAGCATACGCATTTTCGGAGCAAGCAAAGACGCATCCGACAAACGGTTCATGCACACTTTGACGAAATCTGAGTGATAACGTGGATGTAAGCTGTCTTGTTCTGGGCAAACAACACGAACGAAAAATTCACCTTCTCCCATCACTATCGGGAATTCACGACCTAATACTTGGCCGTTGTAACGCAGAGCATCCATCAAGCCATTAATGGCTTTGTCTACCGCGCTGACGGTGGTGTTATCAAAACACTCAAACTGCAACTCAACAACATACATACTTAGACGGCAGCCTCTAACTTATTCAAGAACTCAACCAATGAATCTGCCAATACATCACGTTTAGAGGTGCCCAAACGCTCTAGAATCACATTGCCAGTTAGGTTACAAATAGAAATCACATCCATTTCCTCATCTGTCGCTGCGATAAATACCGTTGGTTTAAGTTTCAAGCGGCGCTGCGTCACCAAATGACCAAGAATATTTTCTTGTAGGCGCACGAAATCGTCATCGCTCCACACTTGCAGCAGCGTCAACGAATTACCTTGCCAAGTTGCCTCCATATCGGCGCAGTATTGAGAACCATAAAAGGCTTTAACATCATCTTGCAGTGACAACTCAATCGCATTTTCCACATTGGTGAAATCGGCCATTTCATCACGTGCGACCGCTTTCCAAAGCACCTTTCCATCACGCTTCTCTTCGACACAAGGAGAAACAAGCTCTGCAAGCTCTTCACTGCTTGGCAACTCATTGTGCTTAGCTTGCCAAGCTTGTTGGTAGCGCAGGCTGAACTCTTGTAGCGCCTGAGTAACGTTTTGGGTCATGAAGATCTCCTCATTCCTTATTTATCAGATAGCCGTACTTGCCGGATGGCAATTGACCAGCGGATTCAGTAAAATTCTCGCCATTCTAATCGAAAACGACCACAAAGTATGAGCAAATATTCTGACGCTAAAGAGCTTGCTGGCCTAACACTAGGTAAAACGACCGAGTATGCGAACCAGTATGACCCAAGCTTGCTGCAACCAGTCCCTCGCAGCCTGAACCGAGATGACCTTCAGTTAGGCGATACTCTGCCTTTCATGGGGCACGACATTTGGACGCTGTATGAACTGTCTTGGTTAAATAGTAAAGGTTTACCACAAGTGGCCGTTGGCGAAGTATACATTCCAGCCACCAGCGCAAACTTGATTGAATCGAAGTCTTTCAAACTGTACTTAAACAGCTATAACCAAACCCGCTTTGCAAGCTGGGAAGAAGTGACTGAGCGTTTAACACAAGACCTGTCTGAATGCGCAGGTGAAAAGGTGCTGGTTGAGGTGAATCCAGTGACCCACTATACCAATCAACCTATCGTAACAATGGACGGTGAATGTATAGATGACCAAGACATTGACATCACCAGTTACGATTTTGATGCCGATTTGCTTGGAGGTGCGGCAGGTGAAGCACAAGTTGAAGAGGTGCTACATAGCCACCTATTGAAATCAAACTGTTTGATCACTAACCAACCCGACTGGGGCAGTGTAGAAATTCGCTACCAAGGCGCAAAAATAGATCGTGAGAAGCTGTTACGTTACTTAGTGTCTTTCCGCGAGCACAATGAGTTCCACGAGCAGTGTGTAGAGCGTATTTTTACGGATCTAATGAAATACTGCCAACCAAGCAAACTGACCGTATTTGCCCGCTATACGCGCCGTGGAGGCTTGGATATCAACCCTTACCGCTCAACGGAACAAGATAAGCCAGCTCACAATCACCGTATGGCTCGTCAGTAAGCGCATAGGCAACAGAAATAAGTTCGGCAATCTAAAGGGTTGCCGGACGTTTTTATTGTCCAGGCATGTTACTATATCAAATGGCTTCAACCCGCATTTAAACGGCTAACTGAGGCTTTTCGCCGTTATCGCCATATCTAAAAACAGTTCGAGGGAACGAAAGGATGTTTTGGGACAGTTCGCGTCTATTCAAGTTGATTGGCTTTCTTTGCTTGCTGTTTGTACAGCCACTTCATGCTACCATTTTATCGTCCGCGTTACTCAACGAAGCACAACAATTGGCGGAAATAGAGCCATCACAAGCAAAACAAGCGGCAACCAACTATTTGTCACAGCGTGAACTAACAGAACGCAAAGAAAGTGACAGCCCTTCAGCCATGTCTCGCGACGAAACAGATCGTAGCGTTCGCACACCAAGCAGCACCATCGAAGCGCACAAGATTATCGCTCAGGCAGATTACGCCATGGGTAATGTTCGTTCGGCTATCGAGCACCTAAATAAAGCGGAACGCTTAGCGCAAGAATATCAATTGCCGTACATGGACTTAGATCTCCAGCTGATGCGCAACCAAATGATTTGGATGTACGACGAAAACTACTCAAAAGCGGAAGACACGCTTAACCAAATTGAACAACAGCTCGATGAAGCCGATGCCGTATTACAACGCACCGACAGTGTTCGCTACCGACTAGTGATGCAAAGAGCACTCCTCGCTTCACATAGTGGCGATATCATTAAAGCGGAAAACTTGTACTCTGAAGCAAAGACCATGCTTGACGATAGCCGCTCTGAGTTAGCCTTGATCGACTACTACACAGCCGTCGGCGAGTTTTACCTCAATAGCAAGAAATACAATTTGGCTTTGTCAGAACTGCTATACGGTTATTGGCAATCTATTGAAAGTAACAGTGGTGCAAGGTTAGCAAAAGTGAATCGCCTTTTGGCTAGGCTCTTCCAGGAGCGACGAGTGTACGACAAAGCGATCGAATACTTATCTCAAGCCGCAGATTTTTATGACTCTTACCCTAGCTCTCCGATCCTAGCGGACGTCCTAGAGCAAATGGGCGACATCTACTTTTATCAGGGTAAGTTTAACCTTGCATTAGTGCATTACTTCAACGTACTTGACCATGAAAGTACCAGTAAGAACATCAATAGAATCATTAAAATTCGCTTAAGCTTGGCGGCTACCTACCTACAACTCTATAACTACGCGCTAGCAGAGCAGTACTTAGACCGCTCTAAAGAGCTTTTAGAATACACTAATATTCCTAAGCTTGAAGCAAAGGCTGCCCTGCTTCAGTCAGGTCTGGCTTATCATCAAAATGACAGTAAAGACGTCATTACTAATGCAAAGCTGGCGTTAGCGCTTGCTGAAAAGTCACCTGAAAATAACAACTTCATTAAGCAGCAATCATACCGTTTACTTGGGTTAGGTTACGAGCAGGCAGGCGAATACAAACTTTCTCTGCAAGCTTATAAAAAATACACCAACCTCGTTCGTCTAGAACAAAAGCAGCTTAACCAAATCAGTGAAGATGCGTTCCGTCAGCAAAAAGAATTTGCCGAACAAACCATCCATTACATCGGTCAATCAGAACGCTTAGAGCAAGTGGAAAGAGAGCATCGTAAATTCCAAAAAATCTCATTTGCATTGTTTATTACTGTATTGGTCATGTTTTTGTTCATTATGCGCCGCGGTGTCATTATGCAGCGCCAAGCAAGTGAAATCGAAAAACTGCGTAACGACCTCTTCACCCACTCTCGCTCTCGTTTACGTAACTTGCGTATGCTGAACGTTAAGCTGTCTCGCTCATTGAAAAAGTCGAGCGAAACTTTCGAGCAATGGCAAATGGGTGAATTGATCCACGAACCACTTAATGATCGCCTACGCTTTGTTATGATCGATTTGCCATTCTTACGAAGCATGTACGTCCATAACGGCTATAAGGCAGGTCTAGAACTAGAACGTGCATTTGGCGACTTCCTTGCGGAAAAAATAGAAAAACCGTCGCGTCTTTATCATTTCTCAGATGCGAACTTACTCTACATAGAACCGAACGCTGACCGTGATGCTTCTGCCGAAGTCATGTTCGAAAAATTCCAGACTTGGGTGGATGAGTTCGCACAGCAGCACAACGTCAATCGTATTATTCGTATGGGCATCAGCGATTATCCGTTCTTACCCCGAGCCTACACTGCAATTAACGATGAGGAATTACTCGATCTGTTATTGCTTGCTACTCACATCGCACGAGAAGTCAGCTTGAAGG
The DNA here is from genome assembly GCF_000742455.1 of Vibrio sp. OY15. Lineage (NCBI taxonomy): Bacteria > Pseudomonadati > Pseudomonadota > Gammaproteobacteria > Vibrionales > Vibrionaceae > Vibrio > Vibrio sp. OY15. Next base: position 140,204 of record NZ_JPIL01000005.1, on the reverse strand, counting down.
ATAAGCAAAGCCACTGGGTGTTCTTAAAAGCCATCGATAATGCGCCTGCTGCTAGCTTTGCAACAGGTAACATAAGAACTGCTTGTCAACATGCCATTAGCCAAGGCCTGATCAAGATCCATTCGTCCTACAAGAATGAGGACGACATCAAGAAAATATTAAAAAATGGATAATTAAACGCCTGTTGAACGTAATAACTAATGACGCTATAAAGTTTTTTGTTATTATCAGATAATTGTCAGTAGTACATGGACTTAACCGTAGTCACTTCATGGGAATCTTGGAATCCGATATTCAGTCGCAGCTGCATCAGCTGAGTTGTCAACTTGACCAACTCAGACTGACTCATCGTGATACTTCACTCAAATTCAAACGTGAACAACAAGTTCTTAAACGCGTTGTGGCATCATTGTCTTCAGCTTGCCAGGGTTCGAATACTCAGGTATCCAACTACCTATTTGAAATCCAACAAGAGCTGCAACATCAAAAAGATATCAGCACTCTTATCCCGCGTTTAGCGGTATTAGAGAGGATGCTCAAACAGCAGTCGAAGACGATGGATAAACAGAACGGTTACCTTAACGAACAAATCAAGCACAGTGGTGAAACACTGCAACGTGTCACGGGCTTACCTGCGCAGTTAAAACGTGAACTACGGAACCTGATGAGTTTCTCTGAAGTTCACGCCAGCAATAAAGCTGATCAAGCCACTAAGCTACTGAGTATTTACGAACGCGCTCTGAAAATCATCACGTCTAATTCACGTCTACATCTTAGTGAATTTGAAAACAATCCCGACAGATCTCAGCTTGAGTGCTTAGCCAGCGACCTCCAACATACTATTACAGAGCTGGATTTCGAGGGAGAATCAGGCGATAGATTGCTGGATATTCGCGCTAAGTTGCTCCTTGGCGTGAGTGCCGAGTCTCTCATTGAGCTTACGCTCTCAACGCTGAAATTGGTTGTCGAAGCAACAAAGTTCGAGCGCGAGGCGTCTAGCCAATTCCTTGATCAGCTGAACACTTCTCTCGCAAGTAACCTAAAAACCGTTCATCAGAACGTCGACCAGCATCATACCTACTTTGAACACCGCCAAGAGCTCAACACAGAAATGAACAGCTTGGTTGAATTAAGCCAAAAGTCACTTAATCAAGCTCAAGATATCGCGGTTGTGAAAAAAGAAATCACGCCTCTTCTCGAAAAAATGGCGTCGCTGACAGAGCGACTGAAAATGACGGAAGAGCGAGAGCAAGCGCTGCAAGAACGGTTAAGTTACAGTAAGAACCAACTCGAAGCGGTATTTGAAACTACGCAAGATTATCGTCGACGCTTAGATGACCAAGCTCAGCGTATGTTGCTCGACCCGCTGACTAAAGTTTATAACCGCACTGCATTTAACGATCGACTAGAGCTAGAGTATCGCCGTTGGATTCGCTCTCAGCAAAACCTTCGTGTTGTGCTGTTTGATGTAGACAATTTCAAAGCGGTGAATGATAGCTATGGTTATACGGCTGGCGATAAAGCGCTGAAGATTATCGCTCGTACTATTAACAAGCGCGTATCAGAAACGGAAACAGTGGCTCGCTTTGGTGGCGAGGAGTTCATTCTACTCGTCCCGGAACAATCTGAAGAATACACACTGGATCTGATTAAGCATATCCAGCGTGATATTAGCCAATTACCCTTTAAGTTCCGTGAGCAAAATATCATGATTACCTTAGCTGCTGTATCGACGTCTTTCAAAGAGTCCGATACGCCAGAGTATGTGCTCGATCGTCTTGGCAAGATGCTTGCGGACGCTAAAAAACGTGGAACAAACCAGCTTAACTGGAGCTAAGATTCGTACAAAAAGCGAGCAAACAAACCAAGTTTGGTGCAATCTGCGCTTTATAACCACCCATTTTCAACGAGTTATCACATTTCTTCCCTTTTAGTCTGCTAAGCTGTAAAAACCCAAGTCACTTCAAGATGATGTATTTATAAAAGGCAAATGTATCATCTTGAGGTTGCTTGGGAGTTGATAACCATAAAACCAAATCGGCCAACTACCTTTCATCAAACCATACGTATAACACCAAAAAGGTAAGTTGGTACTTTCCCTCAAATTAATGCAACACAAGGAGGCGTTATGATTACCCATATAAGCCCCGCTGGTAGCATGGACTTGCTATCTCAACTAGAAGTAGAGCGCTTAAAGAACACAGCCTCGAGTGAACTTTATCAGCTGTACCGTAATTGCACATTAGCGGTGTTGAACTCCGGTAGCCATACCGATAACTCGAAAGAACTGCTCGATAAATACCAATCGTTTGATGTCAACGTCGTGCGTCGTGAGCGTGGTATTAAGCTTGAGCTGACTAATCCGCCAGAGCACGCTTTTGTTGACGGCGAAATAATTAAAGGTATCCAAGAGCATCTGTTCTCCGTATTGCGTGATATCGTTTACGTAAACATGCATTTGGCAGACGCCCAACGGCTCAACCTTACTAACCCAATTCACATTACGAACCTCGTGTTCGGCATTCTTCGTAATGCCAGAGCATTAACTCCAGGTATCGCACCGAATCTTGTCGTATGTTGGGGTGGTCACTCTATCAATGGAGTGGAGTATCAGTACACACGTGAAGTGGGTAACGAACTGGGCCTGCGTGAACTTAACATCTGTACAGGTTGCGGCCCTGGCGCAATGGAAGGGCCGATGAAAGGTGCAGCAATTGGGCACGCAAAGCAACGTTATACTCAGCAACGTTATCTTGGTTTAACCGAACCCTCGATTATTGCGGCCGAGCCACCAAACCCAATAGTAAATGAACTGGTCATCATGCCCGACATCGAAAAGCGCTTGGAAGCTTTCGTCCGTATGGCTCATGGTATCGTTATTTTCCCAGGAGGCCCGGGCACAGCGGAAGAGCTACTGTACATTCTTGGCATCATGATGCACCCGGATAACGCCGATCAACCAATGCCTATCGTATTAACAGGACCAAAAGAGAGTGAAGAGTACTTCCGCTCTATTGATGAGTTCATTCGCGACACACTTGGTGAGGAAGGGCAAAAGCACTACGAGATCATCATTGACGACCCGGCAGAAGTCGCTCGTATTATGAAACGCTCCATGGACTCGGTACGCCTTCACCGAAAAGAGAAAGGCGATGCGTACAGCTTTAACTGGTCATTGAAAATTGAGCCAAACTTCCAACTGCCATTCGAGCCTACTCATGAGTCGATGGAACAATTGGATTTAAGCCTAGATCAAGAACCGCAAGTTTTAGCGGCCAACTTGCGTCAAGCCTTCTCTGGCATAGTGGCAGGTAACGTAAAGGCTGAAGGCATTCGAGAAATAGAACGTAGAGGGCCTTTCACCATTCATGGCGACGCAGTCCTCATGAAAAAACTCGATAAGTTGCTAAAAGACTTTGTCGAACAGCACCGAATGAAATTACCTGGCGGTTCAGACTACGAACCGTGTTATCGAATCGCTCACCCGGAAATTGGTGGTCGATAGTCAGGCTAGCATTCGTTACACTAGGGGCATTACGCCCCTTTTTTATTGCTAAGTCATTATGTCTATTCATCTTGTTATCATTGATGCCCTAAACCTGATCCGCCGAGTGCACTCAGCACAACCAGATCCAACCGACATAGCAAGAACCATAACCACAACGCAAAGAACCCTCACTCGCATTCTGTCAGAGGCCAACCCGACACACATCATCGCAGTTTTTGATCACCACGAACAAGATAGAGGTTGGCGCGCTGAAATTCTCCCTGACTATAAGCAAAACCGAAAACCAATGCCTCTGCCACTACTGCAAGGGTTAGATGCGATTCAACAAGCGTGGTGGGAGCAAGGTATTGATTCATTGCTGTCTGAAGGCGATGAAGCAGATGATTTGGTTGCTACACTCGCAACGAAAGTGGCCAGCCATGGTGAAAAAGTCACCATCGTTTCGACTGACAAAGGTTACTGCCAGCTACTTTCCCCTACCCTACAAATCCGTGATTATTTCCAACATCGTTGGTTAGATGAACCATTTATCGAAAAAGAGTTCGGCGTAAAACCAAGTCAACTAGCGGATTACTGGGGATTGACAGGGATAAGCTCTAGCCAGGTTCCGGGCGTACCTGGAATTGGCCCGAAAGCAGCGAAAGAGATTCTCACTCAGTTTGAGAGTATTGAAGCTGCCTACGCTAGTGAAGATCTCGTACCGAAATACCGTAAAAAATTGGATGAGCACATTGAGTCTGCTCGTTTATGTAAACGCGTCGCCGCTTTAAAGTGCGATATAGAACTAGGCTTTAACTTGCAAGATATTCGCTTTTTAGGGCCAAACAAAGCGGAGTAGTGCCCGATGGTAGTTTCACACCATGAAACCCTCAGATATTAAAAAAGCGCCATTTGAAGGCGCTTTTTCTATTCTAATCACTATCCCTAAAAGACTCAGGGAATAAAGTTAGTAAGGTGAAATATTCGACAGACATTGGATATGAATCGTGATCTCTTCACGATCATGATACAAATGTTTAGCTTGTAGCTTGAACTTTACCTTATTATCAATGAGGAACTGCTTCAGATTTTCAAGGTCTTGCAGCACTTCGTCATAACGCCCTTTCATTGGCAGCTTAAGGTTAAAGATGGCCTCTTTTGCCCAACCTTTTAACAGCCACTGTCCCATCAGGTGAGCAACACGAGCTGGCTTTTCCACCATGTCACAAACAATCCATGTTACGTTCTTGCGGTCTGGTTCGAACTTAAAGCCATCCACCATATGGTGTTTGATCTGGCCAGTTTCCATCAAACTGTCTGCCATCATGCCGTTATCAACGCAGTGAACGAACATTGAGCGCTTCACTAATTGGTACGTCCAACCGCCTGGACATGCACCTAAATCCACACCCCACATACCTGGTGCCAAACGCTCATCCCACTCTTCACGTGGAATAAAGACATGAAATGCTTCTTCCAGTTTAAGTGTTGAACGACTTGGAGCGTCTGCTGGGAATTTAAGGCGAGGGATACCCATGAAGAACTGTGAGTTGTTGTCAGTGTAAGAGTAACCAACGTAACAGTGGCCAGGCTCAACAAAGCAAATGTGCAGTACTGGTTTTTTCGCGTTATCTTTGTTCAGCATTAAGCCTTTGCCGCGCAACGCTTGACGCATTGGGACGGTAAACTTACGGCAGAATTTCAGTAGCTCTTTCGCTTCATTTGTATCTGGCGTTTCAATTCTCAAATCACCACAACGAGGGAATGCTTCAATGTCTGCTAGTTCATTCAAAATTGGACTAATGCGGTCATCACTTGGCAACGATTGAAACTCAGCTGCTACCGCAAACATTTGTCGAGCAAAAATTAAAGACTTAAAGTCTAAACCTCTCGCAAGTTTGTCGGCATCTCCATCTTGGTAACACTCGAAGACAACATAACCTGAGTTTCTCTTCACACGAGGGAAGCCATACACTTCCAACTGTGTCGCTTTGTCCTGAATTTCACCAGCACACTCTTTCTCAAAGCCAGAACGGCAATAGAGCATTAGTTGTTTCACTTGGAGACCTCTTTGATATTGAACGCAGCAAAAAAGAACAGACACCAACCAATCATGAACAGTAATCCTCCCACAGGAGTAATTGGCCCAAACCACTTAATGCCCGTCAGCGCCAGCGCGTAAAGACTGCCGCTAAAACAAAAGATGCCGATAATAAAGCAAATCGCCGCAATGAAAAAATATTTTTGTGCTTTTTGTCCCAAATGGAGCAGAAGCAGAATGGCACAAAACACAATCGCCAACGTGTGAATAAATTGATACAGAACTCCGGTCTCAAATACACCGAGCAAATAAGGGGCCAGTGTCGCTTTTAGCCCATGAGCAGCAAATGCTCCAAGAGCGACCGAAATCAGCCCAGACAGAGCAGAGAATGAGAGTAACCACTTACTTTTCACTGTACACCTCTTTTATAAACGCCGCTAACTGCTCTATCGCGAGTGCAATGTTACCCACTTCAGTATGACCTGAGATCTTGCGCGGTTTGAAGCTGTGGTCACCATCAGGTAAAAAGCTCACCGTTACTTGTGACGAAAGGACGAAATCATCGAATTCCTCACGCTTACCAAAGGTGTCTCGTTCCCCTTGCAGAATCAGCGTAGGTTTCTCAATGGTTGCTAAGTGCTCGCCTTTGTATTTCTCTGGCTTTCCTGGCGGGTGAAATGGAAACCCTAAACAGGCAATGCCCGCCACCAGCTCATTTTCAGCCAACAAGCTCGACATACGACCGCCCATTGACTTACCACCAATAACCACGGGAGAAGAAGTAAAGTGAGCGATCACTTCGCTGTATGCTTCGAGCAACTTTGGCGCGCGATCGGGCGGACGCTTTTTGCCATCTTCCGAACGTTTCACCATGTAAGGGAAATTAAAACGCACTACACGAATACCTTGCTCCACTAATCCTTTGGCGACAGCTGTCATGAAGTCATGCTCCATCCCCGCACCTGCGCCGTGAGCAAAAATAAACAGCGGTCCGTTTTCAGACCCCTCAGCTATCCAGTGATTCATCCAATACTTCCTCTTGTTCTTTTCTCGCGGTTGCTAACATCCAGTCTCTAAACGTTGCGATTCGGCCCATATCTGCCTGCTGTTCATGACACACCACATAGAATGCATTCTTAGATATCAACACCTCGTCGAATGGTGCAATGAGTCGTCCGGCTTCCATTTCAGGTTTGGCGAGTACGTTGTTACCGAGCGCGACCCCCTGACCGTGCGCAGCAGCCTGTAGCACCATCGTTGAGTGACTAAAAATAGGACCGTGGTTTACGTTGATGCCTTCAATGTTGTAATGACGAGCAAACTGCTTCCAGTCTTTACGCGAAGTATCGTGTAACAAAGTATGTAATTTGAGGTCACTTAAAGATTCTAATGGTTTGTTACCCAAAAGTAATGAAGGTGAACAAAGTGGGATCAAAAACTCTTGGTACAATTTATCTGCTCGCAAACCTGGCCAGTTCCCACGGCCATAGTAGATCGCCACATCAACATCATCAGTCAGTGAGCCTTCATCCATATCTACGGCTTTAATACGTACATCGATATCGGGCTCTTGAGCATTAAAATCGGCCAAACGAGGTACAAGCCATTGGATAGCAAAACTCGGCGGTAGGCTAATCGTCAATGCCCCTTTTTCGCTACGTTCCAACACCTTATCTGTCGCTTCCGCAATCGAGGTGAAAATATCTTTGATATCGAGAAAGTAACTTTGGCCTTCTTCTGTTAACAACAAAGAACGATTACGTCGACGGAAGAGCTTCAATGATAAGAACTCTTCAAGCGCTTTAATCTGGTGACTGACCGCGGCTTGAGTAACAAATAACTCTTCTGCTGCTCGTGTAAAACTGAGATGACGAGCAGCCGCTTCGAAGACTCGAAGCGAATTTAATGGAGGCAATCTGCGAGACATATGGGACCTCTAATAGGATTAGTTTTTTTAATCTGAAACATTATAAAATGTCCGTTGTCGAACAGCCAGATAAATTCTATATTTCACCCCGCAACACGGGCCTGAACGGCTTGATTTCTTTGGAAATCAATTGGCTTCGTTGTTGCGATGTTGTGTTTGCAAACTCGTATTTCGAGTTAGGTAGATTTCTACCATAATGTTTTGTCCACACTCCCTGTGACAAAACATATACTTCCTGTATTTATTTTTGACCTGTCTGTCAAATTTGTTACACCGCCTAAATTAGGCGGTGTTTTTTTATCTATCAAAAATCTCATCCGCATATCTGGCAGCAATATCACTTTATTACTCTTCTTTCGGATTAATTATCGTTATATCAACACAAAGTGTATGGCTTTGCGATGAGCCTCAACATTATGCTAAGTAATGGTTGTCTGTAACGCGATCAAAAACAAAAAAGGCGCAAATTGATGTCTCAATTTGCGCCTTTTAACGTATTTTAACAGTCAGCTATGGACGGTAAACTTTTACGTTGCTGAAGCCTTGCTCTTGCAAGTAAAGCGCTTGCAGACGGCTCATCACACCGCGGTCACAGTAAAGTAGGTATGTCTTAGACTGGTCTAAGTCACCAAACTGTGTACCCAGCTTGTAGAAAGGGATATGTTTCACATCCACACCTTCGATTTCAAGTGGGTTATCGTCTTCCTCTTCAGGACTACGAATATCTAGCACAACCGCGTGCTCTTCTACCGCTTGAACTTGCTCTACTTCTGGTGCGGCTTGCTCAGACTCTTTCGCGATATCACGAATGTCCATCATGCGAGCTTCTTGAACCACTTGCTCAAGGATACTAAAGTCGAATTTCTCTTCTTCAGCTTCTAGCTTGCCTTTCACCGCTTTCACGGTTGGCTTCTTAGAGATAACACCACAGTATTCTGGCATTGTCTTTGCGAAATCTTCTGTGCCGATTTCACGTGCTAGATTGATGATGTCTTCTTTATCCCAGTTGATAAGCGGACGCAGAATCAGCGTGTCTGTTACGTTATCGATGTGGCGTAGATTGGTTAGCGTTTGGCTCGATACTTGACCTAGCGCTTCACCTGTTACCAATGCTTCGATCTTCATCTTCTGGGCGATCATGCCTGCTGCACGCATAAACATACGCTTCAAGATCACGCCCATTTGGCCGTCATCGACTTTCTCTAGGATTTCCGCAACCACAGGCTCGAAATCAACTGAGATAAAACGTACTTTTGCTGAAGAACCGTATTTGTTCCATAGGTAGTGAGAAACCTGCTTAACGCCGATTTCGTGTGCTGGACCACCTAAGTTAAAGAAGCAGTAATGTACTTTTGAACCACGCTTGATATGAAGATAGCTTGAAACACCAGAATCGAAACCACCCGAGATCAGGCTTAACACGTCTTCTTGCGTACCCAGTGGGAAACCACCTAGGCCTTTATGACGAGACAATACTTGGTTTAGCTTGTCGTTCGAGACTTCTACCTTGATCGTCACGTCTGGGTTTAGTAGCTTAACACTAGCGCTTTCAATCGCTTGATTTAAACCACCGCCTACATAACGCTCTAGTTCAATAGAGGTAAAGTCATGCTTGCCACGACGCTTCGCACGTACAACAAAGGTTTTATTTTCGAGTGCAGCACGGTTGAGTTCTAGCACTTGCTCGAAGATATCGTGCAAGTCTTTAAATTCAGTTTGCTTCACTTCCAGTACGTGGTGAATGCCTGGTGTATGAGTCAAAACCTCAAGAACTTCAGCGTGGAATTCGTTACTCTCAGAGGTCACTTCAATGTGATCACGACGGTTAAATACCGCGACAGACTCCGTGCGGCTCTTAATGATGTTACGAATGTTGCACTCTAAAATCTTTGTGAAGCGCTTACGCACAGATTCACTTTTTACAAAAATTTCTGGATGGGGCTTTACAATAAATTTCATAGTCTAATTCGCAGGTTAGTTTCGCAATCAACAAAGAGTGACACTCAACTTCAATACTTCATACGCAGTAAAACCGCGTTTCAGTCACAAAAAGTAGTCTGAGCTCACTTTTAAGGCGCAAGATTATACACCCAAGCGGATTGGAAAAACAAAAAAAGCGAGCAATCTGCTCGCTTTCTTACCTCTTTACTGACTTAAAACTAAAGCCTAGTTATTGAATTACTGGCACTTCTTCACTGTAGAGAGGCTCGCCTTGCATAATGCTGATTTCAACCCGTCGGTTAAGCGCACGATTTTCATCAGAATCATTCGGTAACAAGGGCTCCGTATCCGCCATACCCCGCACTCTCAAACGTTGATGAGAGAAGCCTCTCACTTTCTCCATCTCTTGCGCGACTGATACTGCACGCTGAGAAGAGAGATCCCAGTTAGAACGATAAAGTTCCGAGTCTAGCGGTCGATTGTCTGTATGGCCAGATACTCGAACAATGCCTGGCACGTCTTTTACTAGCTCTGCAATCTGACGAACTAAAGGACGAAACTTAGGCTGCAAGAAAGCCGAACCTTCTGGGAATGCACCTTTTTCACGCATACGTATAACAATCTGCTGACCGAGATTTTCAACTTCAATGGCGCCTTGTTCAATCTCTCGTTCTAAGGCTTTCTTGATGCTTTCCATCAAGGTTTCCATCTCTTGCGACATCTCTTTAGATTGCTGTTGTTGCATGTCCGCTTCGGCAGACTCATTGTTTTGAGTTGACGTTTCTGCCGATTGCCCACCCGTTAACTTGCCTTCATCACGTTTTGTGCCACCAGCTCGATCAGACTCCCCTTCATGAAATTCGAGCGTCTGCTGAGTGATGTCCATGGTTTGCTGCATGATGACATCAATCGGAGTTGGTTCCGGCCGACCCGGTCGAAACTCTTGGGCAATAATGCTAGTACCTTTGGGAATGTCTTTCACTTCAAGCTGATTTTGCACACCGAAAGCAAATTTCATTGATCCTGCAATTTGTTTGAACTTCAGTACATCCATCTCAGAAAACGAGAGCAGAAGAACAAAGAAACACATCAGTAGCGACATCAAATCTGCGAATGTCCCCATCCATAACGGGAGGCCAGGTGGCGGACAATCGCATTTGTTATCTTCATCATCCATCACGACTCTCCAAGTTACTCGTCAATCTCAAGGGCACGTTTACCTTCATTGAGGTAGTTCTTCAAGTAACTATCGATCACTCGCGGGTTTTGGCCATCTTGAATCGCTAATACGCCATCCATGATCAAACGGCGATTTAGCGTTTCTTGGTCACGACGAAGAGAAAGCTTATCCGCAATAGGGAAAAACACCATATTGGACAGGATCGCGCCATACAATGTGGTCAAGAGTGCAACGGCCATTGCTGGTCCAATCGCTTTTGGATCATCCATGTTTGAAAGCATCGCAACAAGACCAACCAAGGTGCCAATCATTCCCATCGCAGGAGCAACGTCGCCAAAGGCGCGAAATACACCAGTACCTTGCGTATGTCGTTCATCCGTAAGCGCGATGTCTTTTTTGAGTGCCGCTCTCACAACGTCGGCATCATGGCCATCAACCAGTAGATCAATGCCTTTCTGCATGAATGTGTTGTTTATTTCCATCTCTTCAAGAGCAAGAAAACCACCTTTACGCGCCGCATCGGCCATTTCCACAATTTTTGCGATCAGGTCTTCGGGTTCATCCGCTTTAAACATGAAGGCTTTGCCAGCAATCTTTGTCGCACCAAAAAACTGTCCCATTGTGAACTTCATCAACACGACGAATATTGAGCCACCAACGACAATAAGGATCGACGTGACATCGACAAACATGCCGATGCTGCCACCAAGCACCATCGCCATAATGACGAATGCAAAACCACCAATCAAACCTAATAGGGTTGCTAAATCCACAAAGCACTCCTCACGCTATACTCAAATACTGCCATTGGGCGGATTATTACCTGTATCGACAACTCGCGCAGAATTTTTAGAAAAATCTTAGCTAATGGATCACAAATTACACTTAACAACCTCAACCAAAATATGGGGTTTCACCGCTTAGACTCGTTGAACGCTAATTTTGTGACAATTATATAAGGTTAAATTTGACCAAGTTACTAGGCTAAGGTAACTTTCGTGCATCTTACCCGAGGCTTGATTAAGGCAGAAAAAAGATGGCGGTCAAGAAACCAGAAAACATGACCTTTGAAGCAACCATTGAAGAGCTTGATAGCTTGGTTGATCAATTAGAAAATGGCGATCTTGCTCTAGATGATGCCCTGCGTAAGTTTGAACGAGGCATTGCCTTAGCTCGTGCAGGCCAAACTAAATTAAGCGACGCCGAACAGCGCGTGAGCATTCTTCTTAGTGAAGATGATGAAGCACCACTGAGTGACTTCAAACCAGATTCAGAATAACAATCAGTAGTGAGCAATGTGATGCAACAGACATTGACGTCTTTTCAACAAAGAAACAATCAGCAATTGAATTTGTGGCTCGATCAGCTTCCATATCAAGAGCAGCCATTGATTCAAGCAATGAAATACGGCCTTTTGCTAGGTGGGAAACGCGTTCGCCCTTTTCTTGTTTACATCACAGGTCAAATGCTCGGCTGTAAACCTGAAGACTTAGACACCCCCGCCGCTGCTATCGAATGTATACATGCCTACTCACTCATTCATGATGATCTGCCAGCCATGGACGATGATGAACTGCGTCGAGGTCAACCAACTTGTCATATTAAGTTTGATGAAGCAACCGCAATACTGACAGGTGATGCACTACAAACCCTTGCCTTCACTATTATTGCTGATGGTCAATTAAGCCCGGCGGCAGAAGCTCAACGCATCAGCATGATCAAAGCCTTAGCGCATTCCTCTGGTGCCAGCGGCATGTGTGTAGGGCAAGCCTTAGATTTAGGCGCGGAAAATCGCCAAGTTTCTCTTGAAGAAATGGAAGAGATACACCGTAAAAAAACCGGAGCTCTGATTGATTGTGCGGTAAAATTAGGTGCATTAGCTGCTGGTGAGAAAGGTATCGAGGTTCTACCTCACTTGGAGCGCTACTCAAAAGCAATTGGTTTGGCGTTTCAGGTTCAAGACGATATTCTTGATATCATCAGTGACACAGAAACACTGGGTAAGCCTCAAGGTTCCGACCAAGGTCTGAATAAGAGCACTTATCCTTCCCTGCTGGGTTTAGAGGGAGCCATAGAGAAAGCTCACACTCTGTTACAGGAAGCACTTCAAGCATTGGAAGCTATCCCATACAATACTCAGTTACTCGAAGAGTTCGCCCGATATGTCATCGAGCGCAAAAATTAACACTATAAGCGCGCATTTATATGACTCTTGATATTTCAAAGTACCCAACACTGGCGTTAGCAAATACACCGGAAGAATTACGTCTTCTTCCGAAAGAAACATTACCAAATCTGTGTGATGAACTGCGAACGTATCTGCTAAATTCAGTGAGCCAATCTAGCGGACACTTAGCGTCTGGCTTAGGCACCGTAGAGCTAACTGTCGCTCTGCATTATGTTTACAACACCCCTATCGACAAATTGATCTGGGATGTTGGTCATCAGGCTTACCCGCACAAAATCCTCACCGGACGTCGCGATAAAATGCCAACAATTCGCCAAAAGGATGGTCTACACCCTTTCCCTTGGCGTGAAGAAAGTGAATATGACACCTTATCTGTCGGCCACTCTTCGACATCGATTAGTGCAGGTCTTGGCATGGCCATCAGCGCACAAAAAGAAGGTAAAGGTCGCAAAATCGTCAGTGTGATTGGTGATGGCGCAATTACAGCAGGCATGGCATTCGAAGCCATGAACCACGCTGGCGACGTTCATCCTGATATGCTGGTGATTTTGAACGACAACGAAATGTCTATTTCAGAAAACGTCGGCGCCCTGAATAACCACCTTGCAAAAGTACTTTCTGGTAGCTTGTACACTTCTATCCGTGAAGGCGGTAAAAAAGTGTTGTCTGGTGTTCCACCTATTAAAGAGTTGGTTCGCCGTACGGAAGAACACCTAAAAGGCATGGTGGTGCCTGGTACTCTGTTCGAAGAGTTCGGCTTTAATTACATTGGCCCGGTTGATGGGCACGACGTCAATGAACTCGTCAAAACGCTGAAAAATATGCGTGAGCTCAAAGGTCCTCAATTCCTACACATCATGACCAAGAAAGGCAAAGGTTATGAGCCTGCCGAGAAAGATCCTATCGGCTACCATGCAGTGCCGAAGTTCGCACCGGCAAACAATAGCTTACCGAAGAGCAGTGGCGGTAAGCCAACTTACTCAAAGATCTTCGGTGACTTTTTATGTGACATGGCGGCCCAAGATCCTAAGCTAATGGCAATTACGCCAGCAATGCGCGAAGGATCAGGTATGGTGCGTTTCTCAAAAGAGTACCCAGACCAATACTTTGATGTGGCGATTGCTGAGCAGCACGCAGTGACACTGGCAACAGGCATGGCAATTGCGGGCGATCATCCAATCGTTGCTATCTATTCGACTTTCTTGCAACGTGGTTATGACCAATTGATCCACGACATCGCGATCATGGACTTACCAGTGATGTTTGCGATCGACCGCGCAGGTCTCGTTGGCGCAGATGGTCAAACTCACCAAGGTGCGTTCGATCTAAGCTTTATGCGCTGTATTCCGAACATGGTGATCATGGCGCCAAGCGACGAAAACGAGTGCCGACAAATGCTTTACACTGGCCATAAGCATTCTGGCCCGAGTGCGGTTCGATACCCTCGTGGTAGCGGCATGGGCGTAGAAATCGAAACTGAGTTTACGGCGTTAGAAATCGGTAAAGGGCGCATGGTTCGCCAAGGTGAAAAAGTTGCTATTCTGAACTTTGGTACTTTCTTGGGTAACGCGCTAGAAGCGGCAGAATACCTTAACGCCACTGTTGCTGATATGCGCTTTGTGAAGCCGCTCGATGAAGCATTAATTCGTCAATTAGCCACAGATCATGACGTGCTCGTGACGTTAGAAGAAAATGTTATCGCGGGTGGTGCTGGTGCTGGTGTCGTTGAGTTCATGATGAAAGATAAAATCATTAAACCTGTGTTGAACCTAGGTTTACCAGATGAGTTTATTCATCAGGGAACACAAGATGAACTGCATGAAGAGCTTGGTCTCGATGCAAAAGGAATTGAAAAATCCATCTTGGATTATTTAGCAAAATAGAATGTAAAAAGGGATGCTCATAGCATCCCTTTTTTTACGGTCAACGTTTAATTCATCCAGCCCGCATATTTTGCGACTAGAAACAGGGCAACACCGGCCATAACTCCCGCCACGATATCATCAACCATAATACCCAGCCCACCGTGAACTCGCTTATCTAGCCACCCAATTGGCCAAGGTTTTACCATATCGAAAAAACGAAATAAGATGAAGCCAGTGATCAACCACTTCCATTCAGTGAGTGGAATATTCAGTGCAGGTACAATGCTCATCGTAATCCAAAAGCCTGCAAACTCATCCCATACGATTGAACCATGATCATGTACTTTCATGTCTGCAGAGGTCACTTGGCATATTTGAATGCCGATCACACACGAAATCAGAACAACAATGACATACGCCGTAAATGGTAATTGTGCCAACAACAAAAAGAAAGGCACGGCCGCCAGTGTGCCCATTGTTCCAGGGATAAACGGGGATAATCCACTGCCAAAACCCGTCGCCAATAGATGCCACGGGTTCTTTAATGAAATAAGAGAAAGAGGGTTGGTCATATCCTTAAACCTATACTGCTAGTTTGGTTTCAATCGTCATGCCTGTGAGTTGCTCAATAGTAACAGGCTCTTGGCTAGAGCTTAGCTCAGATCATTTAAAGTGGTCGAAGCCACTTAAGTCCCAATCAAGTGGTTGATTGTTATCATGCAGCTCGAAGGTTCCATTTGGTCGGATTTGACCAATACATGTGACCTTACAGCCAGTATGAGATAAAGCGCTTTGTAACGAGCCTCGATTTTGCTCCGGCACGGTAAAACACAACTCGTATTCTTCGCCACTTGCTAAAGCATACTGCTGCGCGCTGATCTTATCATCTAAAAACTGGACTAATTCTGAAGAGATCGGTAGCTGAGAGACATCAATACTCACCCCAACCTGAGATCGCTGTAAAATGTGCTTAATATCAGAGATTAAACCATCTGAAATATCTATCGCAGAAGAGGCTAAGCCAACAAGAGCTTGTCCAGCAAGCACACGCGGAGAACTAAGGTAATGAGCTCGCTCTAGTGCTTCCGCGCCGGCTCTGCTGCGCAGAGAGTCATCTAGAATCACATCCAAGCCAGCTTTTGCATCGCCAAGGTTTCCCGTTACATATACCCAATCCCCAGGCCTTGCGCCGGATCGCGTGAGCGCTTTGTCTTCAGGTACAAAACCTTGCACCGTGAGTGTCAGACACAATGGACCTTTGGTGGTATCACCGCCTATTAACTGAATACCATAGTAATCAGCCAGTTCGAAAAATGCATCACAGAAAGGAGCAAGCCATTCTTCATCTGGCTCAGGCATCGTTAATGCAAAGCTCACCCATGCAGGCGTTGCGCCCATCGCCGCCAAATCACTGATGTTAGAAGCCAATGCTTTGTGTGCGACCCATGCTGGGTTCGCGTCGGCTAAGAAATGCGTTCCAGCTACCAATGTATCCGTGCTAATCGCAATCTGAACATTAGCTGGCGCTTTGACCAAAGCACAATCATCACCAGCGGCTAGATGGACATCTTTACGTTGGCTCTGACGACCGACGAAGTACTTGTCTATCAGATTAAATTCACCAGACATAATTCACTTACTTTTTGATGTAAAAGCTTTTGATACAAAAAAGGTCAGCATGTGCTGACCTTTTCATTGAAGAAATCGTTATTTCTTACGAATGTGAGGTGCTGCTTTATCAAGTACACCATTCACAAACTTGTGGCTATCTTCTGCTGCGAAAACTTTTGCAAGTTCAATCGCTTCATTGATAACAACTTTGTAAGGAACATCTTCGCGACGAGTCATCTCGTACATAGCAAGGCGAAGAAGAGCAAGTTCCATCATATCTAAATCCTGCATAGGACGAGAGATGTATGGACGAATTTTGCTATCTAGCTCAGCGTGGCTAAGTACAACACCGCTTAATAGTTCACGGAAGTAAGCTACGTCTGTCTCTGGAGCAGCAAGCGCTGGCTCAGATGCATGAAGTTCTTCTTCATCGTATTTGTCGCCAGACAAAAACTGTTCTTCAATCTTGGCAACATTCTCTTTAGTAATTTGCCATGAGTAGATCGCCTGTAGAGCGAATTGACGTGCGTTACGACGTGCGGCTGGTTTCACACTGGCCCCCATTAGGAATCAATTTCAGATAGTACATTAATCATTTCAAGTGCGCTTAGTGCAGCCTCTGCACCTTTATTACCAGCCTTGGTTCCTGCGCGTTCAATCGCTTGATCGATCGTATCAACAGTCAAAACACCAAATGCTACTGGAATGCTGAATTCCATAGACACTTGTGCTAGACCTTTGTTCATTTCACTACAAACATAGTCAAAGTGAGGCGTTCCACCGCGAATAACAGACCCTAGAGAAACAATAGCGTCGAATTTGCCAGTTTTAGCAACACGCTGAGCTACTAGAGGTAGTTCTACGGCACCTGGACAACGCACAACCGTGATGTTGTCTTCGCTTACTTGTCCGTGACGCTTTAGTGTATCGATCGCACCAGAAAGTAGGCTTTCGTTAATAAAACTGTTGAAACGAGAAATAACGATAGCAATTTTTGCATTTGGCGCTGGGAAGCCACCCTCGATCACTTTCATAAGCTTTCCTTTAACTCTATTTATAAGTGAAATATGTTCATCAAGTGAGAATCGCCGGATTCTAGCACAAATTTGTGAGCAATATCTAATGGAAATTGGAGGCAAATCACCGGTTCCTAGCCATTGACGAGTTAAGCACGTCAAAGACTAGGAACTTATTGTTCGGTTGTTACTCGCAGACGTACTCAACAACATTCAGACCAAAACCACCTAACGCGTGGTACTTTTTGTTGGTCGATGACAGAAGGCGCATATCATGTACACCGAGATCCGCAAGAATCTGTGAACCAACGCCAACACGGCGAGACGTGCCTTGTTTTTTAGCAAGCGTTGGGGCTTCACCTTTGTCTTGCGCTTCGAACATCTTCACGCGATGAATAAGTAGATCAGTCGATTCTTCATGGCCAAGAACAACCAACACACCGCCCTCTTCACCAATGCGTTTCATTGCCTTATCTAGTGTCCAACTGCGCTCTGCATTACGATCGCTACGTAGTAAGTCGGTAAAAACGTCTTGAAGATGTACGCGAACCAGTGGCGCTTTTTCTTTCAAATCGCCCTTGCACATTGCGTAGTGCACTTGGTTATCAATGGTGTCTTTGTACGTGACTAACGTGAACTCGCCAAACTCTGTCGGTAACTTGCACTCAGCCACACGTTCAATCGTTGTCTCAGTGTTATTGCGGTACTCAATTAGGTCGGCAATAGTGCCCAATTTAATACCGTGCTTCTCTGCAAAGATCTCTAGATCTGGGCGACGAGCCATCGTGCCGTCGTCATTTAAGATCTCAACAATCACCGATGCTGGCTCTAAACCAGCAAGACGAGCCAAATCACAGCCAGCTTCAGTGTGACCTGCGCGAGTCAGTACACCGCCGTCTTGAGCTGCGAGAGGGAAGATGTGACCAGGCTGCACCAAATCCGCAGCTTTAGCGTTTGGCGCGACTGCTGCTTGAACGGTACGTGCGCGATCTGCGGCTGAAATACCCGTCGTTACCCCTTCTGCTGCCTCAATCGAAACAGTAAAGTTGGTGGTGTATTGCGCATTATTGTCTTGCACCATTGGTGGCAGACCTAGACTTTCGCAACGATCTTTGGTCATGGTTAAACAAATCAGGCCACGGCCATAGGTTGCCATAAAGTTGATGGCTTCCGGCGTAATATGCTCGGCAGCCATGATCAAGTCACCTTCATTCTCGCGGTCTTCATCATCCATTAGGATGACCATTTTGCCTGCGCGAATATCATCAATAATTTCTTGTGGCGTACTGATTGGCATAGTCTGTTATCCCGTTATTCTAAATTTGTTATTGCGACAGCAATGAAAAATTACGTTGCAGTGAATGCTAGTTAGGTCAATAGTTTGAGCTTTGCATTAAGCAAGTCAATGAATCTCGCGGTGTTCTGTGAGTCTGCTCTTTATCGCATGCCTCACGCAGCCACTCCCAAGACTTATGCAAAACCGTTTTGCTGTAAAAAGTCCATCGTGATACGAGACTCGGCCTTATCTTCTTGTTGTCCTTGCAGTAAACGCTCCATATAACGCGCAAGTACATCAACTTCTAAGTTGACTTTGCGCCCCACTTGAAACTGGTCAATCGTAGTTTCTTCACTCGTATGAGGAACGATCGTCAGCTTAAAAGCATTTTTACGTAAGTCGTTGACGGTTAGGCTAATACCATCAACAGTAATCGAGCCTTTCTCTGCAACGTACTTGCTAATTTCCGCAGGCATTGCAACCCAAAACTCTATCGCACGGCCAACTGAATTGCGTTCGACAATTTCACCAACCCCATCGACATGGCCAGAAACGATATGTCCACCCAATCGCGTTGTTGGCAACATGGCTTTTTCTAGATTCACCTTATCGCCTACTTGGTAATCAGCAAACCCAGTTTTCTTCAAGGTTTCTAATGACAGATCAGCACTGTAATAGTGGCTTCCGAAGTCAACTACCGTTAAGCAAACACCATTGGTCGCAATGCTATCGCCTAACTTAACGTCTGACATATCAAGCGTACCCGTTTCAACCGTGACGGTGATGTCTTCGCCCTTCGGCGTAATCGCAGCTAACTTGCCAACTGCTTCTACTATTCCTGTAAACATACTATTTCTTATCTAATTTCATTACGTTTTATGGTGGCGGTGATGCGAATGTCTACCCCAACCATACGAACGTCTGTAATGTTTAAATCTATGACGTCAGCCATAGCGCTTAACCCTAAAGCACCGATAAGCCCCCGACCATCGCTGCCCATGAGTTTTGGCGCAAGGTAAACAATGAGCTCATCTACAAGATTAGCCTTTATCATCGCACTCGCTAGCGTAGCTCCAGCTTCAACCCATAAGTGATTGATGTGGTGCTCATCCGAGATACGTTTTAATGTCGTTGATAAGTCAATTTGGTCAGCGCTGTCCAATAGAGGGATACAGTCTCCATCAGAGCGAATAATAACTCGCTCTCCATCGGTGTGGAACAGCTTGAGCGCACCCGTTAAATGGTTCTGACGGTCTAAGATTACACGTACTGGTTGACGAAGTTCTTCTCGTAAATACTGCGCTTGAACACTGGTAGGTAAGTCATCCCAACGCACATTGAGTGACGCATTATCATCAATCACCGTTTTGCTGGTAGAGAGAATACCACCACTCATCGCTCGATAACGCTGCACATCTTGGCGGGCCGCAGGGGAGGTGATCCATTGGCTCTGACCATTACTGAGTGCGCTTTGCCCATCCAAACTGGCTGCCATTTTTAATTGAACAAACGGCATGCCTGTACGCATGTACTTTATAAAACCAGGGTTAAGGGCAAGGGCATCTTGCTCTAACAAGCCGATTTGTACTTCAATTCCTGCATCACGTAACATCTGGATGCCGCGACCTGCAACTTTCGGGTTTGGGTCTACCATGGCGCAAACCACACGTGCCACTTTGGCTTTAATCAGCCCTTCGGCACATGGCGGTGTACGGCCGTAATGAGAGCAAGGTTCTAGCGTCACATAAGCGGTTGCACCAACTGCTTTTTCACCCGCCATGCGCATCGCGTGCACTTCGGCATGCGGCTCACCAGCACGATGGTGATAGCCTTCACCGACAATTTCTTCATCACGAACGATGACACACCCTACATTTGGATTAGGGGCGGTGGTATAAATGCCACGTTTCGCTAACTTAATAGCTCGTGACATCATGGCGAAATCTAAATCAGAAAACGCTCTTTCAAGAGTGTGTTGAGTCATGAGCTACTCAGTCTTCTAGGCGGGCAATCTCTTCGCCAAACTCGCGAATATCTTCAAAGCTGCGGTAAACGGAAGCGAAACGAATGTAAGCCACCTTATCGAGCTCTTTGAGCTGGTCCATGACTAAATTACCAATCATTTCACTCGGAACCTCTCGCTCACCCGTCGCACGCAGTTGTGATTTGATCATACTGATCGCTAACTCTATAGAATCGGCACTCACTGGGCGTTTCTCTAAAGCGCGTTGAATACCGCCAACCATTTTATCTTCATCAAATGGTTCACGGTTGCCATTCGATTTGATCACTTTAGGCATCACTAACTCTGCGCTTTCAAACGTAGTGAAACGCTCGCTACACGCCAAGCACTGACGGCGACGTCGAACTTGATGGCCATCAGCCACTAAGCGGGAATCAATAACTTTGGTATCGTTCTCGGAACAAAAAGGACAATGCATATCACCTCCATATCTATACCAAAATAACCTCATGAGCAATCACGGATAACCACGCGTTCATGGTTATACGGACTCTATTAAAGCTATTTGGGTATAACGCTTTCAAACCGAAATAAAAGCTCATGTAGTGTAGCGGAATTGGTATGTTAGACAAAACAAAAAGGGGCGCAAAGGCCCCTTTTTCACTCAAGATCTCGTCGAATGTGTTAACTGCGTGCTAAGTAGTTCGCTTTACCAACCCACTTGTAGCTAGTTAGCTCTTCTAAGCCCATCGGACCGCGTGCATGTAGCTTTTGCGTAGATACTGCGACTTCTGCGCCAAGGCCAAATTGCGCACCGTCTGTAAAGCGCGTTGAAGCATTCACATAAACCGCCGCCGAACCGACAGAATTGATGAACAGTTCTGAGTTTTCCAAACTATTGGTCATGATCGCATCTGAGTGGCTCGCGTTATGGACACGCATATGATCAATGGCATCTTTCACATCAGACACAACTTTTACACCAAGAGTGTAGCTCAACCATTCCGTATCAAAGTCACCTTCAACAGCATCGCGAATTTGTGTTGCTTGAGCCATCAGTGCTTTTGCCTTAGGCTCTGTCACGAAGGTCACTTTATCGTTCATGCGCTCTACGATCATTGGTAGGAATTGCGCTGCAATTTTTTCATGCACGAGCAGCGTATCTAATGAGTTACACGCAGATGGACGTTGAACTTTAGAGTTCTCAACCACATTCAGGGATTTCTCTAGATCAGCGGATTCGTCGACAAAGATATGGCTGATACCAAAGCCACCAATAATCACCGGAATCGTGCTGTTTTCTTTACACATTTTGTGTAGGCCAGCACCACCGCGTGGAATGATCATGTCGACGTAATCGTCCAACTTAAGCAATTGAGAAACAAGCTCACGATCTGGTTTTTCAATGTACTGCACAGAAGCGGCTGGAAGGTTCGCCTTTGCGAGCGCAGACTGAATAACCTTCACTAATTCCATATTCGAGAAAAAGGTCTCTTTGCCACCACGTAAAATACTTGCGTTGCCGGTTTTCAAGCACAACGCTGCAATATCAATGGTTACGTTTGGACGCGCTTCATAAATTACGCCCACGACACCAAGCGGCACACGACGACGAGACAGTGACATCCCATTTTCCAGTACCTTACTGTCTATTTCGCTGCCTACAGGATCGTTCAAGCTAATGACGTTGCGAACATCATTCGCAATTGCAGTCAATCGTTCTTCATTAAGCAAAAGGCGATCGAGCAGCGCATCGGTTAAACCCGCTTCACGGCCAAGTTCGATGTCTTTAGCGTTTGCCGCCAAAATAGCAGCAGAGCTTGCTTCTAGCTCATCAGCAATGATGGCTAATGCTTGGTTCTTTTGCGCAGTTGACGCTGTCGCTAATTCGAAAGCTGCATCTTTAGCAGCTTTACCCATATTCGTTAAATCCACTTTGCTTCCCTCTAATTCTATTCCTGAATGACGACCAAATCATCGCGGTGAATCACCTCAGAGCCATAATCATGACCCAAAATAGAGATGATATCTTTACTGTGCTTACCCGTAATTTTAGTTAGGTCATCACTTGAGTAGGCGCTGATGCCACGAGCCACCAACTTACCGTGAGTGTTTGTTACACGCGCCACTTCGCCTCGTGCGAAGTCACCACTAACTTTGATGACCCCTTTAGCAAGTAGGCTACTGCCCTTGCCAACCACAGCATTGACTGCACCATCATCAATAACGATGTCGCCCGATGCCGCAGGTCCCGCTAGAATCCAGCGTTTACGGTTCTCTAAGGCTTCAGAGCAAGGTAGGAAGCGCGTGCCCTGAGGTTCAGCACTTAAAGAGTCAAAGATAACATTCGGCGCACTACCAGCAGCAATAATAACCTCGATACCTGCGCGGCGAGCGATGTCTGCGGCTTGCAGCTTCGTTGCCATACCACCAGTACCCAATGTTGTACCGCTTCCACCTGCGATTTTACGCAGCGTGTCGTCGATGGTTTTTACTTCCTTGATAAGCTCTGCGTTCGGATCTTTACGAGGGTCAGCAGTAAACAGACCTTTTTGGTCCGTTAAAAGCAAGAGCTTATCTGCACCACATAAAATGCCTACCAAAGCGGAAAGGTTGTCGTTATCGCCAACTTTAATCTCGCTAGTCGCAACGGCATCATTTTCGTTTACGATAGGAACAATATCGTTCGCGACGAGCGCATTAATAGTGTCACGCGCGTTAAGGAATCGCTCACGATCTTCTAAATCGGCACGGGTTAGTAACATTTGGCCGATCTTGATACCATAAATACCAAACAAAGACTCCCATGTTTGAATCAAGCGGCTCTGCCCCACCGCGGCAAGTAACTGCTTACTCGCCATCTCGTTGGGCAATGCGGGGTAACCAAGATGCTCACGGCCTGCTGCAATCGCACCAGACGAAACCATTACGATTGAATGGCCTTGTTTTTTAAGCTCAGCACACTGGCGTGCTAACTCAACCATGTGTGCACGGTCGAGTGCCAGAGTGCCGCCTGTCAGCACACTTGTACCCAGTTTCACAACGACAGTTTGTGGTTGTGAAACAACTGCATTTTGTTGATTCGTTGTCATGATGTCTTCTGAAGTGAAAAACAAATAAAGAGAGGATGTTTTAACAATCAAATAGGGAATTAACAAGAGAAAAGGTGCGTTTTCGCACCTTTTTGTTTGGTATTAAATGAAAACAACCAAATTAAGCGAAATCGAAAGACTCCGTGTGATATTCGACTTCTAATTTGAAGTGTTCTTCTAAAGTATCAACCAGCTTTTGATGGAATGTGCTCTGCGTGAGATACACTTCCTCTACCACTTTTTTGGGAAGGGCTTCAGATACCCATTGCCCTTCTTTGTTGTACTTGCCAATATGATATTTAGCAGTAAAGCCTCCCTCGATGGATTCCAAATCCATCCACCAGCCCCAAAATTCACGCTTCTCAGGCGATTTTTTGTCGTCTACACATACAGATAAACAATCAAAATAATAGCGCCCTTCTTGCGATTGTGGTTCGCGCAGGTAAGGCCCTATCGCCTTCAACTTTGACATCAAGCGAAAGTGAGTCGGGCCCTGAGTCGTCTCTGACATATGAATCTCCGTTTTCATAGTTAAAAGTAAACACCCAAGAATGATTATTATTTTTAATTATCATGAGCTTATTTTTTGCTCAGATATATCACTCTTAACTAATTTAGGAGAATTGTCACCCTAATAATTCATCTTCTAGCCACTTTATGGCTAAATCGAGGGATTGCTCATATCCTTTTGTAATTGTTTTGGAACTGATTTTTTTCGCTCTACCATACTGGCTAAATAGAGCAACAAGTTGATTATCACTGTGTGGCGACACTGGATCGCCCTCAAGACTCAAAGCCAAAATAGGCACTTTGGTTTTTCGACTGCTCAGGAAGCCCTGAACCTTCAATGACCACGCCATCATCTGACCAGCCATGCTATTAATATCAACCGCATTTTTCCCCAAACGGGAAGCCAAAAGATCTAGGTACATCTTCGGCATTTTTTGTAACTTCTGAGGGGAAGTAAAAATATCATGTACGGGTGCGCCTAGAGCGACACAAGCTTTGATCTTTTCTTGCTCAACAAAAGAGAGTCTGATCATGGCATTACCACCAAAACGAAACCCAACTAACCCCACTTTGTGATGATCAACCCAAGGTAGCGAGTAAAGCTCATTCAATACCGCTTGATGTAGGCAACTTGAATTCTCGGTCAAGGGCCAATGAGAGCTATGCCCTACTGAAGGCATGTCTACGGTTAACATCGCAATATCTCGCGGTGCAAGACGATTACGGAACAAACGCCACATGTCGGTTTGTAGAGTATCCAAACCAGCGCTCACCATGACCACAGGCAACTGTTTATCCGTTCTTGGTAAATGGAGGTTCGCGATGATTTTGCGATTTTGGTAAGGCACTTCAATTTGCTTGATGGTGTACTTAGTTTTTTCTGCGCCGTCAGAATACGCTTTGTTTGCCAGTACTTGAGCCTGCGATGCCAAGTTGTCATTTTTTAAATGTGGGTAGCCTGCAATACTAAAACACAAAGAAGCAGTGAAGAGTTCATCCGCTGCCTCTTCTCCTTGCATTTCATTTGCTCGCTTCTGATGAGCCATACCAAGCTTGATCCACTCAAATGTCCAGTTACCACTGTGATAACCCATTACAGTGTCCAACCAATCATCATTGGTTCGCGAGTGAGAAGATGAAGCAATTTTGGACAGTACGCCTTCCATTTCGATCGGAGACAATCCTTGCCAAGCCCATTGCAAGCGACGCAAATGACGATACCAAGCACGATCACCCTGCGCTTCTCGTTCATCAAGTATTTTTTTACTGGTCGGCATGTACTGGGTAAGCGCGGAGGTTTCTTTTGCTTGCTTATGTTTCACGAACAAAGTTTCGGAAAGATTTTTACTGACGTCTTCAGACATAGGAAGAACCCTAGGCTATTAGCATGATTTAATATCATAATAAAAAAAATGCCCCTATAAAGGGGCATTTCTCAATATTCTTTAACCGCGTTTATTTTTGCTTGCGGTTTACTGGCTCAGCATACTGGATTGACATATCCCAAGGCTGCTCGATCCAAGTGTCTTGAGCAATATCTACAACGTAATCATCCAGCAGCTCTTTGCCTGATGGTTTCGCACACACAGCGATCATTTTCGCTTTTGGATACATCTCACGTAGTTTGCGCGCTGTATCACCACTGTCTACTAGGTCTTCAACGATTAGGTAACCTTCGCCATCACCTTCAGGTGCTTTTAGTACCGTCATGTCGCGCTGATGATCATGGTCGTAGCTTGAAATACAGATTGTATCAACGTAACGAATACCCAGTTCACGAGCCAAAATAGCGCCAGGAACCAAACCGCCGCGGCTTACCGCCCAAATTCCTTTCCATTGCTCAGCTGGCATTTGTTTTTCAGCCAGTTCACGGCAGTAAGTCTGCATTGCATCCCAAGTGATAATGAATTTTTTACTCATTGTAATAACCTAATAATTTGAAAATATGCATCCTCAAAATCTAGCGAAGTCACTCAAAAGCGGAATGCTCACTAACTTCTCCAAAATGTTTGGAGACGAGGATTTCAAGCTGCGCAAACGATTATTCTACCGAAACACACCGCTAATACCAACGGTGATATCAAAATTCTCTGCCTATTCCGCAGAAAAACCGTCTTCTGTGAACAACGTAAAAAAAGAAAAAGCCAGCGTGAATAAATCCACACTGGCTTTTTGCTCGAGAAATTAACCGACGAGGTATTTAACGATGAAGATGGCTGACATCACCCATACACTCATCGACACTTCACGGCCCTTACCGCTGAATAACTTGATCGCCGCGTATGCGATAAAGCCTAACGTGATACCTTCTGCAATCGAGAATGTTAGCGGCATAACTAAACAAGTCACAACAACTGGGGACGCTTCAGTTAGGTCACGCCAATCAATGCTTACTAGCCCAGACAGCATCAAGATCGCCACATAGAATAGCGCACCTGACGTTGCATAAGCAGGGATCATACCCGCAAGTGGTGAGAACAATAGAGCAAGTAGGAAGAGTACACCAACAACCACGGCTGTTAGACCAGTACGCCCACCCGCAGCTACACCAGAAACGCTTTCAATATAAGATGTCGTGTTGGAGGTACCAAGTAATGCACCTACTGACGTTGCTGTTGAGTCTGCAAGTAACGCTTTGTTTAAACGAGGGATGTTGCCATTCTCGTCAGTTAGACCAGCTTTTTGAGAAACGCCAACGAGCGTACCTGCGGTGTCAAACAAATCGACAAATAGGAAAGCAAATACGACGGAAATCATGCCTACTTCAAACAAACCAGAGAAATCCAGTTGCATGAAAGTTGGCGCAATGCTTGGTGGCGTTGACATAATACCGCCCCACTGCACATCACCAAATAGAAGACCAAGCGCTGTAACGCCAAGAATGGCGATCATCACCGCACCTTTCACACCACGGTGAACCAGTGCAATCGTAAGAAAGAAGCCAATCGCGGCCAATACAGATGGCAATGATGTGATCTCTCCCATAGAAACTAATGTCGCTGGGTTATCAACGACGATACCTGCATTTTTTAATGCGATAAACGCTAAGAAAAGACCAATACCAGCTGAAATACCTGTTCGTAGAGAATGCGGGATCGAGTTAATAATCCACTCACGGATCTTAAATACGCTTAAAAGAATGAACAGAAGGCCAGAAACAAATACAGCCGCCAACGCAACTTGCCACGTATAACCCATTCCCAATACAACAGAGTAAGTAAAAAATGCGTTCAGGCCCATTCCTGGTGCCTGTGCGATTGGGTAATTGGCAACAAATCCCATGATAAAACAGCCGATTGCGGCAGCAAGACAAGTTGCGACAAAAATGGCGCCACGGTCCATACCGGTATCCGACAGGATCGCTGGGTTTACAAAAATAATGTAAGCCATAGTTAGGAAGGTCGTAACACCTGCAATGATCTCAGTGCGCACATTTGTGCCATTTTCACTGAGTTTAAAAAGCCTCTCGAGCATGATCGAATCCTGTAAAGGTAAAAAGTAAACGGTTGCGTAATCGATTGGCGGGAATTATAAAGTTATCAAATAGCAAATTCTAGATAGAATCTTCACTCTAATGCGTTTTTTTCTTTGGATATGAAACACATTCTCTAATCTATCATAGCAAGCAAAGAAATATATTCTTATAAAACAATAGGTAACCCAGATAACACAGTTCTCTAAAAGAGAATAAAAACTGAGCAATGTACTAAACTTTCAGATGAAAAAGGCCCATTTTAAACATGGTATCTAACAGATTTGATGGAAAAGTCGATAAAACCGAAGAATGGGGAATAGAAGAAGGCTTTGATGGCAATAAGTGAGTCAGGAAGAGAAAATAGAGATAAAAAACGCCACCCAATTTGGGTGGCGGTGAATCATGTCAGCACTATCACTGAAAAAAAATTCCAATTTATAGGGGTGAACAAACTGTTCGAGTCACATGCGTTGACTTCACTTAGTAGCCAAAGCTTGTTGGGTATACAAAGTTACCGGTGTAAACAGACTTGCTATTCCAGAACATTGTACTTGGTAAACCTTTCATAACTATCACCTTTTAAATCAATTAAACATTCGTTGATTTCTCGGTTCCTTGGAGGCGATAAAACGGACTCATCCTTTGAGCATTTCATTCTTCTCTCAGAAGCTGGTTACAAATATACCACCAAGAAATTTAATTACAAGCATTTTAGTGATTGGAATCACAAAAAATGCACAAATTGACCTTTATCAAAGTTTATGTGTAATTAAATTACAATTTTATGAATTAAAAAATAAAGCCACTTTCAGAATATATGATAGAGAACACATAGTGCTTGTTATTGTATTCACAAACTGTGACAGTTCTGAGAGAAATCCTTGTGATCGCGACTACTCGTACTCTTTATCTGGTGGTATGCTAACGGCAATTTGAAGGCCAAATCGTATAGCATTTAATGCTACCTTGATAATATTTTTACGGTATATATTTGGCAAAGCACATCAAAAGGAGTCATCCGTGTCTGAGTTCCATTCTGAGATCAGTACCTTATCACCTGCTCCACTTTGGCAGTTTTTCGATAAGATTTGTTCTATCCCTCATCCATCGAAACATGAAGAAGCATTAGCACAGTACATTATCAACTGGGCAACAGAGCAAGGCTTTGACGTTCGCCGTGATCCAACCGGTAACGTGTTCATCAAAAAGCCCGCGACACCAGGAATGGAAAATAAGAAGGCTGTTGTACTTCAAGCACACATCGACATGGTGCCGCAGAAAAACGAAGACACTGAACACGACTTCACCAAAGATCCAATCCAACCTTACATCAATGGCGAATGGGTAACTGCGAAAGGCACGACGCTTGGTGCAGATAACGGTATTGGTATGGCTTCTTGCCTTGCTGTATTGGCATCTAAAGATATTAAGCACGGTCCACTCGAAGTTCTGCTGACGATTGATGAAGAAGCAGGCATGACTGGCGCATTTGGCCTTGAAGCTGGTTGGTTAGAGGGTGAGATTCTTCTAAATACAGACTCTGAACAAGAAGGCGAAGTCTACATGGGTTGTGCAGGTGGCGTTGATGGCACCATGACTTTCGATATTTCTCGAGAATCAACGCCTGCAGGTTTTGTAACACGCCAACTGACGCTGAAAGGCCTAAAAGGTGGTCACTCAGGTTGTGACATTCACACAGGTCGCGGTAATGCCAACAAATTACTTGGTCGTTTCCTTGCCGGTCATGCTCAAGAGCTTGATTTACGTTTAGTCGAATTCCGTGGTGGTAGCTTACGTAATGCAATCCCTCGCGAAGCGTTTGTTACTGTCGCGCTTCCTGTCGAAAACCAAGACAAGCTTGCTGAGCTGTTCAACCACTACACTGAGCTGCTTAAAACTGAATTGGGTAAAATCGAAACAGGTATCGTAACCTTTAATGAAGTGATCACGACTGACGCGCAAGTATTTTCAATCGCCGATCAGCAACGATTCATTGCGGCACTTAACGCTTGTCCAAACGGCGTAATCCGTATGAGTGATGAGGTGGAAGGCGTTGTTGAAACTTCTCTAAACGTTGGTGTGATCAGCACAGAAGAAAATAAAGTCACCGTGCTTTGCTTGATTCGTTCTCTCATTGACTCTGGCCGTAGCCAAGTGGAAAGCATGCTGCGCTCGATTACTGAGCTAGCAGGCGCGCAAATTCAGTTCTCAGGCGCTTACCCTGGCTGGAAGCCAGATGCAGATTCCGAGATCATGGCAATTTTCCGTGATATGTATGAAGGCATTTACGGTCATAAGCCGAACATCATGGTCATCCATGCTGGTCTTGAGTGTGGCCTATTTAAAGAACCATACCCACACATGGATATGGTTTCTTTCGGTCCAACAATAAAATTCCCTCACTCTCCAGATGAGAAAGTGAAGATTGATACTGTTCAGTTGTACTGGGATCAGATGGTCGCGCTTTTAGAAGCGATTCCAGAGAAAGCATAATTCAATCACGAAAAATGACAAAGGGTGCCATACGGCACCCTTTTTTTGGTTTAGTTGAACCCAACTACACACGGTTTTGCGCGTAAGCGGCTAATTCATCCATTGAGGTTTGTGCAGCAACTTCACCATCAATGTAGTAAGTAACAAACTCACCATCGCGTACACCCATGAGTGTCGCCTTTTCACCGTTACTGTAAGTAATATCCATTTGAACAGTGTTCTCATCGATTTGCTGCATTCGCCCCTGCTCAATGACACGGTTATCCGCTAATGGTGCGATTGGTGCCGTCGTTAACGACTTATCTAACTGGTGATTGACATCAATGTAAGTATCTACCTTTGTATCGAAGATATGTGGCTTACCATTTAACGGGTTCTTACCCGTCCAAAATTCTAGAGAGTTAAACACGATATAATCCGCTGCGATCGCGACACCATAAACAGGCGCTAAAAGCATATTTAGGCCACCTCGAGCGTAACGGTTGTCAACAGCTTTCAAGTTAAACCCCATGACATAACCTGTCACGGCATTACTACCTACGCAACCTGAAAGTGAAACTGCTACCGCAGTCAATGCACCAATTTTAGCAATTGCCTTTTTCATCAAAACCTCTAGTTAGAAAGTGTGAAACCTCAAATTCGGCGCGGATATTATCGGATAAAAAGTAGGGTTAAAAGTCCGTTTTTTTGTCCTCCATGAACAGTATTATTTTTAATACAGTCACATTTTTTAAGGCTATTATTGCGCTCTCTTCTCTATGGCTTGTTATGTATTAAACTGATAGAAAAGATCATATTGAAAACAAAAACTTCACACATACCAAAATTTCACGCATGACGATTAAAGTAATTTGTCGTGTCCTTAATGAGAATGATTAGTGCGATTTTGCAGCAATTGTTACATTGCTGATGACGCATTTGACAGAGATGGTTTATGGCCAGAAGTAAAAAAAGCAAAGTATTTGAGCTCTTAGGACATCAAATACAACCAGGACAACGATTAGAGATCGAATTTGAAGCAGCGAAGCTATATACACATTCGCCTTTATCTATTCCTGTGGAAATCATCCATGGGAAACAAGAAGGACCAGTGTTAATGGTGAATGCCGCTATCCATGGTGATGAGCTTAATGGCGTAGAAATCGTTCGTCAGATCATTAACCAACTGGATCCACAAAAACTGAAAGGCACTGTCATTGCAGTACCTATCGTTAACGTTTTTGGTTTCATCCATAAATCTCGTTACTTGCCCGACCGACGAGATCTCAACCGTTGCTTTCCTGGCAGTGAAAAAGGCGCACTTGCATCTCGTATGGCACACGGGTTCTTTAACAACATTGCCAAGCGTTGTGACTACATTTTGGATCTACACACAGGGGCCATTCATCGCACGAACTTGCCACAGATCCGCGCAAACTTAAGCAACTCAGAAACTCTGCGTATTGCTCAAGCATTTGCAACGCCAGTGATTGTTGATTCAGCATTGCGTGATGGCTCTTTACGCAGTGAAGCAGAAAAATGCGATATTCCAGTGCTCACCTACGAAGCTGGCGAAGCATTGCGTTTTGATCCACTTTCGATCAGCGCTGGTGTACTCGGGGTTCGGCGCGTAATGCAAGCCATTGGTATGTTGCGTGCGAGCAGGAAAAAGCTGCCTGAGCCTATCATAGCGAAGTCCACCAGCTGGGTTCGCGCGTCAGGTAACGGCATTTTGCGTACTGTCGTTAATCTGGGAGACAAAGTAGAACAGGGTGAAACGCTCGCTTATATTAGCTCTCCTCTTGGTCATGACGAGATAGAACTAAAAGCCCCGAAGCGTGGTTTGGTTATCGGTCAACAAACATTACCATTGGTGAACGAAGGCGATGCAATTTTCCACCTTGCCTATTTTAACCAAGGTGATAATGCTTTAGAGCAAGCAGTCGAAAGCTATATTGAAGGCCTCACTGAATTCGATGCCGAGCCGCTGACCACCGGACAGATACCGTTAGAAACTCAGTAATTCCTACCAAGTAGGCGCCTGATTAGCTCAAAAGGAGCAACAGTGCTCGCACTATCTTGTTTAAAGCCAATAAGCTCAGCGTCCATGATGCTGGGCTTTTTGTTTTATGTACGCTAACGATACTTATCGTAGTTTCCACGAATGGATAAAAAACTTTACAATCCGTCGCAAAAACACATTTGATAATTAATCTCATTATCATTTATTAATCGTAATAATGTTCTTATAATCCGAGCTTCATAAAAACACTATAAATCATCAATATGAAACGATTAATAAGTCATCCATTCAAAGTAAATCTCATTTCACTGGCTTTGCTCTTCCCTCTTTATTCATATGCCGAGACAGCGCCAAATGAAGAGCTTGAAGTCATAGGCGTTCGTTATGCCAAACCCATTACCATTGCTGAGCCTGCGCAAACCACCATTAATTGGTCAGAGATTGAAGAGCAACAGTACTCTAATTTTGCCTCAATGATCGATGCCGTTCCCGGTGCATCAATAGATGGTGGCGGTCGTTCTGGTGGCGAACGTATTAACATTCGTGGTTTTGATGATCCAAGCGATATCGCCGTCTTTGTCGATGGCGCTCCAATTGGCTTTCAACAATACCGCTACGGTACCTTCTTTTTTGATCCGTTCTTAATTGGCGAAGCAGAAATTATCAAGGGCGCGCACGACTATCGAGCACTCAACGGGAAGTTTGGTGGCTCCATTCGCATTAAAACCAAAAGTGTCGATGATCTCCTGTACGGCGACAGAAACTTTGGTGCTCGCATCTCAAGTGCATATAACAACAACGGCGATGAGAACGCCTACACGCTAACACTCTATGGTAAAAACGATGCTGGTTTTTATTTTCTAGCGAATGGCTCGGTAAAAGATTCTGATGACATTAAAGTCGGTGGTGGTGAAACGCTGGATTACTCAGGTTATGAGCAAGAAAACATGCTCGTAAAAGTCGGTTATGAAAACAACGATCACGAGTTTGAAATTAGCCACACTCGCTACAAAGATGAAGGTCGTAAACCTTGGGCTAACCGCCGCGGAAAAATGCCTAACATCACCGAATACAATATCAAGAAATACGGCTCATTAGAAAAAGCCCAATACGCTTACACCGTCGATAACAAATACACGGACAACACCACAACCATCTCTTACCACTACATGCCGACTAACCCGTATATTGATTTCAATATCAAAATGGCACGTTCCGAAAACGATCGTCATTGGGTTCGCCCTGACGTAGCATTCGAGAAAATGTTCGTTTCTGTTGGCAGTTACGGTCATGAGTCATGGCTGAGTTACGAGCGTGACTACGTTGATGTGTTTAACCAAGCACAATTCGGAGACCACACTCTAGTCACTGGGCTTCAATATCAAAAAACCGATAGAGACTCGTTAGTATTCAACGCATCATACGACAGTAATGAAGCGAAAAACTACGGTTGGTACACCCCTTACTACGAACCATCTGGCACGCAGTCAATTTATGCCGCTTACATTGCTGATCACTATCAAGCAACAGACCGCCTAACAATCACACCTTCTCTGCGTTACGAATACATCAAGAGTGAAGGAAAAGGGAACGCAGCGCCGGATTATAATGATCCAGCTGCCGGACATGACTATGGTGAAACGACGCATAAAGGCTTTAGCCCACGTTTGGATATCGACTTTGATGCGAGCAATAATACGCGTTTAAACGCCTCCTACGCCTACGCTTTAAAAGCACCAACCGTTGATAACATCTACTCAGTGCAATATGCGCGAGCTACCGCTACGGCTACTGCTTTGAATCTGGACGTGTCTCGTATCCATGCTTATCAAGCAAGCGTTATCAACTTAACGGAAGGGCTGGTGAACTCTCGCGATAACCTCGCAACAGAGTTAACTATGTTCTATAACGATGTTAGCGACACAGTTGATATACGAACGGGCGAAAACCTCGACAAAAATACTACTGAGTTACAAAGCTGGAATACAAACCTAGATGGCTTTAAAAACTATGGCTTTGAGCTAATTTCACAATACCGGATTGAAGATTTCTACAGTAATTTCTCAGCAAGTTACATTCGCGGCAAAAACAAAGGTAGCCTATCTGACTCTACAGGTTCAGATGATGATCATCCTGATGTACCGCCATTAAACATTAATCTGGGTTTAGGTTACGAATGGATTCCTGGTTTACGTACGGGCTGGGAAGTCCGCTGGTATGATGCGCAAACCAAAACCAAGGCAAGCGGTAATAATTTAAAAGTGAAATCGCCAAGTGAGCAATACACGCTACAAAACGCTTACGTGGTTTGGGAAATACAACAAGTCGAAGGCTTGAGCGTTGGCGCGGTTGTGAAAAACTTAACCGATCGTTACTACGAAGCATACCTATCTAATGGCGTGCCTTCGCCTGGTCGCGAAGTCAAACTGCACCTCACTTATCAATACTAACCATACCTAAAAGATGCAGGGCAGACATTAACTGCCCTGTTATATCGTATCCAATGGCCATAATTGCACGCCGTTTTATTTATCAGTATTATCATTTCCTTTTGCTTACATACACATTATGAACAATCTAAAAACACGGCTTCTTCTGATTTGCTTCTTCCCTGTAGGTAGCCTAGCGCAAGCTTCTGAGAACATTGCAGACTACTTACAAGAACAAAGCAAGCACCAAGTTTCAGAAGATTTTTACGCACAGCCAACAGCAAATAACCTGAATCTAGATGCAAAAACTAACTCTTTAACTTGGCACGAAGATGGTAAGCCGGATCACTGTCGTTACGCCAAGCAGCCCAAAGACGTCGCAACACATTTCGACTACGGTGAAGCAAACGATCTATCTGACGGCTTACAACACTTTGATTTACCGGAAAGACATTCTGCAAAGGTCAAATCGACACATCGCACTTATGCTAATAACCCTCACCTTCTTCCTGGCAATAAACAATTTGCAGCCCCTGAAGACGGCACGTTTAGCTTGTCCGTATCGTCGGATTGTTTTTAGCCGATATAAATAAAAAATGCCCTGAGACAAAACTCAGGGCATTTTCACTATTTGTTTGATGGGTAACGTCACCATCTCACCGATTTAAACTTATTCTTCGTCAGTGTCTACTTCGGTTTCACGTGCTTTGCGGGCTTCTTCTTTACGAACTTTTGCCGCTAGTTGTTCTGCTTCGCGCTCTTGACGTTGCGCTGCTTTACGCTCGTTACGAACCACTTGGTTTTGGATAAATCCAGCCAGTTCTTGTTCAGCCCAAGCTTGTGCTTTCTCTTCGCTGTCAAAGCCTGTTTCACGCTTTGATACTACAGTCTTACGAGATGTCACTTGGCGAGTGATTTCTGCGCTCCAGCCGTTACGTTTTTCAGTGACGCGGATAGCAAATTTTGGATTCTTAGACATTTCTTTCATTTCCTAAGGGATTTAGGGATCAATCAGGGATTCGGTCAACTTGATAACTCCATCTAAGCTGAGCTGTTTAACACCATCCCTTGGTAAGCGCGGTATTAGAGCATAAAAGTAATCTAAACGCTGCAAGTTTTTTACGCTAGATAATAGATGACAAAGAAGAGGCAGAACAAAGCAACGTTTCGCCAAGTCACTAGAAAGAGCGACGAAGAAAAAAGAGTGATAAGAAAAAAGAAAGCGCTGGTCTCTCAACCAACGCTTTACTTAAGCTAGATTAACTTTTGGTTAATTAACCGATATTCTTACGGGCATTTTGGAACATACGCATCCAAGCGCCATTTTCACCCCAACCTTCCGGAGCCCAAGAATTTGCAACTGTGCGGAATACGCGCTCTGGGTGAGGCATCATGATAGTTACGCGACCGTCTGCTGTTGTTAAACCGGTA
Source organism: Vibrio sp. OY15 (assembly GCF_000742455.1). Classification (NCBI taxonomy): domain Bacteria; kingdom Pseudomonadati; phylum Pseudomonadota; class Gammaproteobacteria; order Vibrionales; family Vibrionaceae; genus Vibrio; species Vibrio sp. OY15. The sequence goes on along the minus strand of NZ_JPIL01000005.1, from coordinate 104,277 downwards.
ATCGCGTTTGGCGAACCATTCGGGTTGTTCGGGTATTGTTGTGTTGGGTTACCGAGGTTATCCACGTAACGAACCGCAACCGTACCTGATGCCTCGATCGCTGCTAGGTGCTCTGCATCACGTACTTCTACACGCCCTTCTCCGTGGGAAACCGCGATTGGCATACGCGAACCAGCCATGCCATCAAAGAATACAGAATCAGATTTCTGAACTTCAACTAGACTAAAGCGCGCTTCAAAACGCTCAGATTCGTTGCGCACAAAACGTGGCCACAAGTCTGCACCTGGGATCAGCTCTTTCAGGTTTGATAGCATCTGACAACCGTTACATACACCTAAAGAGAACGTCTCTTCACGGTTGAAGAAGGCTTGGAACTGTTCACGAGCTTGTGCGTTAAACAGGATAGACTTAGCCCAACCTTCACCCGCACCTAGTACGTCGCCGTAAGAGAAGCCACCACAAGCTACTAAGCCATGGTATTCATCCAGTACCGCTTGGCCCGTTAGGATATCGCTCATATGGATGTCGGTTGCTTCAAAACCTGCGCGGTCAAACGCTGCTGCCATTTCGACGTGGGAGTTAACGCCCTGCTCACGTAGGATTGCCATCTTAGGTTTAGCACCTTTCGCAATGTACGGTGCTGCAACGTCTTCATTTACGTCGAAGCTGAGCTTAACGTTTAGACCAGGGTCAGAGTTGTCTTTCTTAGCTTCGTGCTCTTGGTCTGCACACGCTGGGTTATCACGTAGACTTTGCATCTTATGCGTTGTTTCAGCCCAGATAACGCGTAGTTCGGTACGTGAACGTTCAAGCACAACTGCATCACCAGAAGTGATAACAAAGTCGTCTGAAGCTTCAACAGAACCAATCACATGTGAGCATGCCTCTAAGCCGTTTGCCGCCAGAGTAGATAGAACTGAATCTAGATCATCATTCTTAACTTGAACAACCGCACCTAGCTCTTCGTTAAATAGAACGGCTAGCGCATCATCACCCAGCTCTGCGATGTTCGCTTTTACGCCACAGTGACCCGCGAACGCCATCTCAGCCAGTGTAACAAAAAGACCGCCGTCGCCTTTATCGTGGTAAGCCACTAGCTTGTCATCACGTACTAACGCTTGCATTGCATCAAAGAAGCCTTTTAGCTGCTCTGCATTATCTACGTCAGCAGGTTTGTCACCCAGCTGTTTGTATACTTGTGCCAATGCTGTCGCACCTAAGCGGTTTTTTCCGTTACCCAAGTCAACAAGAACTAGAGAGGTATCTCCTTTGTCAGTGCGTAGTTGTGGAGTCACGGTCTTACGTACGTCTTCCACACGACCAAATGCCGTGATAACTAGCGACAGTGGAGAAGTGACTTCTTTGCTCTCGCCGTTTTCTTCCCACTTGGTTTTCATCGACATGGAGTCTTTACCAACTGGGATCGTCAAACCTAACGCAGGACACAATTCTTCACCAACCGCTTTCACTGCTTCGTAAAGACCCGCATCTTCACCTGGGTGACCCGCTGGAGACATCCAGTTCGCAGACAGTTTAATGTGTTTAATATCACCGATGTCTGTTGCCGCAATGTTCGTTAGTGACTCACCAACGGCTAGGCGAGCCGATGCTCCAAAGTCTAGTAATGCCACTGGCGTGCGCTCACCCATCGACATTGCTTCGCCATGGTAAGTGTCGTAGCTTGCCGCTGTTACTGCGCAGTTTGCTACTGGTACCTGCCAAGGACCAACCATTTGATCACGAGCAACCAGACCCGTTACTGTTCGGTCACCGATAGTAATTAGGAATGTTTTTTCTGCAACAGCAGGAAGACGAAGTACGCGATCCACCGCTTCATTAAGCTCCATACCATCACGAACAATGGCAGGGCTTTCCACTTTTAGTGTGGTTGCGTCACGGTGCATCTTCGGTGGCTTACCAAGCAGGATATCCATTGGCATATCGATTGGCGTATTGTCGAAGTGAGAATCTTCTAGCGTTAGATGACGCTCTTCTGTCGCCACACCCACCACTGCATACGGTGCGCGTTCACGCTTACAGATGGCGTCGAATGCTTCCATGTTTTCTGGCGCTACCGCTAGAACGTAACGTTCCTGTGATTCGTTACACCAGATTTCCAGTGGGCTCATGCCCGGCTCATCGTTTGGTACATCGCGTAATTGGAACTTACCGCCACGCTCACCGTCGTCGACAAGTTCAGGCAATGCGTTAGAGATACCGCCTGCACCCACATCGTGGATAAATGCGATTGGGTTATCGTCGCCTAACTGCCAACAACGGTCGATCACTTCCTGACAGCGACGTTCCATCTCTGGGTTTTCACGCTGTACCGAAGCGAAGTCCAGATCTTCTGCTGACTGACCAGATGCCATGGAAGATGCCGCACCACCACCAAGACCGATGTTCATTGCCGGACCACCAAGTACGATTAGGCTCGCACCTACAGGGATCTCTTTCTTCTGTACGTGTTCATCGCGGATGTTACCCATACCACCAGCAATCATGATTGGTTTGTGGTAACCACGAATTTCTTCACCCGCATGAGAAGTGACTTTTTCTTCGTAAGTACGGAAGTAACCCAATAGATTTGGACGACCAAATTCGTTGTTGAATGCCGCGCCGCCAAGAGGGCCTTCAAGCATGATGTCTAACGCATTCACAATACGACCCGGCTTGCCGAAGTCGGTTTCCCATGGCTGTTCAAAACCAGGAATACGTAAGTTAGAGGTTGTAAAGCCAACCAGACCCGCTTTTGGCTTACCGCCGATACCCGTCGCGCCTTCGTCACGGATTTCACCGCCTGAGCCAGTCGATGCGCCCGGCCATGGAGAGATTGCCGTTGGGTGGTTGTGCGTTTCTACCTTCATCAAGATGTGCGTATCTTCATGGTGGTACGTGTATTGACGAGATTTAGGGTCAGGGAAGAAACGCCCCGCTTTAGAACCTGTCATAACGGCTGCGTTGTCTTTGTATGCAGACAGTACATAGTCAGGTGTCGTTTCAAAAGTGTTTTTGATCATTTTGAACAAAGACTTAGGTTGATCTACCCCGTCGATAGTCCAATCTGCGTTAAAAATTTTGTGGCGACAATGCTCTGAGTTCGCCTGAGCAAACATCATCAATTCAATGTCGTTTGGGTTACGCCCAAGCTTAGTAAAGTTCTCTACCAAGTAATCAATTTCATCTTCTGCGAGTGCCAAGCCAAGGGAAACGTTTGCCTCTTCAAGCGCAAGACGACCGCCAGCTAAGATATCAACATGTGCGACAGGCTTAGGCTCTGCAACAGTAAATAATGCTGATGCGGCTTCAAATTCTGTGAATACTGTTTCCATCATGCGGTCGTGAATTAACGCTTTAACAGCGTCAGCTTGAGCTTCTGATAGAACAACTGAAGACTCGACATAATAAGCCGTACCACGCTCTAGACGTTTCACTTTATCCAGACCACAGTTAACAGCGATATCGGTAGATTTAGAAGACCAAGGCGAGATAGTGCCAGGACGAGGCGTGACAAGAAGTAGAAGACCTTCAGGCTCATGCTCTTCGATGGTTGGGCCGTAAGTTAGTAACTTTTCAAGTTTTTCTAACTCTTGGTCATCAAGGTCTGACTTTAGATCGGCAAAGTGCATAAACTCGGCATAAATGCCAGTTACAGGCAGATCTTGTTCACGACAAAGTTCCAGTAGTTTATTAACACGAAACTCAGAAAGAGCTGGGGAGCCACGCAAAATTCTCATGTGCTTAGGTCTCTTATGCAATTGATTAAGGTGATATTGGAATAAATTCAGACACTTAAAATAAGCCCTGTCGAACCTATGCCGATTCCACCTCGTCATTGCGAGCGCATTATATAGTAATTGTTTTTGTGATGTAACACCAAAAGCAACCGTTTGCGTCATTTTTTTTGTCAAATTTGAATTACAACTAAAATGTCGATAAAACACACAATGTCACGTTATAAGTGTGTGATTCACTTTGCCCCATGAGCTCGCTTTGATATAAAGGCAAATAGAAATTTTCCAAGATGTACCTATTAATGCAAATAAGTCACTTCAACCGGCTCAAGCGCAGTGCTCTAATTTTAGTTTCTGTTCTTTTACTCTCTGCTTGCCAGATTGAGTCGGAGCCCAAAAGTGAATTTGAAAAAATTCAAGAACGTGGTGTGCTTCGTGTTGGCACGCTAAACAATCAGCTTTCCTACTACATAGGTCCCGATGGTCCCGCAGGGTTGGATTACGAATTGGCGCGTCAGTTTGCGGAGCAGCTCGGCGTCAAACTCGAGATTAAACCAGCCTTTCGCCAGGCTGAGCTTTTTCCTGCTCTTAAGAAAGGAGATATCGATATCATCGCTACGGGTTTAAATCAAACGTCACAAGCAGTCAAACGATTTAGACCAGGCCCTGCCTATTATTATGTAAGCCAACAAGTGGTATATAAAAAAGGGCAACTTCGACCACGTGATATCGAACAACTCATTGAATACCAAGCCTCGAAAGACGACGAGTCCGACGAAGATACAAATGCAGGAGCGCAAACATTAAAGATCGTTGAACAATCGCAATATGTTCCGACCCTAACAGCGTTAAAGAAGCAGTATCCAGAACTTCAGTTTGAAATTGTTGGTGATGCTGACACGAGAGACTTACTCAAATACGTATCGACGGGTGAGTTACGTTTTACTGTGACTGATTCGGTGGAACTTTCCCTAGCTCAACGCCTTTACCCCGATCTTGCGCTCGCATTTGAACTTACAGAAGATCAACCAGTGTCTTGGTTTACTCGACGTTCTGAAGACGAAAGTTTGTATGCGATGCTGATAGAGTTTTTCGGTAACATCAAACAATCAGGAGAACTGTCCACCCTCGAAGAAAAGTACATTGGTCATATTGAGGCATTTGATTACGTTGATACTCGCGCATTCATTCGAGCTCTGGATGACAAATTGCCTAAATGGGCACCTTTATTCCAAAAATACAGCGAAGAGTTCGACTGGCGCTTAATTGCAGCATTGGCTTATCAAGAGTCACACTGGAAGCCAACAGCAAAATCGCCAACGGGTGTTAGGGGGATGATGATGCTGACTCTGCCAACGGCGAAAAGCGTCGGGGTGACTAACCGTTTAGACCCTGAGCAATCTGTTCGTGGTGGTGTCGAGTACTTACGTCGTATTGTAAGTCGCGTGCCTGATAGCATTAACGAGCATGAAAAAATATGGTTTGCGTTAGCTTCATACAATATTGGTTACGGCCACATGATGGACGCACGACGACTCACCAAAGCACAAGGTGGCGATCCGAACGCTTGGGCCGATGTAAAAGACAGGCTGCCTTTACTTCGTCAGAAGCGCTATTACAGCCAAACTCGCTATGGGTACGCCAGAGGCGATGAAGCGCGTAATTACGTAGAAAATATTCGACGTTACTACCAATCCATCATTGGTCATGTCAGCCAACAGCCAGCGATTGATGAGAATAGCGATGACTTGCAAGTGATTCCGCCGCTCAACCCCGACATTTTGATATCGGGCGCAGTAGAGACCGTCGTAGAACAAGTCTCTGGCGCTTCTGACGTCACGGTTGAAGAAGACACCAAACAAGAAAGCATTGAAGAATAAACCCGCGGTAAACTAAAAAATGACGAGCCTATGAAGCTCGTCATTTTTATTGAGTCCTAACGAAAACTTATCTAGAATCCAATATTCTGAGTGACACCAACCACACTCAACCATTCCTTTGGTTGGTCGCCTTTTCTTCATCGTTAGTAAAACTGATTGCTTTGTAACAGATTACTTTACAACCAAATGGTTTAGCTCACTTGATGAAGCGGCGCCTTCGGCTACACTCTGCCGAAATAACGTCACTCCTATTATTAAGCATCGTATTGAAATTGTTTGCTGGCTCTGTGCAATGCAGAAGTCAAATGAAGAACGTTTAAACCATACAATGTTTAGTGCGATTATCGAGCCTATTGCCAAGCATCGATGAGCCGCGCTTTACTGGTATAAGTCTTGTCTGCAGGAGGTTTTGAATATGAGAAGACGTAGAGTGCAGTCAAAGCGTTTAAATAACACAGTAGCTGCTATCCGACGTAAACGTAAACTGACATGTATGAAAAAGAAAGTAAGTTCACGTAATCGTGTTTTTGTACATTTAGTCAATCACTAGTGCGTCCAAGCAAACATCTACCACGTTGTAGGTGTTTGCTAGCCCTCACTACTCCCACTACCTTGTTCGCTCTCTCCATTTTCTAATGCTTTTTGTGCTTGCTTCTTCGCTTTAATTTCCTTTCGGCGGCGCTTAAAAAACGCTTGTAGCTGAGTGCGGCACTCATCTTCTAGCAGCCCCTTTTCAACTAAGGCGTAATGGTAAGCTGCTTGGCTTTCAAACAAATTAAGCACTGTTCCTGCTGCTCCAGCTTTTAAATCTGGCGCTCCAAAAACAACCCGCTTAACGCGGCTATGCAATAAGGCTCCGGCACACATTGGGCATGGCTCAAGTGTTACATATAACGTCGTATCCAGAAGGCGGTAATTTTCTAGCTTTTGGCCTGCTTTACGCAGTGTTTGGATCTCAGCATGTGCGGTAGCGTCATTAGTACCAATAGAGCGATTCCACCCCTCAGCGATAATTTCACCATCTTTGACAAGCACTGCGCCGACAGGTACTTCCCCCTCAGCTTCTGCTTGCTCGGCAAGCACCATCGCTCTGCGCATAAACAATTCATCTTGAGGGGTAAACGGATGGTTAGACAAAGGAGGCTCCAAAGAAACAAAAAACGATTGAAGTCGGGAATTTTATCACCAACTTCGGTTTCACTACAGCAACACATCACGGGACAAAGTCTGCAACCCCAAAAAACCTAGTTACAAGACCTATCGATGTTCGTTGTGCGAGAACAAAAAAGCGCAGATCGAAGACCTGCGCTTTTCGGCTGCCAATTAGCGGCTTTCACACCCTACACGTTTTTACATTGTGTAAGTGTAAGGAGCTTGAATGCCTAGCGGGATACCTACCATCCAATAAGCAACTAGGAAGATAGACCAACCGATCAGCATTGCGATCGAGAATGGCATCATTAGTGACGCAAGCGTACCGATACCAGCCGACTTCACATAACGCTGACAGTAAACCACTACAAGAGGGAAAAATACCATTAGAGGCGAAATGATGTTCGATACAGAGTCACCCACACGGTAAGCCGCCTGAGACAGCTCAGGCGAGATACCAACCGCCATTAGCATTGGCACTAGGATTGGACCAATTAAAGCCCATTTTGCAGATGCCGAACCAATAAGTAGGTTTACAGACGCGGTTAGAAGTATCATACCGATGATGGTCACTTCACCTGGTAGGTTCATCGCTTTTAAGCCTTCTGCGCCATACAACGCTAGCATCGTACCGATGTTTGACTGAGCAAATGCAGATAGGAACTGAGCACAGAAGAACGACATAACAATGTATGCACCCATGGTTGACATAGTATCAGCCATCGCTTTGATAATGTCGTTGCTGGTCTTGAACGTTCCAGACACTTTACCGTAAACGTAACCAGGAATGATAAACAGAATAAAGATCAACGGCACGATAGACTTCATTATCGGTGCTGAGAAGGCAGTAATTTCACCTTCAGGCGAGCGAAGTGCTGATGTTTCTGGAATTAACGCTGCAACAAGTAAAGCAATACCCGCCATCATTGCCCAACCTGCATAACGGAATGCTTTTGATTCCAGTTCAGTAAATGAACCTAGGTTTGGCGCGGTTTCCGCATCATCATCAATTGGCATTTTTGATAAACGAGGCTCGATGATTTTCTCTGTCACGTACCAACCAATCCCCACAATAATGATAGAGGATAGGCCAGTGAAGAAGATGTTCGCTAATGGGTTAACCACATATTCAGGATCAAGAACCTGCGCCGCAGTTTGCGTAAAGCCAGCCAATAGCGGATCGATACCTGAAGGGATAAAGTTTGCAGAGAAGCCACCAGATACACCTGCAAATGCTGCCGCAATACCTGCTAAAGGGTGACGACCTGCCGCATGGAAGATAATACCGCCAAGAGGAATAACCAGAACATAGCCTGCATCTGCCGCAGTATGCGATACAATGGCAACCAAAATAAGCATTGGAGTAAGAAGCTTAGCTGGCGTGAAGTTCAGCATCTTCTTAAGACCCGTCGTAATAAAGCCCGAAGAATCTGCAACACCCACACCTAGCATTGCGACAAGTACGATACCCAGTGGCGCAAAGCCAGTAAACGTCGTCACCATGTTAGCAAGGAAACTTGCTAGCGCTTCGCCCGTAAGTAAGTTGGTGATAGTAAGAGCTTCGCCCGTTCGAGGGTTTGGAAGATCGAATGATACATTCGACAAAAGTGCTGACGCCGCCCAAGTAATGATCAATGCCCAGAAGAACAAAATCGCAGGATCAGGAATTTTGTTACCTGTCCTCTCGATAAAGTTTAAAAAGCGCTCCATCCCGCTCGGCTTCGATGATGGTGCCTTATTTACAGCTTGGTTACTCATGGTAACTCCATAGTGAATGATGTTGGTGCCAAGGCCTATTTGAATAATTATAACGACCTACTATCCAACGAGTATTCTAGTAAACACTAATGGAGAAAGCACAAGGTTCTAGATTTTTTTTCATAATTGGAGACATATTTTGCAAAAACACCACTTCAATTAAACATAATAAAAACAGTAGCACATCAACTCAATTAACAGTTCAAAAACCATTTATTAACCGTGAAAAATCCGGTATCAAACAGAAATTACACCCGCATTTGTCTCAGCCCATGTATGCAATTGAACTTAGTTTTCGAATTCACTGTACTGTGAAATCATAGTTTTCAGCTGAACGGATTGCGTCTGCCCCATTCTATCTTCCCAACTTGTTGTGATGATGATCGTCTTTAGTGAACCTGATACAGTAGCAGGTGGCACATCCCACTCCACCGTGTACGCTCCAGTGGCGGAAGATCCTGTCACGATAGAGGCAAAACTGGCAGTAGAAATCGTAGAAAGCGCATCCGAAGCACCACGCGTTCGGAACCATTCAAGCTGGTTCTCTGTTAGACGCAGTGCTTCAATACTTTTTATGGCATATTCGGATTCGCGTTCTAGATATACGTTTAGCTTAGTTAAACCTAGAGCCCCAACACCGATAAGCAGAAAAGAAATTAGAACTTCAAGAAGGTTAAAACCTTTTTGTTTAGAGATCATTCCAGGAGCCCTTCTTCCAGCGGAAATTAATAATCGGATCAACGACCTCATCGATGTTATCTCGGTTGTAAGCAAAATTTAGAGAGTTAACAAAATAAGCACTGTAACCTGGACTATCTAAGACTTGTCCCCCCGAAAAACTAAATGAGCCACGCTGCAGGTAAACGACTTTATCTAGAGCAAGCGTGGGAAAGTTAGCCGCATCCCCAAAATGATCTTTGGCCTCGAACAAGTTCCAATGTGTATCTAAATCTGTAAGTGAATTAGTCGTAAGTTGATAGAGCATACCAGGGAATGTCATTGAACCATGTACAGCAAAAATACCATCTTGAACCACAAGTAATATTGGAGCTTCTCCAGTAGCGGCAAAAGCTTCATTAAGATAATCAATGCCTCCTTTGATTATTATCCCATCAGAATCATTCTCATACTCTCCAGAGCTATTCTTTTTAGAGGAAGTAAACTCACAGGACCCCGTAACCCAAATATGAGTTTTCCCTGCTGAAATTTGCTCCCCAACTTTCTTTCCACAATCAGTAACGACTTGGTTAGTTGAGTCGTCGTAATCAATCGTAGTAAACCCCCAGCCTGATTTCACCGAGTTCCAGTCACTGCGTTGCTCTCTAAAAATGTCGTAAAATGGCTCTAGGTCTGCATCTTGAATAAAGTCCTCTCCGTAATCTGAGTCAGAAGAGGTCACACTCATATGTTCCGATTTACAATCTATATTGTTGTGAACAAAATCAGCATAAGGAGCAGAACCATGTATAACCCCTTGGTTTGTCGCTCCAGCACGTGAGTGAAATGCATTCTTATAGCGAATAGCAACACACTCCCACCCACTTCCTACAAATTCGCCAGGATCTGGTGTTGAAAATGCGGAGCTACCATTAACGTATAAATCTGTACTACTTTTTAGTGCTCCGGACGCTCTTCCTCTTGAAAGGACAAGTTGTTTTTCAACGGTCCGGCTGGAGTTTGGAGCTGGTTTGCTTAACAGCTTGTTGTCGGGTTCCAATGCTAATTGATGTAAACCTAAAGGTGTTTCACATCGGCTTGAAATTAGTGAAGTTGCAGAAGAAATATCACCGGTACTTTGAACTAAAGAATAGAAACACTCCAATCCCCCTTCTGCAAGCCAATGTTCTTGTCGTGCTTCAATTTGATTGTTGGCACGCTTGATCTGATAAAAAAGAGACTTGTAGCTACCAAGCGACATCATTAATGCCGCAACTAGCAATACACCCACAACTAATAACGCAGCTGCACCTTGTTGTTTCTTCATTACTGCCAGTTCCTTTGCATCGCAGTAAACGACTGCTGCGTGCGAATATCTGTCACGTCTTTCAATTCGGTTCCCAATGTAATGGTCACCAGTGCACTTTTTGCATCAGTGCTTTCTAGCAAATCACTAGTCAGGTCAAATCGATTAACGTGAATAACTTTTTTATCAAAGAGAGTGTTACATGAGCCTGTGCCTGCAAGGTTGACCACGTCATTAACATCCCATATCGTTATTTGCTTTTTTTCACACACAAATAGCGACTCTGGCGTATTAACTCGTTGCTCATAAGCCACGTTTTTATATAAAGGAGCAGAGCCAGAAACACCTATGTAATAGGCGTAAGCAATTAGCCCCCTATCAACATCATCAAGAGTGTAAATTGTGTTCGCTGAGCCCGATATTTTTATAGAATGACCATTGTTACCGTCAAAACCAGCACGCTGAATGTCGCTCTTGAGCATCTGCACGACACTTTCAGAATTCTGTAACAACATTAACTCTTTCGAACGCTCCATTATCACTCGTTGACCACTCACATAGATTGACCCCACTGTCGCAAGAGAAATAAGCCCAAGCACAGATGCGATCATAAACTCAATAAGGCTCGCCCCTTTTTGTTTAAACATAGCCATCCTTAAGAGCAAGTTGAATAACCGTAATATTCTGTGCCGCTGTTATCACTACATACTCTTACGCGGGCTGATAAAGTATGAGAAATGAGTTTTAAGGCTTTTGATGATTCACCAACAGGATGAAACTTCAAGTTTCCTGATGATGGTCGACCATGGACATCGTCGAAGCTGATTTGATCGGAAGCATAGCTCGGGGTAACGACAATACCGTAATACGGCTTACCTGATAAAGAGAACAACACAGTCCCAGCTCCCTCAGCTCCGTTATCTGTCAAATCAATACGCCAGTTTCCGTCACTGGATGAGCTCCCAGACATGATGATGTGTGCCCAAAGTCTTTCACGCCGTAATACTGCTTCAGACTTGCCTTCAATAACAAAGCCATGCAATTCATTAGCTAAGCGCTGCATTTTGTTGGTTTCAAAGACATTCTTGAAAGATGGTGCAGCTGTAGCCAATAAAGCACTCAGTACAGCAACAGTAATAAGAAGCTCCAACAACGTAAACCCGCGAGGCATTTCCCAAATTCCTATGTAAACGGCAAAAGGGCCGTAATTCATCTTGCACAGATGCTATCACCTGCCAAAAATAGGCGGAAAAGTGAAAAGGAAACTACTCGTGATGATTCGAATTTCTCGTTGTAACGGCTACAAAAAAGGATTGAGAGGGATGACATTGATCGAATTACTGATAGCTGTCGTGATTGTCGGGATCATTGCTGCGGTCGCCTACCCCTCTTACACTAATCATGTAATCAAGTCTCATAGGACGGTTGCCTTGAGCGATCTTAGTCGAATTCAGCTAGAGCTAGAGACATCTTATGATGGTGGGTACGACTGGAGTCATATTCTCTCTGGAGGCACATGCACTCTATGTGACTCAGACACAAATAGATTTTCTTTCGATATTGCGAGCTCTGCAAGTACGGCCTATACCATTACAGCAACAGCAAAATCGGCTCTGGGACAAGACGACGACGAGTGCTTGACTGGTTCTAAAACGATTACTTTAACGTCAACAAATGTCGAAGAACCAAGTGATTGCTGGAATTAGGAAGAACACCGAGATGCAAAAAGGCCTGCATTTTAGCAGGCCTTTGTATTTGTGCTTTTCACTAAAGTCTTAGCTGGTTAAATCATCAAAGAACTTTTTCACACCGTTGAAAAAGCCTTCTGATTTAGGCTTGTGCTTAGTTGCAGCTTCACCACCACAAGACTCTTCAAACTCTTTGAGCAGTTCTTTTTGGCGTGAGCTTAGATTTACTGGTGTTTCGACAACCAACTTCACAATAAGATCACCAACACCGCCACCGCGAACGCCTTTCACACCTTTACCACGCATGCGGAACATACGACCTGTTTGCGTTTCTGAAGGTACTTTTAGGCTTACGCGACCATCCAGAGTTGGTACTTCAACTTCACCACCTAAAGCCGCCATCGCAAAGCTTACAGGCACTTCACAGTATAGGTTGTTACCATCACGTTCGAAGATATGATGCTCTTTCACGTGCACTTGTACATACAAGTCACCCGCTGGTGCTCCCATTTCTCCCGCTTCACCTTCGCCAGATAGACGAATACGGTCGCCAGTATCAACACCTGCAGGGATCTTAACATTAAGTGTTTTTGTTTTCTGCTTACGACCTTGACCATGACACTCATTACAAGGGTCTTTAATGATTTTACCTTTGCCGTGACAGGTAGGACAGGTTTGTTGCACTGCGAAGAAGCCCTGGCGCATCTGTACTTGACCATGACCATGACAGGTACCACATGTTTCAGCAGATGAACCTTTCTTCGCGCCACTACCATCACAGGTATCACAGTGTACTAGTGTCGGTACTTCGATCTCCTTCGTTACACCACGAACCGCTTCTTCTAGCGTCAATTCCATGTTGTAACGTAGGTCAGCACCTCGCTGGGCACGATGGCCACCACCGCCACGACGACCACCACCAAAGATGTCACCGAATACATCGCCAAAGATGTCGCCGAAATCAGCACCGCCGCCGCCAAAGCCGCCGCCACCGAAACCACCGCCGCCTTGTTCAAAAGCAGCATGACCGTATTGGTCGTACGCCGCTTTCTTTTGAGGGTCGGTCAGAACTTCGTACGCTTCTTTTACTTCTTTAAACTTGTCCGCCGCAGAATCATCACCCTGGTTTCGGTCTGGGTGGAATTTCATCGCTAGACGCTTATACGCCTTTTTGATATCGCGCTCTGAGGCATCACGGCTTACGCCTAATACTTCGTAAAAATCACGTTTTGACATGTTCTTCGTCACCAGTTAATTACTACAAACGGCATCGATTCACCGCTTGGTGTTTGTATCGTTCTAGGTAAGTGCACTTGTCTGCAACATACTTAACTAGAAAGACAGCGTTTACAAACAGACGGGCGTAAGAGTTGCCCCAAACGCCCGCACACGAAGTCTTATCGACCCCAGATGGCTATGCAGCCATCTGGTTAAGAAATATTATTTCTTGTCGTCTTTAACTTCTTCGAACTCAGCATCTACAACGTCGTCTTCTTTAGACTGTGCACCTGCGTCAGCACCTTGTGCTTGCTGCGCTTGAGCTTGTTGTTGAGCGATTTCCATCAGCTTTTGAGAAGCAGTCATTAGTGCTTGAACTTTAGCATCGATAGCTTCTTTGTCTTCGCCTTTACGTGCTGTTTCTAGCTCAGAAATTGCTGCTTCAATCTTCTCTTTCTCTTCTGCAGGTAGCGCTTCACCAGCTTCTTCTACTTGCTTACGAGTACCGTGAATCATTTGGTCAGCTTGGTTACGTGCAGTCGCTAGCTCTTCGAACTTCTTGTCCGCTTCTTTGTTAGCTTCTGCTTCTTGAACCATTTTCTCGATGTCTTCATCGCTTAGACCGCCAGAAGCTTGGATAGTGATCTTCTGCTCTTTACCAGTCTGCTTGTCTTTCGCAGACACGTGTAGGATACCATCCGCATCAAGGTCAAACGTAACCTCGATTTGTGGCATACCACGTGGTGCAGGCTGGATGCCTTCTAGGTTAAATTGGCCTAGAGACTTGTTGTACATCGCTTGCTTACGCTCACCTTGTAGAACGTGGATAGTTACCGCGCTCTGGTTGTCTTCCGCTGTAGAGAAAACTTGGTTCGCTTTAGTTGGGATAGTTGTGTTCTTCTCAACTAACTTAGTCATCACGCCACCCATTGTCTCGATACCTAGAGACAGTGGAGTTACGTCTAGTAGTAGTACGTCTTTAACGTCACCAGCAAGTACACCACCTTGAACTGCAGCACCCATTGCTACTGCTTCGTCAGGGTTTACGTCACGGCGCGCTTCTTTACCAAAGAACTCAGCAACTTTCGCTTGAACCATTGGCATACGAGTCTGACCACCAACTAGGATTACGTCAGTGATGTCGTTTACTGATAGGTCAGCGTCAGCTAGAGCTACTTTTAATGGCTCAAGAGAGCGTTGTACTAGGTCTTCAACTAGAGATTCTAGTTTTGCACGAGTCACTTTAATGTTCATGTGCTTAGGACCAGTTGCATCTGCAGTAACGTAAGGTAGGTTTACGTCTGTTTGAGAAGTAGAAGAAAGCTCGATTTTCGCTTTCTCTGCTGCTTCTTTAACACGCTGCATTGCTAGTGGGTCGTTCTTAAGGTTGATGCCTTGCTCTTTGTTGAACTCATCAACCAAGTAGTTGATTAGACGGTTATCAAAGTCTTCACCACCTAGGTGAGTATCACCGTTAGTTGCTAGAACTTCGAATGTTTTCTCGCCTTCAACTTCATCGATTTCGATGATTGAAATATCGAATGTACCACCACCAAGGTCGTATACCGCGATAGTGCGATCGCCGCCTTTCTTATCTAGACCGTAAGCTAGTGCAGCTGCCGTTGGTTCGTTGATGATACGTTTAACTTCTAGACCTGCGATACGGCCAGCATCTTTTGTCGCTTGACGCTGAGCATCGTTAAAGTAAGCAGGTACTGTGATAACTGCGCCAGTTACTTCCTCACCAAGGAAGTCTTCAGCAGTTTTCTTCATTTTCTTAAGAACTTCAGCAGAAACCTGAGGAGCTGCCATTTTTTGGCCTTTCGCTTCTACCCAAGCATCACCGTTGTCAGCCTTAACGATTTTGTAAGGCATGATTTCGATGTCACGCTGAACTTCTTCGTCTTCAAAACGACGACCGATTAGACGCTTAATTGCAAATAGCGTGTTTTCTGGGTTAGTTACTGCTTGACGTTTCGCTGGTTGACCTACTAGCGTCTCACCGTCAGTGTAAGCAATAACCGATGCAGTAGTACGTTCGCCCTCTGCGTTTTCAATTACACGTGGTTTGTCGCCGTCTAATACAGCAACACATGAGTTAGTAGTACCTAAGTCAATACCAATGATTTTACCCATCTGGCTATCTCCGAATAAATTCTATTTTCGTTTGGTTATAACCCCAATGTGGGGGGAGGAGAATCGGGTTTCAACCCTTGCTCACAAACAAAAATAATCAATGTTTGCTTCTCTATGCCACATAGATAAGGGCGGCAAAATGCTTTTCAAGGGCAGAATTAAAAAAAAGCGTCTTTTTTCGAAATTTATGTGTTTCTTTCTGATTAGTTGGGAACTCGTCACACTGCTGTAGCGCAACAAAACGTCATTTCCCAGATAAATTTATTTATGCCCGACTCTTCCTAAATAAAAAACGAGCTCATAAGAGCTCGCTTCAATATTAGGGTTAAAATAAATGATTCAAGGTATTAGGCGTTCGCTTGAGCAGGCTCAGCATCAACACCTTCTTCTTTACCTATCTCACCTTCTGTTTTTGCAACAATGGTGTTCACTGCCGTGTCGCCGACAACGTTAGATGATGTACAGAACATATCATTAATACGGTCGACCGCTGCAATGATTGCCAAACCTTCAGGTGGTAAGCCTAGCTGGTGAAGCAAAACACCTACCATTACCACGCCGCCCCCAGGAACGCCGCCAGCACCAATAGATAACAGAAGAATAGTTAAGCCAAGTGTGAAGATGTCTGCGGTGTTAATTGGCTGGCCAAAAGCGTTCGCAACAAACATCGTTGCTAGAGCAATATAGATAGACACACCAGACATATTCATCGTTGCGCCCAGTGGTACACCGAAGCCAGCAACCGATTTAGAGACCTGAAGCTTTTCTGTCAGTGTGCGCATCGTTACCGGGATAGTCGCGTTTGAGCTCGCGGTAGATAGAGAGAAAAGAATCTGCTCACGAGTTGCACGTAGGAAAGTCTTTGGAGAAGTTCCTGTCGCAATACTCACTGCCATTGGGTAGAAGAAGAAGATCCAGAACACCAACATCGCAACCACCAAAGCCACGTAACCGGCAACGGACATTAATGTATTGGCGTTTAGCGTTGCACCTAGTTGAATCATTAGTGCGAACACACCATATGGTGCAAGACTCATCACTAATCCAACCAATTTCATCATGATTTCATTTGCCATTTTGAATGTGCGAATAGCTGGGCCACCACGAGAATCCAAAGCTTGAATTGCAAGCCCCGTCAAAATTGCCATAAAGATGATTTGCAGCATGTCGCCGCTAGCAAACGCTTGTACAGGATTGCTAGGAACAATGTTAACAACTAAAGAGAAAATGTCCGGCGTCTCTGTCGTTGTCAGCTGTACAGCCTCAGATACCGTTCCTGCTAGATTAGCGCCCGCTCCTGGCTGGAAGATCAAGCCGACAGTCAAAGCCGCCGTAATCGCAATGATGGTGTTAAGAATGTAAAGGGTAAAAGTTTTTCCACCAAGACGACCAAATGCACTGATGTCTTTCAAGTCAACAATGCCGCATACGATTGAAACGTAAACTAAAGGAACAACAAGCAATTTGATCAGTGAGACGAACATGCCGCCAACACCTTCTGCAGCTCCAAGTAGGTATGTATCAAAAATCGCAATACCGCTAAATAAGTACTGAATTGCTGTCCCCAGCACAAGGCCGGCAAACAAGCCTATAAAAATCTTACTAGAAAGCGATTTATCCATTATAAATCTCCGATATGTTGTGTTTGCTATTTACATTTTTGTAGTTATATATGCTTACTTTTAAAGCATTAGTCGCAAATCATACACACCAAAGTTACAAAATAAAGTGATAATTTACATTTTTGTTAACGAAATTGTTTTAGAAAAAATGACTATATTTACATTCCTATGCAGAACAAACATTCACGCAGCGAATGATTACAATCACTTATAGCCCTTCCCGTTAATAAACACGCAGCGAGATGAGAGAAAATCTCCTATAGGAAAATAATTAACCAATAGGAAAAAATATGAAGGGGATCAAATTTTCATTTATCGATATACAACGAAGTTCGATGCAGTCATTTATGTTTAAAACAAAAAAGCGCCCATCAAAAATGATGGGCGCTTTTATATTTAAAAAACAGGGAGTTAAAGTTACTTAGCAACCATTACCATTGCCGGACGAATCACACGGCCGTTTAGTTCGTAACCTTTTTGCATAACAAACATAACAGTGTTTGATTCATGATCAGGGCTCTCCTGAATCGACATCGCTTGATGGAACTCTGGATTGAATGCTTCACCTTCAGGGTTGATTGCTTTCAAGCCAAATTTCGCTACAACGTCTACAAACGTTTTATGGGTTAGTTCAACGCCTTCTAGGAACGGCTTCACAGTTTCATTCTCTGTATCTGCCGCTTGAATTGCACGCTCTAGGTTATCAATAACAGGAAGCAGCTCTTCTGCAAACTTGTTCAACGCAAACTTACGTGCTTTATCGATCTCTTGCTCAGTGCGACGACGCATGTTTTCTACTTCAGCTTTAGAACGCAACACCGCATCTTGTTGCTCTTTTACTTTTGCCTCGCTAGACAATAGTGCCGCTTCTAGTTGAGCAATCTTAGCGTCTGTCTCATCACCAAGCTCTTCAAGCTCAGCTTCAACTTCTTGTGCTTCAGCTTCTACTTTTTCAGCCTCTTCGATGATTTGATCAAGCTCTTCTTCTGTAACTTTGTTTTCTTCGTTGCTCATGATATCTCCAGAATTCAACATAATGCCCTTAAAGCCATGCGCGTTTTTGCGGGCTTTAACCACATAAAAATTCGCATATTTAGGTGACTTGCCATTATTATGGGGATGAAGATTCCTGATTCAAGCCTCTTTAATGCGGAAATGCTATGAAAAATCCATGTAACGTGATCGCGATTATCGGAAAACCAAGAGATCAACAAGCAATTCAAACTCATAAAGAGTTGTACCAATGGTTGACCTCTGAGGGCTATAAAGTATTCATTGACGATCGCCTTGCCGCAATACTGGATGATATCCCACAGAGTCAGTTTGCTAGCTTAGTTGAACTAGGAAAAAATGCCGATCTAGCCATTGTGGTTGGTGGCGATGGCAACATGTTAGGTGCGGCAAGAATTTTATCCCGATTTGATGTGCCAGTTATAGGCGTGAACCGTGGAAATTTGGGCTTCTTAACTGACTTGAACCCAGACGACTTCCAAGCGTCTCTGCAAGCGGTACTCGACGGTGAGTATATTGAAGAGGAACGTTTTCTTTTAGAGGCGGAAGTACACCGCCACGGACAAATAAAGAGCCATAACGCTGCGCTAAACGAAGCCGTACTTCACCCAGGGCAAATTGCTCATATGATTGAATTTGAAGTGTATATTGATGAAAGCTTCGCCTTCTCTTTACGGGCCGACGGTTTGATTGTCTCCACTCCGACTGGCTCGACGGCATATTCACTTTCTGGCGGCGGCCCAATTCTTTCTCCTAGCTTGAATGCCATTTCACTCGTGCCAATGTTCCCTCATACATTGTCGAGTCGACCTTTGGTGGTTGATGGAAAACGTCGAATTAAATTGGTGGTATCACCAGAAAACCGTGGAACACAAGAAGTTAGCTGTGATGGACAAGTCTCACTTCCAGTTACCCCTGGCGACGAAATTCACATCTATCAAAGTCCAAATGTACTAAAGCTCATCCATCCAAAAGACTACAGCTACTATCACGTCTTACGGAATAAGCTTGGCTGGTCTAGTAAATTGTTCTAACACTTGTTACTCAGGGCAATAACTTCAATAAAAAAGCCAGCAGCTTAATTGCTACTGGCTTTTGGCTTTCTTAGACAAGAAATAGACACAAAGTAGTGAGGCGACACGATATTTGTCATCATTAAAGAGAAGCTTATAAATTTTGATCCTGTGGGCAAACTTTACACAAAAGATAGAAAAGCAAATTCAATGATCTATGTCCGGTGATATTCTCACCATGAATAGAGTATTAACTCTATTTCATACAATCAATAAAGGACATATTATGAAGAAAACCATCATTCTGTCTGTTCTCAGTACATTAGCACTTATTGGCTGCCAATCAGAGGAAACGCAAGTCAACAGTGTATCCAACGCAAAAGCGGAAGATATCACTAAGACGAAGCGTGCCCTAGCTCAACAATTGAGTGAGAACTATGCTGCCATTGAACCCATGTTGAGAAGAGATATTACTCCACAACAGACTAACGTGTCTGTATCAGCATTTGTTAAGCAAAACCCTAACTCAGAGTTCAGCCGCCAGCTTGTACAAGCTGACACTCAAATTCGTAGCTGGAAAGGTATTTCTGAATACTCAGATCAGTTGTTAGAAGTTCGCTTGGCAAATGAAGCCATGATAACAGCATGGCAAAGTGGCGAGGTCGAGCCATTATTTGCGTTTGAACCAAGTGGTGATGATGAGAATTGGCAATACATCGAAGCATTTGATGTTTATGGCAACATCCATCAACTCGATGTTTACCAGCTCCCTGAGGTACCTGTACTTGTCGTTGATAACAATAGCTCTGCAGAGCTAAAAGCAGGCTTGCAAGCTATGCAAGCTGAGATGAAAAAACTCGGTCAACCAGCTTTAGTTCAACCATATATTGCTGATGAACAACGCCAAAATACACCGTTATTGTCAAGTAGCGCAGTGGGCGAAGCGGCTCCAATTCAAACCACGCAGTTGAAAAAGATCCGTCTAGCCGATGACAAAGAACCTTGGATCTCTGGCAAGGCAGAAATCTACGCTATCGTAACGGGCGTCAATCCAAGTCGTGATGAACCTACTCTCGATTTGGTGGAGCTTCCATACTTAGACTACGATAACCAAGATTATTATCCAAATCAGATCATTATTCACTGGTCTCGTTACCGCTGGGGTGCGGCAGACATTGTGCTCATGGAGCAAGATGACGGCACAGACTATAAACAATTGGCAAAACTCCTTGTTCAAGTTGCCGAAGAAGTATTGAAAGCGATTCCAGATCCAGAAGTTCAGGCTTATGCGATTATTCCGCAAATCACGAACAAGATCATCGACACTATCCCCGATGGTGTACTCACGAATGATGATGACTTCGTCGACGTTTACTACACTCTAATGCAAGACACTTCATACGTGGATCACCCAGGTGCAGGTGTGAATGCAGTCGTCACACTAGAACCATTAACGATTAACCCAACTCGTCCGTAACCTGTTCAATTTTAATGAGTCGTTGTAATCACATCGGCTCATTTTTCCCACTTCATCACAAAAAAACAGCCTACAAAGAAAATTTTCCTTACCTGACTTTACTGTATAAAGAAACAGTATATACTGTTCTCTTATACAGTATTGTTCAGTTATACAGGTAAATAAAATGCTGGCTCATCTAAGTGTTAATAATTTTGCGATTGTTAAGTCTTTACAACTCGAGCTTTCTAAGGGCATGACCACCATTACAGGTGAAACAGGCGCGGGTAAATCCATTGCTATCGATGCTTTAGGGCTCTGCTTAGGCGGACGAGCCGATGCCGGCATGGTGCGACAAGGTGAAGAGAAAACCGAAGTTAGCGCCGCTTTTTTATTGGACAACAACTTACATGCAACACGTTGGTTAGAAGATAACGATCTGCTAGATGGCAGTGAGTGTATTTTGCGTCGTATTATCACAAAAGAAGGCCGCTCAAGAGCCTTCATTAATGGCAGCCCTGTTCCACTATCACAACTCAAATCTCTAGGGCAGCTACTTATCAATATCCATGGGCAGCACGCTCATCATCAATTGATGAAAAGTGAGCACCAAATGGCCATGCTCGACCAATATGCTGGGCATTTAAACCTACTAAAAAGCACACGAAGTGCTTACCAGCATTGGCGTCAGGCGGATAATAACCTCAAGCAGCTAAAAGAAAATAGCCAGCAAAACCAGGCGCAAAAACAGTTGCTTGAATACCAAATCAAAGAACTGAATGAGTTATCGCTAGGTGAAGAAGAATTTGCAGAGCTCGAGCAAGAGCATAAACGACTATCCAACAGTGGTGAACTCGCCACTACCTGTCAGCAAGCCATCGAACTTATTTACGAAGGTGAAGAAGTCAATGCGCTTGGTATTTTGCAATCGGCCAATCACTCCCTAATTCAATTAGCCGAATTAGATGAAAAGCTATCTGAGCTACCTAACATGCTGTCAGAAGCGATGATTCAACTTGAAGAAACGAAGAATGAATTACGCAGCTACTTAGATGGCATCGATGTTGATCCTGCTCGTATGGCTTATGTAGAAGAACGTTTTTCTAAAGTGATGTCTGTAGCTCGTAAACACCACGTAATGCCAGAAGAACTATACCAACATCATCAAGATCTTCTGGCCCAAGTAGAAGCGTTAGATTGCTCCGATGAACGTTTAGATGAGCTTGCTCAAGAAGTAGAACACAAGTACCAAAGCTTTCTAACACAAGCAGAAAAACTGCACAAATCACGCAGCCGTTACGCAAAAGAACTGAACAAACTGATCACACAAAGCATGCACGAATTGAGCATGGAGAAAGCAGTATTCAGTATCGAAGTTAGCAATGACAACACGCACCCATCGCCGCTTGGCATGGACAGCGTGTGCTTCTTAGTATCGACCAACCCGGGACAACCATTGCAACCTATAGCAAAAGTTGCGTCAGGCGGTGAGCTATCACGTATCTCTCTAGCGATCCAAGTGATCACCGCTCAGAAAGTAGATACACCAAGTTTAATCTTCGATGAAGTGGATGTAGGTATTAGTGGCCCAACAGCTGCCGTAGTGGGCAAAATGCTACGCAAGCTTGGCGAATCTACTCAAGTATTGTGTGTCACTCACCTCCCTCAAGTTGCCGGATGCGGCCATCAACAAATGTTTGTTGCTAAGCAAACCAAAGCAGGCCAAACCGAAACCCAAATGCACGCATTAGATGAACAACAACGTGTGGCAGAATTAGCTCGCTTACTTGGTGGTAGTCAAATAACCGACTCAACGTTGGCCAACGCAAAAGAACTGCTTATCGCCGCTTAATAAATCGACAAGGGATGATATATGGATATCAGAGCAATACACAAAACCAACTGCTTAGATCTCATCCCTATTTTTATTGAGTTAGAACATTACTACTTCAAAGAAAAAGCTTCATCAAAACACGATCTGGTCCATTATCTAAAGAGCCAAGTCTTCTCTGAACATTCTGGTGTTAATATCATTGCGGTTTACGATAATGATGACGTCGTAGGCTTTGCATCTTATACCGTCATGTTCCCTGCCCCAAAACTCTCAGGGCAGATGTACTTAAAAGATCTGTTCGTATCTTCGAAGGTTCGAGGAAAAGGGGTTGGTCTCAAGTTAATGAAGTATCTGGCATCTTTGGCGATCAAGTGTGGATGCCAAAGGTTGGACTGGACAGCTGAAAGTAGTAACCCTACCGCAGGTCAGTTTTACCGCTCAATTGGTGCAACACTAATTCATGAAAAAGAGTATTATCGTTTTTCAGGTGATGCATTACGCGAATTCGCCAAAACCGACTAACGAGTCACTAGGCTTGGCTCACCGCTGAAAGCGTCCATCACCCTACCTCCGATTGAAATGTGCTCTTCGTCACCTAACTAATACGTCATGTGGTGACATTTACCGCCTAATATCGGTGAATAAATGCAACTCAACTCAAAATTCGTTGTCAGATTGTCTACCATACGACGCATAGCTTTTTACATCTGCGTCGAGCTTGTTTATTATCAGCGCAGTATTTTAAAGGTTACTAAGAAATTATTATGCAATTAAAGAAGTGGTTAGTTGCCGTACCATTAGCAATGACATTGCTGACAGGATGTTCGGTATTGGAAAGACTGGTTTATCGTATTGATATCAACCAAGGCAACTATGTAGAACAAAGTGCGGTTGATAAATTAAAGTTTGGGATGACTAAAGCACAGGTTCGCTTCGTATTAGGGTCGCCAATGCTTATTGAAAACGGCTATCCAAACACTTGGTATTACATCTATCATCATACTCCTGGCCATGGCGAACCAGTACAGAAAGATCTGATTGTAAACTTTAATGACCAAGGCACACTCGCAGACATCAGTGGTGACTTTCCAAAAAGTGACGCATTTTACGAGCAAATTCAGTAAACTGACTTTTGCAAAAAAACCTCCCGTTTGGGAGGTTTTTTATTATATAGAAATCACGTTAGTCAAACTTTGAGTAACTCACATGAGCTATTGGGTTTATATTAATCCTGCTTATTTTTACGTACAGAACTAGGCTTGCCACCGGTGACTGGGTCTGCACTTCCCTCGGCTTTAGCCTGCTCCGCCCGCTTACGGCGAATCTCTTTCGGATCGGCGAGTAACGGACGATAAATCTCTATTCGGTCTCGATCTCGAACGGTCGCATCCAACTTCACGTTACGACTAAACACACCCACTTTGTTCTTGGACAAATCAATTTCAGGGTACAACTCCAATACACCGGATTGTCGAATGATCTCTTCTACCGTTGCGTGATTATTTACCACTAAGTTAAATACACGCTGTTCATGAGGAAGAGCATAGACAACCTCAACGTGAATCATATCTGACTCAATACTCATAACACTCGTAGACCTGTTTTGCGCGTTTAGTAAATGCATTTACCATATTACTAGTAAGCTCGTTAAAAATCTTACCGAAGGCCATCTCAATCATTTTACTTGAGAATTCAAACTCAAGCTTTAGTTCAACCTTGCAAGCTTGTTCATCTAGCGCGGTAAAAATCCAACCACCACGCAACGTCTTAAACGGGCCATCCACCAAGTTCATCATAATTGCCTGACCGGGGATCAACTCATTTGAAGTCGTAAACGTTTTGCTGATTCCAGCCTTCGCCACATCGACAGAAGCCACCATACCATTCCCCGAAGACTCAATGATTCTAGAGCCCGAGCAACCAGGCAGAAATTCAGGGTATTTAGCAACATCATTAACCAGATTGAACATCTGTTCGGCGCTAAAAGACACAAGCGCAGAACGGCTGACTTGCTTCATACATACTCCTATCGATACATGTACAGATTTAAAGCTACTCGCCAATTTTACTTTTATTCCACGATTGCGCAAATAAAAGGATTTCCTATCCGATATCCAACCCGTATAATGACGCTATTATGGCAAAGAAAAAAACGAAACAAAAAGCGGGTAGCAATACTATCGCGCTGAATAAAAAAGCTCGCCACGAGTATTTCATCGATGATGAAATCGAAGCTGGCTTGGAGCTCCAAGGTTGGGAAGTGAAAGCCCTTCGCCAAGGTAAAGCCAATATTTCTGAAAGTTACGTATTTATGCGTGACGGTGAAGCCTTTGTGAGTGGCATGACAATCACTCCTTTAAATCAGGCATCGACACACGTTGTGGCGAACCCTACACGTGTGCGTAAACTACTAATGAGTCGTCGTGAGCTGGATAACCTATTCGGACGTGTAAACCGTGAAGGTATGACATTAACGGCCCTCTCACTGTACTGGTCTCGCTCTTGGGTGAAACTAAAAATTGGCGTAGCAAAAGGTAAAAAGCTGCACGATAAACGTACGGATCTAAAAGAAAAAGACTGGGCAAGAGAAAAAGCACGCGTAATGAAGAGCGCGCTGCGTTAATCTTGACCACTTAAACGCATAGTACTGGACAGCCAATGCTTTTCTGTTACTATGCGAATATTACCTGGGGCTGATTTAGGATTCGACGGGAATTCAGAAGTCTGAGGTGCATGCCGAGGTGCGGTAGGCCTCGTTAACAAACCGCAAAAAAATAGTCGCAAACGACGAAAACTACGCACTAGCAGCTTAATAACCTGCTAAGAGCTCTCTCGCCCTAGCTTCCGCACGTAAGACGGGGATCAACGAGGGATCAAACCCAAACGCGCTAGCCCGGATTCTCCCGCCTGAGAGATGAACGGCGAATTTTAATTCAGGCTAGTCATTCATTAGCGTGTCGGTTCGCAGGTGGGTGGCGAAATTAAAGATCGACTAAGCATGTAGTACCAATGATGAACGGTTTTCGGACGCGGGTTCAACTCCCGCCAGCTCCACCAAACGTTTGGAAAAGGCCACCTTCGGGTGGCCTTTTTTGTATCAACTAAAATAGTCTCTTTTTTCAAACATTCATGCTTTCTGAAATCTTACTACATGGATTACCGCATACCTTTGGCCCATGTAGGTTTACAAACTCGTTGAGTATTAATCAGTAAACAAGAAGTTCATAAGTACTAATCAAAAAGGCAGAAAGCATGGTACTAAAAGCCCTGCAACTTAAAAGTCTTCTGCTTACCTATCCTTTCTAAGAGATAACTAGATCTAAGTCTAAAGTCTAAAGTCTAAAGTCTATACTCATCTCCCTCGATGAATTGATTGATGTATTCATTGTTAGTCCCTACTCGCTTGTTTCATTACAACTCTATAGATGTAATGACTACAAACAGTAGTTACAAAAAATAATGTAACTCTAATCACAAAGTTAACCTTAGATATTGAACAGAAACACAACATATATAGATTTTTAAATTTCAAAATGAAAATATTGTTGTGAAAAATTAAGTTGCTGGAATTATTACAGTCATATTAGTGAGCATTGTAATGAATTTTGAAGAAAGTAAATTGAATGACGAACACGTTAATCAATACACACCGAAAATCAATGGTGTGTTAACAAAGAAAGGAAAACCACTTAGTAGCCTGAAGGTTAGCCTTAGTATTGGTTTAAGCACCTCAGGGAAATCAATAGACTTATCAACATTCACAGACAGTACTGGTCGCTTTGAATTTTCTCCAGTCTATGAAAATAAAAACATCATAAGCACTCCTCTTATTGAGCACTATGTAACTATTGTTTTAGTCGCAGAACTCAGTAATGATGAAAGTACTATTATTTGGGAAGGAAGCTTTGATGGTTATAAAATAGAGGATTACGTAAAAAATAACATGGCTAACCTTTCTTGTGACACTGAGAACCCTCTTAAGTACTTTGCTTTTTCAATTGATGATGGAGAAAACGATGACTACTACGTGAACAGTCAATGTAACTTATTTGGTTATATAGACTCTGACTTGTATGGAAATTAAATAATGCACTCATGATGCAACTCCAGTTCCTATGTCTCCTCTTTGGCCATTTACTCACGGTGGTATTGAGTATCGGCTAGATGGAAGTTCTGGCATCTACTTCTGCGCTCATGGACTAGGAAAAACATCTGTTCCGGGTTATGTCAATACCGCTACAAGTAATGAGTGGTCGGCACTACAACCCAAATCTCAAGCTTACCTAGAACGCAACGTATTTCTTGACTTCAACAATAGATATAATGCTCGGATGACTGATGGTTGGGTAAGTAAAATAGTCTCTTCAACTTTGACTTTACTAAGAATTTCAGGTCTGGGTCATATAATACAACAGATGCGACCGTAGGCCTTGCTACTTGGGTTCAATTAGCTAATTTCAGAGCTAAAAGATGAATGTAACGAACACGTGCGCGGTATTATAGGCCACATAAATGTAATGTCAGGCAATGCGGAAATTAACCTATCTAATATTACTTGTAGAGCAATAAAGCTTTGTTTTTCAAGGTTAGTAAAAAGGCTAGACAGTCATGCTAGTAACGTATTAAATACCCTGGAGTAACAATAAAATAAATTAGCCATCGTTTTATATATACGCTTCATCGGTCTTAAATTATTTGAATGATAAATAATAAAAGTGCGAAGCTATTTTGCTTCGCACTTTTATTGAGTCCAGCACGGCTAACTATATTAGAAGCGATACTCTACACCTAGTGATGCTTGGTTAAAGTCTGTTTCCGTGTTTGCACCGTTCGCGACATTCTCCGCATTGAGTTCTACGTCGTACCACATATATTCTGCGTTAACTAAGAAGTTATCAGTAACTTTAAAACCGATACCGGCACCAGCGAATACACCTTCATCATCTTTGTTGCCTTGGAAGCCCGCAACGTTGTAATCCGTCGAGTACCACATTTGACCGCCTTTTGCGTAAAGGTCGACACGATCAGCAATGGGAGCGGTAACTTTTAGAGCCGCTGTATAGCCGTCCGTTTCGGCATTTGCTAGGTTATTACCATAGCTACCGAAATCAATGTAACCACCTTCCAACGCTAAGTAAGGATTAAAACGGTAACCAACTAAACCTTGAATAACATCGCTGTCATCATCAAAGTCATCTTGTCCATCAACTTTTAAGTAACCGTAGTTGGCGCCAACATATACACCATGATCGTTGGAGTCCGCAGCATGTGATAAAGTACTAAACGTTGCTAAAGAAAAAAGGCTAATCAAAGTAACAACATTGCTTTTCATTTCGTTCTCCTAATATAAGTTCCATTGAAGGTTCGAATAGTAAAGAGCAAATGCAATGCCAACTTTAAATTAATGAAAAATATATTTAATTTTATAGAATACTGACAATCCTCTAAAGAACGCCGAACAAAAACAGAAAAAAAGATCTGTCTGTTTACTTTATATAAACAATACTAAATTGAGGTTAATCGATGATGTGAAAAAGATTCTTGTTAATTTGTAGATTTTTCAAAGAAATTAAATAAACATCTAAAATACTCTTGTAGATTAATCAGTAAAAAAACGCTTAGCTAGTTTTTATAAGAAAGGAAGCTAATCACACATACGTTGCATCTTACTTTGCTTCAAGCCGTGAATATTCTACTCTTTGCCTAAGCAGAGTTTAATGGAACTGAAGTATGTTAAAAGGCAGTGAATACCCTTCTATTCGAGCATTAAGGACGTTTGTCGCGGTCTCTAATTACCTCAGTTTCTCTAAAGCAGCGGATGCCCTATGTATTACGCAAAGCGCAGTAAGCAAACAAATCGCATCGCTGGAGCAATTGGTGGGTTTACCTTTAATACAAAGATGGGCGAGTGGTATTGAGTTAACCGAAGAAGGCAAGCGTTATCTGCCGCAAGTCACAGAAGCTTTGGAGCTTATTCAGCATGCAACTGCCAACTTAATCCAGTCAGATTCAAAGCAAGAATTACTCACCGTGGACGTAACCCCTTCTTTTGCCAGTCTTTGGTTGATACCTAATATTGATGACTTCCACCAGCAACATCCTAACATCCGAGTAAGAGTCTGTACTGGGGATGGGAACGTCAAAGATTCGAGCAACGAAAGTGACTTACATATTCGCTGCCTTCCATTATCCACGCATTATGAATACAGCCACTTACTATGCGAAGAAATACTACTATTGGTCGGTACTAACGCTCCTGCACTCAAGAATGTGCACGCTGTTAGCGACTATCCGCTGATACCTCAAATCACTCGTCCTCAGTTGTGGGAGCAATTTAAGGCGGCACATGCAGTAGAATCAACCGTTACCTATCACTCTGTAGGCTTTGAACATTTTTACCTAGCTTACGAAGCCGTCAAAATGGGAAAAGGACTCGCCTTACTTCCTGATTTTATGGCGCAGAATTCTATTTTAAGAGGGGATATCCAACATATTCTCAACCTAACTTTACAGAGTGGTTATGGTTATTACGTGATGATCCCGAATTATCGCCTATCGGCTAAGAAAGTGGCGGCGTTTTACGAATGGTTGAAGAGCAAACTAAGCTAATATTGTTTTCTTGAAATGCTTTTGGTAAACCAAAACAACTCAAAGACTTCAGTATCTGTCTGCTCCAAATTGTGGCATTCTCATTAACACTGTTTCAAAAGGATAAATGGATTGAAAGATATGGACAGCAATTCGCCCAAACTCTCATTACGTACCATTGAGCCAACGGATTACCCTGAGCTTGCAGAACTAATGGACTTAGTGTTTCCTGATGTTGGCGGCTCATGGCCACGGCTGACTATTATGGATCTCATTCATCAGTTTCCTGATGGCCAAATCTGTATTGAAGATAACGGCAAAATAGTCGGTGCAGCATTGACCATTAAAGTGGACTACAACCGCTTTTCTCTTCCTCATCTATATACCGACATCATTACCGAAAACAACGTCATACAGAATCAAGTAACCGGTGATGCAATGTATGGTCTCGATGTATTTGTCCACCCGGACTATCGAGGGCTACGTTTAGGTCGACGTTTGTATGATGCGCGTAAAGAGCTTTGCCGGAGTAAGAACTTCAAAGCAATTTTAGCCGGTGGCCGCATCCCGAATTACCACAAATATGCTGACGAATTGAGCGTGGCTGAATACATCGACAAGATAAAACGCCGTGAGCTTCACGATCCTATTTTGTCTTTTCAGCTTGCAAATGACTTCGATGTAAAGCGTATTATGCGTGGTTACTTGCCAGAGGATAGTGCTTCTAAAGGCTACGCAACTCTACTGGAGTGGGATAACTTTTTCTACGAAGAGGATATTCAATCCGTCCATGATGTAGAAAAAACGCTGATTCGTATTGGTGTTGTGCAGTGGCAAATGCGCGCCATGAATGACTTAGAGGACTTGCTCGATCAGGCTGAGTTCTTCATTTCTTCTCTTGCGAACTACAAAGCCGATTTCGCCCTATTCCCTGAATTCTTTAACGCGCCGCTGATGGGATTGCAAAACGACCAAAATTCCGTCGAAGCAATTCGCTTTTTGGCTAGCTTTACGGAAGAGATCAAAAACCGTTTCTCGCAGATGGCAGTCACCTACAACATCAACATTATTGCAGGCAGTATGCCCGTTATCGAAGATGGCAAACTGTATAATGTGGCCTACTTGCTGCAACGAGATGGTGAAATTAACGCTCAATATAAAATCCACATCACGCCTCATGAACAAAGAGACTGGGTGATCGACGGTGGTGACAATGTTCAAGTGTTCGAAACCGATGCGGGCAAAGTCGGCATACTGATTTGTTATGACAGCGAATTCCCTGAATTGGGAAGAATGTTAGCAGAACAAGGCGCACAAATTGTATTCGTTCCTTTCTGGACGGACACAAAAAATGGCTATCAACGAGTACGAATTTGTTCCCAATCGCGTGCTATTGAAAACGAATGCTATGTTGCAATTGGTGGCAGTGTTGGCAACTTACCTCGTGTTGATAATGTCGATATCCAGTACGCACAATCTGCCGTATTTTCACCGTCGGATATCTATTTTCCACACGATGCGACCTTGACAGAAGCAAGCGCCAACACCGAAATGATAATCTTCGCTGATGTTGATTTGACTAAGTTGAAACAGCTTAATACCGAAGGCTCTGTCACCAACTTACGTCATCGCCGCCTTGATTTGTATGGTGCATTCACCAAAGCCAAAGAGTCATAAGGATCTCCCTAATTCGCCGCTACCAAAGAGCGTGGCGGCGAATAAAGCCTGCTGCAGGTTGATTCTGCGCAATTATCAGAGGCATGTCAGTTTTTCTCAATGGTGAGAAACAAGAATTGACCCAATAGGACATTCGGAGTATCACTCCAACTTCGTTCCGCTTTTATTGGGGGAAAGCTTTTGGAACAGATTAACGAACTTCTCGTGTCAATGAAGCCTTTGCTTGAGCAATACGGCTACGTTGCGCTGATTGTCAGTATATTTCTAGAAGGGATAGGTATCCCGATGCCTGGTCAATCACTGATGATCGCGGCATCTTTGCTCTCGTCAGAACAAGTCATGAACCTAAGTATGGTAATGATGGTATCGTGGCTGAGCTGCTTTTTGGGTAATACCTGTGGTTACCTAATCGGCTATTACTTTGAAGGCTGGTTGGATAAAAAAGGCTACATTTCCGGCCCGAAGATGCAAACGCTTCAATTGACTATCCAGAAATACGGCCCTACGTGCTTGGTCGTCAGCCGCTTTATTGAAGGAATGAAGCAATTTATGCCTCTTGCATGCGGTATCGCGAAAATGCCACGTAGAGAGTTTTTGCTCGGTAACGCTCTCGCGGCGACGGTTTGGGTATTGGTATTCAGCTTGTTAACTCACTTTGCATTTGAGCATTTAAGCGTGTTGAGCAACCTGTACACCGAATACAAATATCTGGTATGGGCATTTGCTGCTGTCTTATTTACGTGGATGGTTTTAGGTATTGTTAAACGCAAAAAAGCCAAATCAATGCAATAACGACAGTCTCTTCATTAGCGCATAACTAAAGCTCGTGGTATCAGTGAGATACGCAACACGAGCTTTTCTCTTTTTCTTTACGTGTAAAATTTAAACGGCCATTTAGACGTCTAGACGTTGACAATGTAGAAATGTGATATTAGTCTGCTCTTCTCTCTTATCATTAACATTGTCGTTTACATGTCCGGTTCCCAACAAACTACTAAAACAGTTGCACCGTCTGCGGTCGCACTGATCCCATTAATTGTATTCCTTGCGCTATTTATTGGCGTAGGCACTTACTTATCTTTGCAAGGCGTGGAATTTGCCTTCTACCAGCTGCCAGCACCCATCGCGGTATTACCAGCCATCATCATTGCGTTTCTTTTAAGTAAAGAGAAACTTAACCGCTCAATCGAACACTTCATGCGTGGTGTTGGCCACCCAGACATCATCGCAATGTGTATGATCTATCTGCTTGCAGGTGCCTTTGCTGCGGTAGCAAAAGCCTCTGGTGGTGTTGATGCAACAGTGAACCTTGGTTTATCCGCTATTCCAACCAGCATGATTTTACCGGGCATTTTTCTGATTTCTGCTTTTATCGCAACAGCAATGGGCACTTCGATGGGTACCATCGCAGCCGTTGCCCCCGTAGCGTTGGGTATTGCTGAATCAGCAGGAATGAGCTTACCGTTAACCGCAGGCGTTGTGCTGAGCGGCGCTATGTTTGGTGATAACCTTTCTATCATCTCTGACACCACGATCGCGGCGACACGCTCTCAAGGTTGTGAGATGAAAGACAAGTTTAAAGAGAACATTCGTATTGCTTTGCCTGCGGCGTTGATCGCGATTGCAGTGTTCGCTTTCAACAGCACCGCGACTCAAGTGCCTGCAACTGGCGATATTGAGTGGCTAAAAGTCTTGCCGTACATCACTATTTTGATCCTAGCGGTATCTGGTGTGAATGTGTTTGTGGTTCTGTCGATTGGCATTCTTTTGGCTGGCGGCGTGAGCTTGGCATCGATTGACAATTACGGACTAACTAATCTAGCCCAAGACGTATACAAAGGCTTTGGTAACATGCAAGAGATCTTCTTGTTATCCATGCTGATTGGTGGCTTGAGTGAACTGATGCGTCGCCAAGGTGGTCTTGCTTTTCTAACAAATTTCGTTAGTAGCCTTATCCACGCGTTTGGCTCTAGTCACTCTAAGCATGCGAACAGTCGTGCAAGCGAGCTAGGTATTGCAGGTTTGGTATCAATGGTCAATGGCTGTACGGCAAACAACACCGTAGCCATCATTGTATCGGGCAGCGTTGCTCGCCAACTGGCGGAAGAGAATAATGTCTCTCCTCGCCGCTCAGCAAGCTTGTTAGACATTTTCTCATGCGTGGTGCAAGGCGTGTTGCCTTACGGTGCTCAAGTACTACTGCTAGGTTCCGTGTTCAACCTCTCGCCACTTGAAGTAGTTGCCAATTCTTACTACTGTTTTGCATTAGCGATAGCGGCTGTTGTCGCGGTGTTTATCAAACATCCCGCTCGTCAACCTGTAGCGCAAACTGAGAACTAACGACAAATACCGAAAAGGCTCCGATGGAGCCTTTTTACTTTCCTTTCTTCTTTTTTTCTTTTCCGCGAGCAGATTTACTTCAAAGCTGAACGCAAACTTTGCGCACTGCGTAAAGGAATCGCAAAGCGATGCGCCACATCGCGTAGAGCTTCCACCTGAGCCGCGTTACTGATTGCTAATTCGCCTGCCACATCGACGTGGTTATTCTCAAACCCCACTCTCACATCGAATCCAAGTAACATCGCACTCGCTAAACAGTCTTGCTCTCGCGCGCCAAAAGCACAAATGGCACATCGAATTTCTTCCTCGACAAAACGCGCCAAATTCAAACCTCGTAAATCCCATGGCGAAGACTGTTGAGCTTGGTGATAACGCCCTAACACCACTAATGCATGCTGATGCGTTTTAGGTAACACGCCCGCATCACGCAGTTGGAAATAACGTTCAATGTCGGTTGCATCGTAGAGAATAATTTGGCTCACGATGTTGTGTTCTGCCACCCAATGGAAAAAGGCATGCCCTTCTTTCTCACTTGCGCGATCAGGGATTAACTCCCTCAATGCAAAAGAAGCCGCTTCTGGTTTCACAGCTTTAACTAACGCCATCTGTTGTGGCGGAGAATACAAGCCCACCGCCTCTGTGGTGAGCTGTACCATCATGTTTTGTCCCACCGCTTCTTTCACGGCATGGTAAATTGCCATGTTGTCGTCGATGTCTAATGAATGACGTCCGTTGGCGTCTCTAGCATGCAAATGGATCATGGCAGCCCCTACCGTTTGACAAGCGATAGCCTCTGCAACCAGTTCGTCTGTTGTCATGGGTAAGCTGGCGTGATCGTGCTTAGTTTTTCTTGCACCGTTTGGGGCCACGATAATAGCGATAGGCTCTCGTATACATCGATTTTCTAATTCCATTCCTTCGCTACCTCTTTTAGCGTTAATGAGAGTTTGCCAACTAGCTCATCAATATGGTGAGGCTGAATAATGAATGGCGGCGCAAGCAAGATATGGTGCCCATTAACGCCATCAATCGTTCCGCCCATTGGATAGCACATTAAGCCATTTTCCATTGCTCGCTGTTTGATGCGTTTGTCTGCCAATGTGGCTTTACTCAGAGGCGCCTTGCTTTCTTGATCGGCCACCAGCTCAATGCCAAAAAACAAACCTTTACCACGAATGTCGCCAATGTACGGTAAATGGGCCAATGCAGAAGTAAGCTCATTACGCACCAAAGCACTTTGCCGATTCACCGCCGTTAACAAATCATCTTGGAAGATGGTTTGAATGGTCGCCACGGCAGCAGCGCACGCCACAGGGTGCGCCATAAAAGTATGACCATGTTGGAAAAAACCGCTTCCACCGGCAATAGCTTGGTAGACTCGATCATTCGCAACCACCGCGCCAATAGGTTGATAACCCGCACCAAGCCCTTTAGCCATACAAACCAGATCGGGCTCTGCCTCTTCTTGCTCAAACGCAAAAAAACTGCCACTGCGTCCAACGCCACACATGACTTCATCCAAGATCAATAACACATCGTATTGGTCGCATATTTCGCGAATACGCTTGAAATAGCCTTGCGTTGCAGGCACAGCTCCAGCGGTGGCACCCACAATGGGCTCGGCGACAAAAGCCATGACATTATCAGCCCCCAACTCAAGAATTTTTGCCTCTAGCTCATTCGCCGCTCGCAATGAGTAATCCAATTCCGACTCATGACTCTGCTGATAACGATAAGCATAGCACGGGGCGATATGATGGCTCGGGTGTAAGATGGGTTTGAACGGTTCACGTCGCCATTCATTACCTCCGACAGCCAAAGCCCCCAAGGTATTGCCGTGATAACTTTGCTGACGCGCGATGAATTGCTTTTTCTCTGGCTTACCTGATTCCACGAAATACTGCCGCGCCATTTTTAGTGCCGACTCCACCGCTTCTGACCCGCCACTGACTAAGTACACATGGTTGAACTGTTCAGGCATGTGCTGACAAATCAATTCTGCTAGGCGCTCACTGTTGTCACTAGTAAAAAATCCAGTATGAGCAAATGGCACTCGCTCGAGCTGTTCCAACATGGCTTTTTTAACGGCGTGATGACTGTGGCCAAGGTTTGATACCGCAGCACCACCACAAGCATCGAGATACTGCTTTCCATGCTTATCGAATAGATAAACACCTTCACCTCTATCGATGATTGGTAGCGTAGCATGGCAATGACGGTGAAATACGTAAGACATTTGAGTCCCTTCCAATGTATAAGATTTGCACACATCATCAGGAACAAACCCAAACGTGACAAGAGAATAAATCTCACCCTCTATGAGCTTTTGGAATACCACAAACCAAAAACACCAAAACCCTTGATATTTAAACAATAAAATAAAAATAGGCCAGCTTTTTTAAAGGCTGGCCTATGGGTAACCCAAAGCTAAAAACAGAATCGTTTTACGCGTTTAGTGCCTGTTCTAAATCGGCTAGAATATCGTCAATATGTTCAATACCCACCGATAAACGAATCATCTCTGGAGACACACCAGCTTGTTTTTGTTCTGCTTCGCTCAATTGACGATGAGTCGTCGATGCAGGATGGCAAGCCAATGATTTTGCATCGCCAATGTTCACCAAACGCTTAAAGATTTTCAAAGCATCATAAAAACGCACACCAGCGTCATAACCATCTTTTAAACCAAACGACAAAATCGCAGAAGGCTTACCTTTCATGTATTTTTCGGCGAGATGGAAGTGTTCAGAACTTGGCAATCCGGCATAACTTACCCAACTGACTTTGTCATTCTGTTCCAAGAATTCAGCCACTTTGAGTGTGTTCTCGGTATGGCGCTCCATACGCAGCGGTAACGTTTCTAACCCTTGCATAAGCATAAATGCATTCATCGGTGATAATGCTGCTCCGGTATTACGCAGTGGTACGGTACGCGCACGCCCGATAAATGCCGCCTCACCAAACGCTTCGGTATACACCACGCCGTGGTAAGAAGGTTCTGGTTGGTTGAAAACAGGAAAGCGGTCTTTGTGCTGTGCCCAAGGGAATTTACCGGAATCCACAATCACGCCACCTAATGTGGTGCCATGCCCACCAACGTATTTAGTGAGAGAGTGAACTACGATATCCGCACCAAATTCGATGGGTTTGCAAAGCACTGGCGTCGCAACAGTGTTATCCACAATCACAGGCACGCCTTGTGCGTGAGCAAGCTCCGCCACACGTTCTAAATCGATGATATTACCTGCAGGGTTACCAATGCTCTCGCAGTACACCGCTTTGGTATTTTCATCAATTAACTCGGCCAAACTTTCTGGTTTGTCATCTTTAGCAAACTTCACCTGAATACCCTGATTTGGCAGCATGTGCGCAAACAAGGTATAAGTACCGCCATAAAGTTGCGGCGTAGAAACGATGTTATCGCCCGCTTGCGCTAAGGTCAGAATCGCATAGTTAATCGCTGCACTCCCCGCACTCACGACCAATCCAGCAATGCCGCCTTCTAACGCTGCCATGCGTTTTTCCAGCACGTCATTAGTCGGATTCATGATGCGAGTGTAGATATTCCCCGGCACTTCCAAGTTAAACAGATCAGCACCATGCTGCGCGTTATCAAACTCGTACGCGACCGTTTGATAAATCGGTGTCGCGACAGATTTGGTGGTCGGGTCAGTTTCGTAACCAAAATGGATAGATAGCGTTTCGTCTTTCATGTTCTTCCCTGTCTTTCATCACTCAAATAGCGGCAAGCAAAGCACTTACCTTGCTTAAAACTTATATTGCCCAATTTTTCAACAAATAACGTAGGGATGAATCACAGAGATAAAACGCTAATTCAACTGTCCAAGTAACCAGTGACGAAACGTTTCTGTCGCATTCGTACGTGTGTTCATGATCAAGTAATACCCTGCATTGGCAGGAATCGGTTTGAATGGAGAAATCAAACGCTCTGTCGTCAATTCATCCTCAATCAGTGCCATTCGTGCCATCGCAATCCCAACGCCTGCTTCGGCTGCAGACATCGCCATATCCGTTCGATTAAAAAAGTGTCCGATATCGGTTTTAAAATCCAACCCCATCGCTGACGCCCAATATAGCCACTCATAGTCACGCGTTGCTTTTTCCCATGGCATCGCATCGTGTAGTAGCGTCGCCTCTTGCCATTGCTTCACTGGCATTGAGGTTTTTTGTTCACCAAACAACGTTTTTAGCCAGCCATGATCCTCAAGGTATTTTGGACTCATCACCGGTAGCAGATGCTCATCCAAAATCAGCTCCGCGTTAGCATTTCTATAAGGATGAAGACCATAGTCAATTGCGACGTCATAGTCTTTTATCTCACTATTTACCAGCGCACCTTCCGCAAAGATTTGTACTTGGATATCCGGATTATCATGATGGAAGCTTTCGAGCTTTGGGACTAACCATTTGAAAGCAAAAGAAGGCGTCAACTTCAAACGAATTTCATTGGTTTGTTTTTCTACTTTGAGCTCATCAAGCAATTTGCTCAGTTCCGAAAAGTGAAACTGCGTCGCTTGGTGTAACTGAGTGCCTTTTACGGTTAAACGAGTACCGCGAGAGTGGCGTTCAAATAAAGTAAAACCTAATAACGCTTCCAAATGAATAATTTGTTGGCTTATGGCACCAGTGGTGAGGTGTAAATGTCTTGCAGCACCAGTAAAGCTGTTGTACTCCGCGACTTGGCTAAATAGACACAAGCCACTTATCAGATTACTTTTCATCCTTGAGCCTATAGTTTTTCTAAACGCTGTGTGTAATTTATATCGATTGTTAACAAAAGGTAAAGAAAAGAAACTGAGCACTCTGATAAATGTGTGGAGTGCATCAATGGAAGTCATCGTATTAGGCAGCGGCGTTATCGGCTTAACCTCTGCTTGGTATTTATCTCAAGCAGGCTATCAAGTTACCGTCATTGACCGCCAACCAAGCAGTGCCATGGAAACGAGCTTCGCCAATGCCGGGCAGATCTCATATGGCTATTCTTCGCCTTGGGCTGCGCCTGGTGTTCCTGTTAAAGCCATTAAGTGGTTAATGGAGGAGCATGCTCCACTTAAAATCAAACCCACTCTGAATGCCGACATGATCCGCTGGGCGAGTAAAATGGTCGCGAACTGCACCCTACCTCGCTATCAAGTTAACAAGGCTCGCATGCTTTCGATCGCTAACCACAGCCGTATTTGCTTAGAACAGTTACGCCAAGAACACGCCATTGAGTATCAAGGACGTCAGTTTGGGACCTTGCAAGTATTCCGAACACATCAACAGCTGCAAGCTATTGAAAAGGACATGCAGCTCCTTGAACAAAGCGGAACCCGATTTAAGCTAATGGACGTCGAACAATGTATTGAACAAGAGCCAGGGCTTGCACTTGTGAAAGACAAACTGGTTGGTGGCTTGCATCTACCTGATGACGAAACGGGCGATTGCCATCAATTTTGCCAACAACTAACGGAGCTTGCTAAGGCACACGGTGTCCGATTTGAGTTCGATACTGAAGTAAGCAATTGGGTTACAGTAGGCAAAAAGATCATAG
Organism: Vibrio sp. OY15; assembly: GCF_000742455.1. NCBI lineage: Bacteria > Pseudomonadati > Pseudomonadota > Gammaproteobacteria > Vibrionales > Vibrionaceae > Vibrio > Vibrio sp. OY15. The sequence goes on along the minus strand of NZ_JPIL01000005.1, from coordinate 65,653 downwards.
GTGTCCAAACGAACCGAGGACAATTTAAAGCAGACCAATATGTAGTGGCCTCTGGCAGCTACTCTACAGCGCTACTCAAGCAACTCGATATTGATATTCCGGTCTACCCTGTCAAAGGCTATTCACTCACCATCCCGATGGAAGATGAACACTTCTCTCCTCGATCTACTGTGATGGATGAAACCTATAAAGTCGCTATGACTCGATTTGATGACAGAATTCGCGTAGCTGGCACCGCAGAATTAGCAGGGTTTGATGCTTCCCTTCCACAAAAGCGCAAAAACACCATCGAAATGGTCATCCGTGATCTTTTTCCTCGTTGTGGTGACTTCAGCCAAGCTGAGTTTTGGAGCGGCTTTAGGCCAATGACGCCTGATGGCACACCAATTATCGGCGCGACTAAATACGATAACCTTTTTACTAACACCGGACACGGAACTCTGGGTTGGACGATGGCTTGTGGTTCAGGTCAATTGCTAGCAAGCGTAATGAAAGGTGAAAAAACAAAAGTGATGGATAATGCGGAGCTTAACCTTTGTCGTTACGCCTGAGGACATGACTGAACAAAAAACAGGCAGACACTTACTCCACAAAATGCATAACCACTGGCATTTTTAACTCATCAAAATCGCAGCACATTTAAATGACAATGTGCTGCATAATTAATCATCAGGCAAATCTTCTACCTAAAAGGAGCAAATAAGCAACAAGAACCAAATTTTAACAACTACTCTCCATTCTGTGTTCATCATCACGCTACAAAGGATTTGTAGCTAAAAAAGTTAACAATTGCATTACATAAAGGGTAATGTATTGTGTGAAAAACAACCACAAACACAACTAACAGGGAAAATACTCATGCAGTCATTAGTTGATTTTCTGAATGGAATTATTTGGAGCCCGGTACTGATCTATTTGTGCCTTGGCGCAGGTTTGTTCTATTCAATCATGACGCGTTTTGTACAAATTCGTCACTTCTTTGAGATGTGGCGCTTATTACTTTCAGGGAAGAGTTCAACAAAAGGGATATCATCATTTCAGGCACTTGCCGTTTCACTATCTGGCCGTGTAGGTACAGGTAACATTGCTGGTGTTGCTGCTGCTATCGGTTTCGGTGGCCCAGGCGCAGTATTCTGGATGTGGGTCGTTGCCTTCTTTGGCGCTGCAACCGCATACGCAGAATCAACACTTGCACAAATTTATAAAGAAGAAGACGAAGGCGAGTTCCGTGGTGGCCCTGCTTACTATATTGAGAAAGCAATGGGACAAAAATGGTACGCTTGGATCTTTGCTATCGCGACCATCTTTGCTTGTGGTGTTCTACTTCCTGGCGTTCAATCGAACAGTATCGGTAACGCAGTAGAAGCCGCATTTGGCTCAGGTGACATGATTGAAACCGCTATTGGTACCTTCAGTTTTGCTAAAATTTTCACTGGTACGGTTGTTTGTGTCATTTTGGCTTTCATCATTTTTGGTGGCGTAAAGCGTATCGCGAACTTTACCCAAGTCGTTGTGCCATTTATGGCGTTAGCTTACATCATTACTGCGTTTGTCATCATCCTTCTAAACATTGGTGAGGTTCCACGCATTTTCGGCATGATCATTGGTGACGCGTTCACACCAATGGCAGGCGTTGGTGCAGCAATCGGCTGGGGTGTAAAACGTGGTGTCTACTCCAACGAAGCAGGTCAAGGTACTGGTCCTCACGCAGCAGCAGCAGCGAGTGTTGATCACCCTGCTCAGCAAGGTCTTGTTCAATCTTTCTCTATTTACATCGATACACTACTTGTGTGTTCAGCAACCGCGTTCATGATTCTTATCACTGGCGCGTACAACGTAAATGGTGCGATTGAAGGTACATTCCTGGTTCAAAACCTACCAGCGGATATTGGTGCAAATGGCCCTGTGTTTACACAGATGGCGATCGAAAGCGCACTACCTGGCGTGGGTAAACCATTCATCGCAATCGCTCTATTCTTCTTCGCGTTTACGACCATTCTGGCTTACTACTACATTGCAGAAACGAACATTGCTTACATTCGTCGTACGTTCAAAGTAAATGGACTGATGTTTATTCTGAAAGTCATCATTATTTCATCCGTGTTCTACGGAACCGTGAAAACCGCCAACTTAGCATGGGCGATGGGTGATGTAGGTGTAGGACTGATGGCGTGGCTAAACATCATCGGTATTTTGATCATTTTCTTTATGTCGAAGCCTGCACTCAAAGCACTGAACGACTACGAAGAACAACAAAAACGTGGTGTGACCGATTTTACATTTAACCCTGTTGCACTGGGCATTAAAGGCGCAGATTACTGGGAAGATAAGTACCGACGTAAAACGGGTAAAGCTCCAACGGCAGACAGCAATAGCGCAGAAACTGTTGAGCAACCATCAACATAGCGTTATCACATAAATAAGAAAAAGCAGTGGTCCGATTGAGGACATAAAAAAGGGGGATTAACCAATGGTTAATCCCCCTTTCTTCATTATGAGTAACAGCTTAGGCGATAACCGCTTCAACTTTACGAGCGATTTTTGCTTTACCGACAGGTAACACTTCACGACCAAATTCGTTGTTCAGTACTTGCGCCATTGCGAAGTAAATTGCACTTGCGCCACAGAAGATACCCTCGAAGCCAGCGATAGCACCGATCACTTCGCTACCAGTGAAATCACGAGCAGCAAGCAAGAAGAACAGGATAGTTAGAGAACCAAATACCACTTGCTTCGCTGTTGGGTAACATAGAGAACCAATGAACATGAAACCAGTGAAGATGCCCCAAAGCGCTAGGTACCAACCCATAAAGCTTGCAGGGCTTGCAGGAAGACCCATGTGAGGCATTACGATTAGACCAACCAATGTTAGCCAAAATAGACCGTAAGAAGTAAACGCAGTTGTGCCGAATGTATCACCGCGTTTAAAGCACATGATGCCAACGATTACTTGGCTAAGGCCACCGTAAAAGATGCCCATCGCTAGAATCATAGAGTCCATTGGGAAAAATCCTGCATTATGAATATTGAGCAGAATAGTGGTCATACCGAAACCCATAAGACCTAGCGGTGCTGGGTTAGCCAGTTTTGTCGACATGTACAAATACCTTTTTTCAAAAATGTTGATAAAAAATGCGCGCGAATTTTAATGGGCTCCAGAACAAAAGAGAAAAGCTGTTATTGAAAACTTAGATTCCATAAATAAACCACTACATATATAAAAAAAGACCCTGCAAAAAAGCAGAGTCTTTATAGATGGTTAGGTTGTTTTTTACTCGATCACTGACAAGAAATCTCGTCCCAGAACCAGTTGCTTTGCGTTGGGCTTTCCCACACTCCTGGGCCATTTTTCGCAACAAAACATTTGTTTTGGTACGTCACTTTATCGCCGTTAGCGACTTGCGTTACACCCGGCTCCCACTGAATAAAATTGCCTGTCACTGGTGGTTCTGGCTCGGTTACTGGCGGCTCAGGTTCTGTGACGGGCGGCTCTGGCTCAGTCACCGGTGGTTCAGGTTCCGTTGTAGGCGGCTCCGTAGGAGTGCCTGAAACCAGCTTCCACGGGTCTCCTTTCGTTGGCTCATTACCTTGTGACCACCATTTCGCTTCGTAAACAGCACCTTGGTAAGAGACTTGTTCCCCCGTGTTATATACTTTGCCAGAATCCCAAGCTGCCACACCACCTACAGGCGGCTCAACCGGATCCACTGGATCTAACTTGTCAACTACACGAACTTCTGGCCAACCCGCATGAGATTGGTAGAAGTTAGTTACACATTTCTCATAATCACCTGCAACTAGCGCAGAGTAAGCCGTTTGGAAACCAACAAGTTCACATTCAAAAGAGTGGCCTCCCGGACGATCTGAGTAGTATTTCCAGTTTCCATCCCAGTTGGTGTACAACACGTCTGTCGCACCATTCAGATTTAAGCTACCGTAAGGCGTCTGCTGCCAACAGGTATTGGTCTCATCGGCTTCAATTGGAATTTGATAATGGGCGGCAAGACCTTCCCAATAACGAATACGGTTAACAGGTTGACCTTTATCCTTGTTTTGCTCACCACACTCAATACCACCATTGATCACGTTGATGGTGGTACCAAAGCCGTAACCAATGCCAGCATCAAGCTCACGCTGTGAAGGCACCCAAGTACGGTCAATCACATGTAGCATTGCAGGTTTCGGTGCTTGTGGGGTTAGGAAGAACCAGATAGCCGATGCTAAGTTCAGCCACGAATCCGCAACCAAGCCTGGATTTTTCAGCAATACAGATGCATCGCCATCAAACATCACTTCAGAGAACGCGCCATAGTTAAAATGGTAAGAAAGCTGTTTAGCACCACGTCCAAAATAACCTTGTCCTGGTTCACATGGCCAACGCTTATTTTGCCAGTCATTCTGACCACAACCTGTTGTGTAACCTTCTTGCCCTTCAGACCATCCCATTTCTCGCACATGAACCAAAGCTTGCTGCCACTCTTCCAACCCTAGCGGATTATCCGATACGTTATCAATCGAAATATGGCCACCGGTTTCTTGTGCAAAGTGAGCAAACGCTGTCACGATCGATTTTTTACAAATTGCATCCGAATCACGACCGTCTGTGTACTCACCACAGAATGCAGGGAACTTACCAATTGCACGTAGGAAACGCGTGTAAGTGTATTCAGGTGCCGCCATTTGAGTCAGGAAGTCCCACTCACTTTCGGGGAATACACGCTCTACACGCTTCACGTTTTCTGGGTTGGTTGCCGCTCCAGGAACAATCGCCTCAACCACTGAGTTCGGGCGTGTCTCTAATGCTTGTGACCAAATGGCATACATAGGATCAGAAGTTTTGCTTTGCTCTACGGCTTGAACGTCACCACGAGCAATAACATAACCATTCGGATTTTGCGGATCGGGCTGAATATTCATACTCGCATTCACTTGTGCTGCTAAGACACAACTCAATGCAAGAGGAAGATGTTTGAGTGCAAACATGTCTAGTCTCCGGATTTCAACAATACAATATACGAGGAATAACTAGACATATAGTGGATCATATATACGAAACACCGAGCCAAGTACGTTGATTCTGCGAGACAAAATGAATAAATAGGTCCTCACACACATTTTGTCACAAGAAAAATGTTACCTTGACTCAAAAGAAAAGCGGAGACCCTGTGAGCCTCCGCTTTGTGATGTTTCTCTCTTTATTGTCCTGCCGAAACCACCTCTAGCTTCGCGGTTGACTTTTGTTTAGACAGCACAAAATAAACCACACACTGAGAAATAATTGCGGCAAGCACAATCACTGGTGAGGCGTTGATTCCAGCTAAAAGAAAACACCCCAATGCGATCATTCCATTGAGTAATGCGTAAGGCAATTGTGTACGGAAGTGCTCATACTGTTCACACCCCGCTCCTGTCGACGACAAAATCGTAGTTTCAGAGATGGGAGAACAGTGATCGCCAAACAAGCCACCAGATAATACCGCACCAATACAAACCAACAGTGGTGCATCAATCGCAACGGCAGTTGGGATCACTAATGGCATCATGATGGCGAACGTCCCCCAAGATGATCCCGTAGCGAATGAGATAACACCAGCAAGCAAAAAGGCGACTGCTGGCAATAGCCAGTAAGGGAAACCGGCTTGAGCTTGTTCAGCAATGTATGCAGCTGCACCTAATTCTTTCCCAACCGAGCTAAGCGCCCAAGCCAATACCAGAATCACCGCCACTGACATCATGTTTGACATCCCTTTCAGATAAACCTGAATACCATCCGAAAGCTTTCTTACGCCATAAAACGCCATCAGCGCAATTAAAGTGAAGGCCGCGAAGAAATATGCAGAAGAAAGTGCAGCCCTAAACGTTGATCCTGCCACTTTTTGAATTGGAAAACCGTGTGGCACGAGGATGGTACATAGAACCACCAGCATAACGAGCAAAGGCGCCCATACAAAACTGGATTTTGCATTTTTATGCGTAAACACATTCATAGACTCCTGTACTTTCCCAAAGTCGGAGCCCTGTTCTGCTAACTGCTCAGCCTTCGCCATCGGTCCGAAATCTAATTTGAAGAAAGAGACAATCGGCACAATCGCGATCGCAAGAAAGGCGTAAAACTGATACGGGATCGCGCCAATGAAAGCATCCCAATCACTCATACTGACATTCAGGGCAGTAAACTCTTTTTGAATCAATCCCATGATGTAAACGCCCCATCCGATAAAAGGGATCAAGATTGCGACGGGAGAGGAAGTAGAGTCGATAATAAAAGCTAATTTTTGGCGTGATACTTTTAACTTATCAAATAAAGGGCGAAAAACAGGACCAACAATCAACGGTGTACCAAGGTCAGAGAAGAAAATAACCACACCACCGAACCATGCGGACAGTTGAGCTTGGCACTTACTCGCCACCCATTGAGTGACCTTTTTAGCAAACGCCACACCACCGCCAGATTTCTCCATCAAGGCAACAAAGCCACCAATAAAGACCAAGAGCAAAATGACGCCCGCATTGTAGCTGTCAGTTAATTGCGGCAGTAGATAGCTTTTCATCAATGCACTAAACGAGTCTAGTGGCCCTTTTTCGACAAATGTCCCTTCAAGCATAGCGACACCACTCACCACACCGGCGAATAAACCAACAACGACATTTCTTGTGGTCAGCGCGAGGAAAAGAGTAATAAGGATGGGAATGAGAGAGGTAACGTCAGCCTGTTCCATAGCAATACCATTTATGATAATTAAACAACTAAAATGAATATATATTTAATTTAACCGCATGTATATATCTCTCACAAAAAAGTTGAGCCACCTCTTCACAAACTTGAAGTACAAAAAAACCAGCCCGAAGGCTGGTTCTTATAAACTCAACTGTCTAGAGGAAAATTATTCCCACTCGATAGTCGCTGGTGGCTTACCAGAAATGTCGTAAACAACACGAGAAATGCCATCAACTTCGTTGATAATACGGTTAGATACCTTACCTAGGAAGTCGTATGGTAGGTGCGCCCAGTGTGCCGTCATAAAGTCGATGGTTTCTACTGCACGCAGTGATACAACCCAGTCGTATTTACGGCCATCGCCCATTACACCAACAGAACGTACTGGTAGGAATACCGTGAACGCTTGAGATACTTTGTCATATAGGTCTGCAGCGTGAAGCTCTTCAATAAAGATAGCATCAGCACGGCGTAGCAAGTCACAGTATTCTTTCTTGATTTCACCAAGAACACGAACACCTAGACCAGGACCTGGGAATGGGTGGCGGTAAAGCATGTTATAAGGCAGGCCTAGCTCTAGACCAATCTTACGTACTTCATCTTTGAACAGCTCACGTAGTGGCTCAACAAGACCCATTTCCATGTCATCGGGAAGACCGCCCACGTTGTGGTGCGATTTGATCACGTGCGCTTTACCAGTCTTAGATGCAGCTGACTCGATTACATCAGGGTAAATCGTACCTTGAGCTAGCCATTTCGCATTTTTCAGCTTCTTAGACTCTTCATCGAATACATCTACGAATACGTGACCGATAGTCTTACGCTTCTCTTCTGGGTCAGACTTGCCTTCAAGTGCTTTGAGGAAGCGTTCTTCAGCGTCAACTTTGATGATGTTCAAACCAAATTGGTCGCCGAACATATCCATTACTTGTTGACCTTCGTTTAGACGCAGTAGACCGTTATCAACAAATACACACGTTAGCTTGTCGCCGATTGCACGGTGAACCAGCATCGCAACTACCGATGAATCAACACCACCAGATAGACCTAGGATAACTTCGTCGTCACCCACTTGCTCTTTAATGCGAGCAACCGCGTCTTCGATGATAGATTCCGAAGTCCATAGACGCTCACAGCCACATACGCCAAGAACAAAGTTCTCAAGCATTTGTAGGCCACCTTTTGTGTGTGTCACTTCTGGGTGGAACTGAACGCCGTAGTATTTCTTCTCTTCGTTCGCCATCGCAGCGTAAGGACAAGTGTCTGTCTCACCAACTTTTACGAAATCGGCTGGGATCTCTACTACTTTGTCGCCATGGCTCATCCAAACGTCTTGAGTTGCTTCAAGGTCTTTAAATAGAGCACATTCACCAGAAACTTTAACCTGAGCGTAGCCAAACTCACGTTCGTTAGAGCCCGCTACTTTGCCTCCTAACTGTTCCGCCATGGTTTGCATGCCGTAACATACGCCAAGCAAAGGAACACCAGAATCAAACACATATTGAGGCGCGCGTGGAGAGTTCTCTTCCGTTACGCTTTCTGGACCGCCAGATAGGATAATGCCATCTGGGTTGAATTCGCGAATATCCGCTTCTTCTACATCCCAGCTCCATAGTTCACAGTAAACGCCGATTTCACGTACGCGGCGTGCTACTAATTGAGTGTACTGAGAACCGAAGTCCAAGATCAGAATACGTTGGTCATGGATATTTTTAGTCATTTTGAGCAGTCTTTTTAAGGCTAAGTGATTAAAACCGAGGCGAGTGTACTCGCCTCTTCTTAATGCTTCAAGGAAAAAGCAAACGTTTCCGTTAGGTAATTAGTTCCCTAGACGGTAGTTCGGTGCTTCCTTAGTAATTTGAACATCGTGTACATGAGACTCTTGCATACCAGCACCAGAGATACGTACAAATTCAGCTTTCGTACGCATATCTTCGATAGTTGCAGAACCAGTTAGACCCATGCTTGAACGTAGACCACCCATTTGTTGGTGTACGATCTCTTTTAGACGGCCTTTGTATGCGATACGACCTTCGATACCTTCTGGTACTAGCTTGTCCGCTGCGTTGTCAGACTGGAAGTAACGGTCAGAAGAACCTTGAGACATAGCACCAAGAGAACCCATGCCACGGTAAGACTTGTAAGAACGGCCGTTGTATAGAATCACTTCACCCGGCGCTTCTTCAGTACCTGCAAACATAGAACCAACCATCACACATGATGCGCCAGCTACGATTGCTTTACAGATATCACCTGAGAAACGGATACCACCGTCAGCAATAACCGGAATACCATAATCATTAGCCACTTCTGCCGCATCTGCGATTGCAGTGATTTGTGGAACTCCCACACCCGTTACAATACGAGTTGTACAGATAGAACCAGGGCCGATACCCACTTTCACTGCGCTTACGCCAGCTTCGATTAGTGCTTTAGCACCAGCACCTGTTGCTACGTTACCACCGATGATGTCTAGATCTGGGTAAGCAGCGCGAGTTTCGCGGATGCGGTTTAGTACACCTTCAGAATGTCCGTGTGAAGAGTCGATAAGTAGAATGTCAACGCCTGCTTCAACTAGAGCAGCAACACGCTCTTCGTTACCCGCACCAGCACCAACTGCTGCGCCAACACGTAGGCGACCACGCTCATCTTTACATGCGTTTGGTTTACGTTCTGCTTTGTGGAAGTCTTTCGCAGTAATCATACCGGTTAGTTGGAACTCATCATTCACAACCAATACTTTCTCTACACGAGCTTCGTGCATTTTCTCTTGCACTTCTTCTCGTGTTGCACCTTCTTTAACTGCTGCCAACTTCTCTTTTGGCGTCATTACTGAAGATACTTTCTTAGAAAGGTCCGTCACAAAACGAACGTCACGACCAGTGATAATACCAACAAGCTCATTGCTCTCAGTGACAACAGGGAAACCTGCAAAACCATGCTTTTCAGTGAGTGCAACAACATCAGCGATGGTCGCGTCAGGGTTTACAGTAACCGCGTCAGTTACCATACCAGCTTCGAACTTCTTAACTTTACGAACTTCGGCTGCCTGCTGCTCAATAGACATGTTCTTGTGGATAAAGCCAATGCCACCCTCTTGCGCTAGCGCAATTGCTAGACGAGCTTCAGTAACAGTGTCCATAGACGCTGAAATCATTGGGATGTTTAGGGTGATGTTCTTAGTTAGCTGAGTGCGAAGATCAGCTGTGTTTGGGAGAACGGTGGAGTGTGCTGGCACAAGTAGTACGTCATCGAATGTCAGCGCTTCTTTGGCAATTCTTAGCATTTGCAATATCTCACAATTAGAGGAGTAAAAAGAACAATCCAATCTCATCGTTTCGCATAATGAGGGTAACCTGCGTTAGCAACTAGCTACATTTGGATTAGATATTGCGGAGGGATTATACGGTTAACGCAATCGCTTGACCACAAATTTTTTAATTTTTTTCTTGCAATTACCCCCTTGCTATGTATTATATTGCCGCTAATTTCCATACTCACGTCTAAGAGATTAGCTGTGCTCTCCAAGACCAATCAAAACATCTTTACTGTTTCTCGTCTCAACGCAGAAGTTCGTTTACTCCTTGAAAACGAAATGGGGATCGTTTGGCTCGTCGGAGAGATATCCAACTTTTCAGCTCCTGTCTCTGGTCACTGGTACCTCACTCTTAAAGACTCTCGCGCTCAAGTTAAATGTGCCATGTTTCGTGGTAACAATCGCCGCGTTACTTTCAAACCCGCTAACGGTAATCAAGTCCTAGTAAAAGCTCGTCTGTCTCTTTATGAGCCTCGCGGTGACTACCAATTGATCATCGAAAGCATGCAACCGGAAGGTGATGGCCGTCTTCAACAAGAGTTTGAAGAGCTGAAAATGAAGCTTGCAGCAGAAGGGTTGTTCGCGCAAATCAATAAGAAATCTTTGCCTGAGCACCCTAAACGTGTTGGCGTCATCACATCGAAAACTGGTGCCGCGCTTTACGATATCTTAGACGTATTGAAACGTCGTGATCCTTCCCTACCTGTTGTGATTTATCCGACAGTGGTACAAGGTGAGGACGCAGCCATTCAAATTGCACAAGCCATTGGTCGCGCTAACAGCCGTGATGAATGTGATGTACTAATTGTGGGCCGAGGTGGTGGTTCATTAGAAGACTTATGGTGCTTTAACAACGAGATATTAGCTCGCACGATTGCAGCAAGCCAAATTCCTATTATTAGCGCCGTTGGACATGAAGTTGACGTGACAATAGCTGATTTTGTCGCCGACGTACGCGCGCCTACTCCATCAGCAGCCGCTGAGCTAGTAAGCCGTGATAACAGCCACAAAGATCAAGCTTTAGTTACCCGCCAGCATAAGTTAGCGAGCGCGATGCGTTACTACCTAGCACAACAAAAGCAGCAATTTGCTCAATTAGTGCACCGTCTAGAGAGACAGCACCCAAGCTATCGCTTGCAACGTCAGACGCAACAGTTAGATGAGTTGGACATGCGCTTACAGCGAGCGATGAGTCGTTTTATTGCCTTGCGTCAACAGCGAATCGAGCGTCAACATTATCGGCTGCAATTAAATTCTCCTGTAACACGCCTTGCCGAGCAGAAGTCGAAGCTAGAACGTGTTGAGCAAAAGCTCATGGATGCAATGGATCGCAAATTACTGACTATGCGCCATCAACTCGCGATTGCTGCAGAGAAATTAGACACCGTCAGCCCACTAGCGACATTGAAACGAGGTTACTCAATTACTCAAACTGAGCAAGGTAAAGTGATTACTCAATCTTCAGATGTAAAATCGGGAGATGTATTGATTACTCGATTAGCCGAAGGCGACGTTCGCTCTACCGTTAACTGAATACAAACTCTGGTTAACTGATTTTCTGGAACTCAAATCGGACACGTGATTTTGATTTGAGTTCATTACACACATTACAAAAGTAACTCGCAGCACCGCATGCTTGCAGCTTCTCCAGCTCCGCCTCACAATCAGGGCAAAAACCTACTTTTTTAAAATCCGATTCACACTGTGCACAATGGTATTGTCCTGTCCATTCCAGTTCGACATTGCAAGTCGGGCAAATGTTCTGCTGCATATCCCGTTCCTCTCTCTAAACTAAGCAATTTCGAGTAACGCATGCTACTCAAAATAACGAACAAGTATGTTGATCTTCATCACCGCCCCAACAAGTTTCACGAGGCGTTAACCATACTTGATACGTAGGATCTTATACTGATCGTCTGATATTTACTCCTTGATCAGCGATCACCCCTTAAAAGAATATTTATATAACCACACACCGAAAGCATAAGTTACATATTCTGCATTCCAATTTAAGATAGAATAAAAAACCTTAAAGAGATTTAATTAAACGAAAAATCAGAATTTAATAAAAAGATCTTATTCAAAAAGCAGTGTTTACATTGGTGTGCATTTCGATAGTTTGAGCGTCGAGCTTAACGAGTTTAACTTGGATAAAAGCAAACTCATTTAAATGGCTCGCATGCGTTCCACCACAAGGGATTACCGCTAATTGACCTTCCCCTAAATCGCACTTCCAATAGCGAGAATCCGTTAATCTGTCACCGTGGCATTCCATGGTGATCATCGCATCTCTTTGAAGCCATTCAACCAGTTGGCCATTCACTTTTTCTGCAATCGCCTGGAGGTCATTCAGCATATCTGCACTGTTTAATCCTCTTTTACGGAGTGTTTTGCCTAAACGGTACGTATCGAGGCACTTGTCTGGAGTGACATAACTAGTAACTTGCGCATAGCTATTAAAGTCATAATAACCATGTGGGTCTTTGCGGTCTGCGTCTTTTCGCCAATAGTCTTCCGATAGTACTTTATTCAACGCCAAATACGCTAAGTGTCCTGCAGTGTGGCCTCGACTCACAGCATTTTGATAGTCTTTATCTACCGCTAATGTTACCAAGTCATTAATTGCAAATGATTCCGTACGTGATAAAACATGCACGACGACAAACACCCAACCTTCAGCATCACGCTTTACAGGGATGTCACTACCCACATACAAAGCACCACTCTCCTGCTCCACTGCTCCAACTTGGCAATCTACTACGTCATGCTCAGACCCATTCACCTTCAACGTTCCTTTATCTGCAGGGTGATCCGGCCATATGTGACTAACGGGATGGAACGGCGTGACATCTGTAATAACGTAAGTCACTTCTTCCGTAGATTGAACGAGCTGTATTTGTGCTTCTAATTGCCATGTTTGATGACAAAAACGAGTCTTTGTTGCTGTGATAGTCATTTTTACGATTACTTTTGATAAAAAAATACCCAAGTAGAAACTTGGGTATTCGAATTTCATTATTTATTGCGGTTTTTCACCATCGACATCATACGTTTGCGTTTACGCTCTTGTGATAGCGTAAGCTTATTCGTACGGTTCTCGTATGGGTTATCACTGTTGTGGAAGTTAATGCGAATCGGTGTTCCCATAATTTCCAGAGACTTACGGAAGTAGTTCATCAGATAACGTTTATACGAATCTGGCAATTCACGAACCATGTTACCGTGGATAACAACGATCGGTGGGTTGTAACCACCTGCGTGTGCGTATTTGAGTTTGATACGACGACCACGAACCATTGGCGGTTGGTGATCATCCACAGCCATCTTCATGATACGCGTCAGTACTGACGTACCCACACGCGTTGTCGCCGAGTTATATGCTTCTTGAATAGATTCAAACAAGTGACCAACGCCAGTACCGTGCAGCGCAGAGATAAAGTGGATACGCGCGAAGTCGACGAATCCTAGACGGCGGTCCAGTTCTTTCTTCACGCTTTCTTTCACGTCACTGTCTAGACCATCCCACTTGTTAACGGCGATGACAATTGAGCGGCCAGCATTCAGTGCAAAACCAAGCAAGCTTAGGTCTTGGTCTGAAATATTTTCACGTGCATCAATCACCAGTAGAACGACGTTTGCATCTTCTACCGCTTTCAGCGTCTTAACAACAGAGAACTTTTCAACCGTTTCATTGATACGACCACGACGACGAACACCTGCGGTATCAATTAGTACGTATTCGCGTCCATCACGCTCCATCGGGATGTAGATAGAATCGCGCGTTGTACCAGGCATATCGTATACAACCACACGTTCTTCACCCAGAATACGGTTAGTCAGTGTCGATTTACCTACGTTAGGACGACCGATGATCGCCAACTTAATCGGCTGCTCTTGAAGGCGTTTGAACTCTGCTTCTGCGTCTTCTTCAGTGTAATCTTCAACAAGAGGCTCTTCGTCTTCGAATCCAGTCAGGTCTTCAATCTCACCTTCTTCAGATTCACTTGTTAGTAGATCATCAAAGAATGGAGATAAAGCACGCTCAAGCAAAGCGGTCACACCACGGCCATGAGCGGCCGCAATCTGGTACATATCATCCACGCCGAGCTGCCAAAAGTCAGCACACGCCGCATCGGCATCAATACCATCGATTTTGTTTACTACCAGCATCGCTGGCTTTTCAATTTTACGCAGATGCGCAGCAATTGCTTCATCTGAAGGTGTCAGACCAGCACGACCGTCAACAAGGAACAATACAACATCAGCCTCATCAATCGCGGCTAATGACTGTTCTGCCATCTTTGTTTCCACGCCTTCTTCTGTGCCATCGATACCACCAGTATCAATCACAATGAATTCGTGCTCTTCACCAAGTCTCGCCTGGCCATATTTACGGTCTCGCGTTAGGCCTGGAAAGTCCGCAACCAACGCGTCACGAGTGCGAGTCAATCGGTTAAATAGTGTAGATTTACCTACGTTCGGACGCCCTACTAGAGCTACAACAGGTACCATAACAACCTCTACAATAATCTTTCTTCTGTAGTTATAGGTAACGACTTGCTCGATGCCAAATCAAACCAGCTTTTTACCTATAACCACGTCAGGGTTAATAAATTCAAACAACAAAACGGCTCCTAGCTGTCACCAGCCAGGAGCCGAATGTGAATTATATCACGATATTATTCGTTAATGGTTAGTTTCTTTACATCGCCGTTGCGAGTTGTAATCACATAACCATCCGACAATAACGTCGGGCCAACTGCCAAGCCACTATCATCGACAAACTGCTGCGCAACAAATTCGCCCGTTGAACGATCCATCCAGTGAAGGTAACCAAGCGTGTCACCGACAACGAGATAATTGCCAACAATAACTGGCGCTGTAAGTTGTCGGTGCTCAAGCAAGCTGTTTTCCCACAACTCAGTCCCGCTTCGTGAATCAACGGCAACAACATGATCTTTTTCCGTTATCACAAAGATGCGACTACCATCTGTAGAAATGTCTGTCGCAGATGAGTAATTACGTTTCCAAATCGGGTTCGCTGAACGCAAGTCAATGGCGATAAGTTGACCATTGTATCCAATGGTGAAAAGAGTACCGCCTAGCACAATTGGCGATGAATCAACGTCAACCAAACGATCAATTTCTGTCGCGCCTTTTGGCGTACCAACAGGCTGTTGCCAAATCAACTGACCACGCTCAACGATAGCAGCTGCGAGTCGGCCATTTGCCGTTCCCCAAAATACACCGCCGCCAATTGCAGTTGGAGTACTGTCGCCACGTAAAGTTAAGTTCGGCACTTCTGTACTCAATGCCCAGCGTTGCTCACCTGTACTCTCATTAAGGGCAATCAACATGCCTCGGCTAGTATTGATGATAATAAGGCCTGAATCTGCAACTGGCTTCGCCAGTACCTCACCACCAACTTTTACACGCCAAACAATTTCACCTGTTTCTTGGTCAAGAGAGATGACTTCACCATTCTCAGAGCCAATGTAAAGGTTTCCGTATGCCGCTGTGATACCACCAGAGAGACGAGCAATGACATCTTCTTCTAGGTCCGTTTGCCAACGTTGTTTACCATTCTCAGGATCCAGCGCTTTTACTAAGCCATCACGACTTGCCACGAACAATGTATCATTCGCAAATACAGGGGATAGCTTTGAAAAGTAATGACCGACACCATCGCCAACCGATGTGCTCCACTCACTACTGGTTGTAAACTGACTGTCTACCTGAGGTAGTGGCGCCATTACAATGGTGTCTTTCTCACCTGCACAACCGGCAAGTACTCCCATTGTTAACGCCCCTAGCAAGGCTTTCTTAAAGACTCTTTTCATCCAATGCGGTCCTTATTTCGCCAGATCGTCCAATTTCATTTGTAGTGTCGGGCTTGCATCTACCGCTTGCTGAGCTTCAGTATACGCAGCGTACGCAGCATCTTTGTCACCTTGGCGAATCGCAATATCGCCACGAAGTTCAGCAATACGACCTGTCCATGCTGTATCAGTGACGTTACTTAGCTCTGCCGTTGCAGCGTCGAAGTTACCCATTTCCGTCTCAATACGCGCAATGCGGTAACTAATCAATGGTAACAACGCAGCATCTTGAATGTTGCTTTGCGCCCACTTCAGTTGCTCCAATGCAGCAGAAAGGTCTTGAGCTTCAACTTGTGCTTTAGCAAGTTGTAGCGCAGCCAATACTGAGTATTCTTTTACTTCATTTGACTCAATGAAAGCTTTCACGTCAGCTTGAGCATCAGTGCCTTTGTCTTGCAAAGCATTCATTGCTGTCGTGTAGCTTTGAGAAGCTGCTTCACTCGCCTGAATCACAGAATCCTGGTAGTAACGCCAGCCAAATAGACCACCTAAACCAACGACCGCACCGATGATGACGGCTTTGCCGTTTTCCTTCCACCAGTCTTTAATGGCTTCAACTTGTTGTTCTTCAGTATCGTAAAGTTCCACTTCCTGTCCTCTTAAAACATGTAAATGGCAGCTTAGCTGCCATTGTTCCTATTTCGTTTAAAGGCTCCACATTTGGGAGCCTTAGCTTACGAACTAGGATGTAATTTTGTTAGATTACTAAAAGACTTAAATCAGTGCTGCGATCTTTTCTGCAACTTCTGCTTGGTTGTAAGTCTCTTGCTCACCACCAGCTAAGTCTTTCAGTACTACGGTATTATCCGCAACTTCGTTTTCGCCCAGAACCAATGCTACAACAGCACCAACTTTGTCTGCGCGTTTAAACTGTTTCTTGAAGTTACCGCCACCGAAGTGATTCATCACACGAACGCCTGGAACAGACTCGCGAAGCTGTTCTGCTAGCTTCATTCCTGCCATCATGGTGCCTTCACCCGCTGTGACTACGTACACGTCAACACTGCGACGAACGTCTGTCAGTTCCAACGTTTCTAGCATCAGTACTAGACGCTCTAGGCCCATTGCAAAGCCAACCGCTGGTGTTGGTTTACCACCTAATTGCTCTACAAGACCATCGTAACGACCACCGCCACATACAGTGCCTTGAGCACCTAGGCTCTCAGTGATCCACTCAAATACCGTGCGATTGTAGTAATCCAGACCACGAACTAGACGTTCGTTAACTGTGTATTTGATACCTGCAGCGTCTAAAAGTTCACATAGACCTGCGAAGTGTGCTTTAGATTCTTCACCCAAGTAATCTGAAAGGCGAGGCGCATCACCTAAAATAGCTTGAACGTCTGGGTTCTTCGTATCCAGAACACGCAGTGGGTTCGTGTGCATGCGACGCTTACAATCTTCATCTAGCACATCAATATGTTGCTCAAGGAATGCAACCAGTGCAGTACGGTAGTCTGCGCGGTCTTCTTGAGAACCGATAGAGTTCAGCTCAAGACGAACATGTTCATTGATACCTAGCTCACGCCATAAACGCGCCGTCATCATGATAAGCTCTGCATCAACATCTGGACCATTTAGACCAAACACCTCAACACCACACTGGTGGAATTGACGGTAACGACCTTTCTGCGGACGTTCATGGCGGAACATAGGCCCCATGTACCACAGACGCTGTTCATCACGGTTGATAAGGCTGTTTTGAATACATGAACGTACACAACCCGCCGTACCTTCAGGGCGAAGTGTTAGGCTGTCGCCGTTACGGTCATCAAAGGTGTACATTTCTTTTGAAACGACGTCTGTTTCTTCACCAACAGCGCGGCTGAATAGGTTTGTTTCTTCAACGATTGGCATGCGCACTTCGTTATAACCGTATGCGCTAATTACATTTTTCACTGTGTTTTCTAGTTTTTGCCACAGTGGCGACTGAGTTGGGAGGCAATCGTTCATGCCTCGAATTGCTTGAATTGTTTTTGCCACAATACTTACCGTAATTCTCGTTGAGATTAATCTTGTACTTTAACTTCGATGCGGTTTTCGCCATTCATCATAGCTGCTTTCGCACGGATCTTAGCTTCTAGCTTATTCACAAGGTCATCGTTATCAAAGCGCTCTTTCTGGCGTTTACCATCTTCGTAGAATGCGCTCTTCTTGTTACTACCTGCTAGACCTAAGTGAGAAACTTCTGCTTCACCAGGGCCGTTTACCACACAACCGATGATAGACACATCCATTGGCGTGATGATGTCTTCTAAACGTTGCTCCAGTGCATTCACCGTACCAATCACATCGAATTCTTGGCGTGAGCAGCTTGGGCACGCAATAAAGTTGATGCCTCGAGAGCGAATGCGCAGAGATTTAAGGATGTCGAAACCGACTTTGATTTCTTCAACTGGATCGGCAGCCAAAGAGATACGCAGCGTATCGCCTATCCCTTCAGATAACAGCATACCTAAGCCAACAGATGACTTAACAGCGCCAGCTCGAGCACCACCCGCCTCTGTGATACCTAAATGAAGAGGCTGATCGATTTTCTTCGCCAGCAGACGATATGAATCCACCGCAAGAAAAACGTCTGAAGCTTTCACGCTAACTTTAAATTGGTCAAAGTTAAGACGATCGAGATGATCTACGTGACGCATCGCCGATTCAACCAAGGCTTCTGGCGTAGGCTCACCGTATTTCATCTGTAGATCTTTTTCCAAAGATCCACCATTGACACCAATACGGATCGGGATATTTTTATCGCGAGCGCAATCAACAACAGCGCGAATGCGCTCTTCATTGCCGATGTTACCTGGGTTGATACGTAAACAGTCAACTCCGTACTCCGCCACTTTCAGCGCGATACGATAGTCGAAATGAATATCAGCCACTAATGGTACAGAAACTTGCTGTTTAATCAGTTTGAAAGCTTCTGCTGCGTCCATCGTAGGTACAGAAACTCGAACGATATCTGCGCCGACTTTTTCTAGTGCTCGGATTTGAGCGACTGTCGCTTCTACGTCAGTCGTGCGAGTGTTAGTCATTGACTGTACTGCAATTGGCGCACCATCACCAATTGGCACATCACCCACATAA
This sequence comes from Vibrio sp. OY15, assembly GCF_000742455.1. Lineage (NCBI taxonomy): Bacteria > Pseudomonadati > Pseudomonadota > Gammaproteobacteria > Vibrionales > Vibrionaceae > Vibrio > Vibrio sp. OY15. The sequence goes on along the minus strand of NZ_JPIL01000005.1, from coordinate 46,656 downwards.
ATACGCGTCGATTTACGACGAATAATTGGAGATTCGTGTTGCATAATTTTTTATAACGGTAGAGTGAATCTAGCTACTTTGCCTGAAGTATACCCAGAAAGGTCGACAGGTTCACTTGCAAATGTCATTGTAACCCCTTCCGGTGCGCCTAATATCACTTTAAATGGCGCTTTTCCGGTAAGTTCTACATCTTGTCCTGGCTTATGAGTACCACTTACCAGCGTTTTACCATTGGTGTCTTTTACTTGAATCCAACAGTCCGCTTTAAACTTCATAGTAAGAAGTGTCATGCCTTCAGGTACTACTGGCGCAGGCTGTTCCTCTTCCGCCGCTTCAATCACGGCAACAGGTTCTTCAGAATCTACGCTTGTTGTATTTTCAGTTTCAGTCAGCAAAGGATCCGCCCCTTGCTCAACGGGTGCTTCAGTCAATTCAGCAACACCTTCATTAGTTGAAGCAACTTCTTCAGGAGTGCTTGCGATTAACTCTTCAGCCGTCATCAAATCGATATCAGCTAATTCTTGAGCAGTGGGCTGCGGCGCTTCAACACTTGAATCCGTTACTTCCTTAGTTAGGCTATTCTCTTGTTGGTTTTGCCACCACCATGCAGCTGAAATGCCAATAATGACTAGCCCGATAACCCAAGTAAGGAGCATAATACGGCTATTGTGCTTCTCGTCTTTTGTTTTACGAGAGAAGCTTTGCATTTCAATTTCTTGCTCTTGAGGCTGAGCATCGGCAGTCTGCTCTAACGCCGTCAAAACCACCTTCTCATCAAGACCTACGAATTTAGCGTAAGAGCGTAAGTAACCACGCGTAAATGTCGCGACTTGTTGAGATTCAAATCGGTTATTTTCAATATCTTCAATCACAGAAATGCGAAGCCTCAGGCGGTCGGCAACTTGCTTTTGGCTCATTCCCAAGGATTCACGTTTGTTTTTCAGTAATGTGCCAGCTTCAATAGAGAGTGGCACTTCATTCGTATTTTCGTGTTCTGTCATAATGGCGGTATTTAATCTGTTTTAGTGGCTAACGTGGTCATGTATTTTCGTTATTTTTCTTAAGCCTCTTTAAAGATAGCTAGCCAAAACGCGTTAACCAAAAATAATAATTTTAAGAAACTCTCAGCGATCTGAGTGCGAATACCCGTTTTGCAAAAATCAGCAAAACGTATGTGAGAAAGTGCTGAGAATTATCGGTGTCATCGTTAGTGTTACATATCATGATAAGCGAATGCGCAACGAAGACAAAAACTCTTTACACTCAAACTAACAGATAGCTCAAGCTTTTGTCCAAACTTTGACAAAGGAATTCGAAATTATACCCAAATAACCTTAGGTTGAAGAGTGATAGTCCCAAATCTTGGCGAAAATGTCCTAAACAATAAACAAAATAGCCAGAGCGAATGGCTCTGGCTATTTTTGAATTCCGGTCGTTTATACAGCTTTCACTTCAATGGTATCGGCACCGCGTGACGCTTTCAGCATTGCCGTACGTTTAGTTCGGTCAATTACATCACCGACCAACTGACCACATGCGGCATCAATGTCATCACCACGTGTTTTACGAACCGTAACTGTGTGCTCGTATTGCATCAATGTTTTTTGGAAGCGATCAATACGTGAGTTACTTGGTTTCTTGTAAGGTGAACCTGGGTACGGGTTAAACGGAATCAAGTTAATCTTACATGGTGTGTCTTTCATCAATTCAGCCAGCTCGCGTGCATGGTCCATGTCATCGTTCACATGATCAAGCAACACGTACTCGACTGTTACCTTGCCACGGTTTGCATTCGATGAAGCAATGTAACGACGAACGGATGCTAGGAAATCTTGAATATCCCAACGATCGTTAATTGGCATGATTTCACTACGCAGCTTATCGTTTGGCGCATGAAGAGAGATCGCCAACGCAACGTCGATTTTGCCCGTCATCTGATCAAGACCAGAAACCACACCTGATGTTGATACGGTTACGCGACGCTTCGACAAACCAAAGCCAAGGTCATCCAACATTAACTCCAGTGCTGGAATCAAGTTCTTCATATTAAGAAGCGGCTCACCCATACCCATCATCACGACGTTCGTAATTGGGCGACGGCCTGTTTCTTTCTCAAGACCAATTTCACGTGCAGCACGCCACACCTGACCGATGATCTCTGAAACTTTCAAGTTACGGTTAAAGCCCTGCTGTGCTGTTGAGCAGAACTTACATTCCAATGCACAACCTACTTGAGAAGATACACAAAGCGTTGCGCGATCATCTTCTGGAATGTAAACCGTTTCTACATCCTGATCACCAACCTTCATTGCCCACTTGATCGTGCCGTCTGAAGAATGCTGAGCTTCTGCTACAGTTGGTGCTTTAATTTCACACTTGTGTAAAAGCTTTTCGCGCAGCTTCTTGTTGATGTTTGTCATTTTTTCGAAGTCATCTACACCGAAATGGTAGATCCACTTCATAACCTGATCGGCACGAAACGCTTTCTCGCCAAGTTCTTCCGCGAAAAACTGACGCATGCCTTTGCGATCAAAGTCGAGTAGATTGATTTTTTCAGTGGTCATGTTGCCTCTCAATGACTGAAACAAGAATAAGGGCGCGAATTGTACAGCCTTTATGCAGCTACAACAAGGGGTGTAAGACCCTGAGTTTGCTAAGGCATTAAAATAAAAACGATTAAATTTTAATCAGGCTTTACGGTGAGAATAATGATTAGACAACCGACAACAAAAGCGTAGAAGTGGTACAGAGAAAACAGTGAGAACAAACACACGTAACTAAGCTTTCACCCCTGTAAGATGCTCAGATTAGCCAACATCTTCGCGAATAATTACGAATGAACTCGCCGGTGAAATGGAGAATGCGGAATAAAAAACCTCGGACAATTCCGAGGTTATTACGAACTAGATCATCACGCAAAAGTGATGCATGAACGAGTTAGCGAGAGAAAACTTCTGATTCAGGGAAGAAAAACTCAATTTCACGAGCGGCAGACTCAGGGCTATCTGAACCATGAACTGAATTGTGACGCATGCTGAGTGCGTAATCAGCACGCAAAGTGCCACATGCCGCGTCCTCTGGGTTGGTTTTACCCATTAGCTCGCGGTAACGTGCAATCGCATTTTCGCCTTCCAATACCTGAACCATAATAGGACCAGATGTCATGAACTCTTTTAGAGGAGGGAAAAACTCTTTACCTTCATGCTCTGCATAAAAGCCGCTTGCCTGATCTTCTGTCAGGTGAACCATTTTGGCAGCGATGATACGTAGGCCAGCCTTTTCAATACGATTGTAGATTTCACCAATTAGGTTTCGCTCTACAGCATCAGGCTTAATGATTGAAAATGTTCTTTCTAGAGCCATAAAATTTCCTTTCTGTACTTGTAATAATAGTTGTGCTTTTAAAGTGACTTACTGGGTAAGAGCAGCACTCAAACAAGAGAGTGCTGCAATCAATCTTATTTTCCAGCTTGCTCATTGAGGAAACGAGCAAGTGTACGAACACCCATACCCGTTGCTCCCGCAGCCCATTTATCAGAAGCGGCTTTACGATACGTACCCGCACAGTCGAAATGTAACCAGCCTTTTTTGTAGTCCTCAACGAAGTAAGACAAGAATGCAGCTGCAGTACTTGCACCTGGAGAATAATCACCAGAGCTGATATTCGATAAATCGGCAAAATTAGATGGCAGCATTTCTCGATGGAAATCAGCAAGTGGTAGCGGCCACAAGCCTTCTTTTTCCTGGCTTGCCGCCGTAAGCGCTTGATGCGATAGCTCATCATCAAAGCTCATTAGCGCATGGTAATCGTTACCTAACGCATTCTTCGCTGCGCCTGTTAGCGTCGCGCAGTCAATGATTAACTCAGGCTTTTGCTCACTGGCGTAGATAAGACCGTCTGCAAGCACCAAGCGACCTTCCGCGTCGGTATTCATAATCTCAACGGTTTTGCCGTTTTTGTAAGTGATGATGTCGCCAAGCTTAAGGGCACGGCCAGAAACCATGTTCTCAGCACAACACAAGATCAGTTTTACGCGCTTGTTTAAACCGCGCAAGATAGCTAATCCTAGGCCACCAGTGATAGTACCCGAGCCACCCATATCTGCTTTCATTGCACTCATGAAGGTAGAAGGCTTCAAGCTGTAACCACCGGAATCAAAGGTGATGCCTTTACCCACAAGACATGCGAATACAGGTGCGTTTTCGTCACCAGTTGGGTTGTAGTCTAACTGAAGCATCGCAGAAGTACGCTCAGAACCACGGCCTACTGCGTAAATACCTTCCCAACCTTCTGCCAACAAGTCTTTGTCTTTGACGATACGTGCTTTCACCGTGCCTTTCGGCGCAACAGATTTGATGAATTCAGCAGCCATTGTCGCTAGCTGACGAGGAGCAACTTCTTCTGCCGTTTTGTTGATAATATCGCGGGTAAAATCAGTCGAAGTAATACGAGCTTGAAGCTCTGCTTGATCTTCATCAGACAATGCAGCCCACTCAACTGAGCCATGTTTTTTAGGGTTACGGAACCCTTGGTGGAAAGCCCATACGCTCTCTAGATCCCAGTTATCACCAGAAAGAAAAATAGAACGAATTCCTTGGCCATCTAGCTGACGAGCTGCACGTTGAATTGCGCCGAGATCATAACCTTCACCTAAGTGAATAGTTGCGCCGTTTTCAGCGAATGAAAGCAGTGCTTTTTCACCCCAATGTGGTGCTGCCGACTCTTGACTTAAAAATACAGACATCTGTGTAGACATGGTTTCTCCTTGTCTTATAGCAGCGTTGCCTACGCTGCTTCTTTTTAATAACTCACGGATGTTAGCATTATGTAGGGCAAAAATGTCAATTGGATAAAAAAACGGACCTAAAGGTCCGCTTTTTTTAGTAAGAATTGTTAACTAGGCTGTGTTTTACAGACTTAGTCTGCTTCGTCCATCCAGCACATGATAACGGCTTCTAGAATCTTTTCATTAGAACGGTTTGGCTCATCGTCAAACTCATCTAACTCCATGATCCATTGATGAAGATCGGTAAAACGCACTGTTTTTGGATCGACATCTGGAAACTTGTCACAAAGTTCAATCGCGATATCGCGAGAATCTGTCCATTTCATTGCTCATCTTCCTTTTGCTTCTTCCCTATATTGGGAAGATAGTTTTAGTGATCTTCTGAAGCGTGGTTTAGTGTGTATTTAGGAATTTCTACCACCAAGTCTTCATCAGCGATTCTCGCCTGACACCCTAGGCGTGACTCAGGCTCTAGACCCCACGCTTTATCTAGCATGTCGTCTTCTAGTTCTTCACTTTCTTCTAGTGAATCAAAACCTTCACGGATGATTACGTGGCAGGTAGTACACGCACATGACTTCTCACACGCATGTTCAATACCGATACCGTTTTTTAGCGCTACGTCTAGAACGGTGTCACCAGAGTTTGCTTCCAACACTGCACCTTCTGGGCACAAATCGTCGTGTGGTAATACAATAATCTTAGGCATAACTACTTATCTCTTATATATCGTCTACTGATTGACCTGACAACGCAGCTCGAATCGATTTATCCATACGGCGTGATGCGAAATCTTGACTCGCTTTATCGGTATCTTTAATGCCTTGCTCTATCGCATCTGCATCATCACCATTACGCAGCTCAATCAAGGCTTCGATGGCTTTAATCAAGTTTTGTTTCTCTTGTTCTGATAGTAAGTCATCACCATCAGCTTGCATCGCTGCAATCAAACCTTCTATCACTCGGTCGGCTTCAACACGCTGCTCAGCTAAGGCACGAGCTTGCATGTCTTCTTTTGCGTGCGTCATTGAATCACGCAACATATCCGCCACTTCATTGTCACTTAAGCCGTAAGAAGGTTTTACTTGAATCTCTGATTGAACACCAGTGCTCTTCTCCATTGCCGTAACAGAAAGAAGGCCATCTGCGTCAACTTGGTAAGTCACGCGAATATGTGCCGCACCCGCTGCCATCGGAGGAATACCTTTTAACGAGAAGCGAGCAAGTGAACGACAGTCATCAACCATTTCACGTTCACCTTGTACCACATGAACACTCATCGCCGTTTGGCCATCTTTGAATGTGGTAAATTCTTGCGCACGCGCAACGGGAATCGTAGTGTTGCGGGGGATGATCTTCTCGACCAAACCACCCATGGTTTCAATACCGAGCGACAGTGGAATCACATCAAGAAGCAACATTTCAGAGTCAGGTTTGTTACCCGCTAGGATATCAGCTTGAATACCCGCACCGATTGCAACAACTTCATCTGGGTTAATGCTTGTCAGTGGTGTACGGCCAAAGAATTCGCCAACCATTTCTCGTACAAGCAATGTGCGTGTTGAGCCACCAACCATGACGACCTCGAGTACTTCATCTGCGTCGACATCCGCATCTTTTAATGCGCGACGACAAGACATCAGGGTTTTCTTCACTAGCGGACGAATCAGATCTTCGAACTGCTCGCGAGTCACGGTGCCTTTCCAACCAAAAACGTCAACGTCAACACTGTCTTGCTCAGAGAAAGCAATCTTAGCTTCAGTAGCAATGTTCAACAGTGTACGGTTCTTTTCTGCAGAAAGCGGCGCTTCTAGACCCGCTTGCTCCATTAAATAATCGGCAAATAAATGGTCGAAGTCGTCACCGCCTAATGCAGAGTCGCCACCTGTTGCTAATACTTCAAATACGCCTTTCGATAAACGTAGGATAGAGATATCAAAAGTACCGCCACCTAGATCGTAAACCGCAATCACACCTTCTTGACCTGAGTCTAGGCCATAAGCAATTGCCGCAGCGGTTGGTTCGTTAAGTAGACGGAGAACATGAAGACCAGCTAATTTCGCCGCATCTTTTGTACCTGCACGTTGCGCGTCATCAAAGTAAGCAGGAACGGTAATAACGACACCTGCTAACTCACCACCTAACGTATCTTCAGCTCGCTTACCCAATACTTTTAGGATGTCCGCAGATACTTCAATCGGGTTTTTGTCACCTTGAGGTGTTTGCAAAATTGGCAGGCCGTTTTCACTCTCTTTAAAACGATAAGGAAGTGAAGAGTAACGGGACTGAATGTCCTTTAATGAACGACCGATCAAACGTTTTACAGAGATAATCGTGTTCTCTGGTTCAAACTCTGCTTTGGCTTTGGCTTCGTGGCCGACCGTTAACGTTTCCTCAGCGTAATTAACGACTGAAGGTAAAATAGTACGGCCCTGCTCGTCCGCAAGTGGAGTTGCATCGCCGCTACGTACAGAAGCAACCAAAGAGTTGGTAGTACCTAAGTCGATACCCGCTGCTAACTTATGCTCATGAGGTGCCGAGCTTTGGCCCGGTTCTGCGATTTGAAGTAGTGCCATGATAGGTCCTTGTCACGCTTACTAGCCGAGGAGTTTGTCTTCGACTAGCTCAATTTCGTTCTTTAGTTTGGCAATGAATTTTAGCTTACGAACTCGGTCTGCGGCTTCAGCCCATAGACCATCATCAAGCTCTTGCTCGACGCTTGCCAGATGCTGTTTGTACATTTTGCTGACCTTAGAGTCGAAGTCAAAAAGCGCCGATTCAGGATCGGACTTGTCAGCAATCTCTTCCAGTTCTTCGCGCAGTTCCATTTGCTCCATTAAGAACATCGGATCTTGCATTGTTTGCTGTTCACCTCGGATCTCAACACCTTGCTCTGCGAGGATATACTCGGCGCGAGAAATAGGATTTTTCAGAACTTGATAGGCATCGTTGATTTGCGCCGCCTTTTGCACCGCCATCAAACGGTCACGTTCTGAGCCCGTTGCAAAGTTATCCGGGTGGAAGCGTTTTTGTAGTTCTCGGAACTGAGAAGAAAGAAGGCTACCATCCAGCTTAAACTGACTTGGTAGCCCAAATAATTCAAAGTGATTCATTAAGTTCGGGTCCTAGTAAAGCCTTCCGGACTCGTTTGCCCAGAAGGACAATCAATTAGACGTTGAAGCTTTCACCACAACCACATTCACTTTTCGCGTTAGGGTTGTTGAATTCAAAACCTTCATTCAACCCTTCTTTCACGTAATCCAATTCAGTACCATCTAGGTACACTAAGCTCTTTTGATCGATGATAATTTTCACTCCAGAGAGTTCAAATACTTCGTCTTCTTCATTGAGCTCATCAACAAACTCAAGTACGTATGCCATGCCGGAACAGCCAGTCGTCTTCACTCCAAGACGTAAACCGATACCTTTGCCTCGGTTATCTAGGAATGCTCTTACGCGACTTGCCGCTGATTCTGTCATTGTGATGGCCATACTGCACCTTAGTCTGTCTAAATTTCGATTGGAATGGGAGCGTCAAAGCTCCCATTATATTACGGAATAATTATTCTTGGTGTTTTTTCTTGTAGTCAGCAACCGCTGCTTTGATTGCATCTTCAGCAAGAATAGAACAGTGAACTTTCACTGGTGGAAGCTCTAGCTCTTCAGCAATCTCAGAGTTTTTAATTGCTGCCGCTTCATCAACTGACTTACCTTTTACCCACTCAGTTACTAGTGAGCTTGATGCGATTGCACTACCACAACCGTATGTTTTGAACTTCGCATCTTCGATGATACCTTCAGGTGTCACTTTGATTTGAAGCTTCATTACGTCACCACACGCAGGAGCGCCAACCATGCCGCTACCTACTGATGGATCTTCTTTATCGAATGAACCAACGTTACGTGGGTTCTCGTAGTGATCAATTACTTTTTCGCTGTATGCCATGATAAATTACCTCGAATCCTCTATTTCAATCCCTGAGATTAATGGTGAGCCCATTCAACAGTGCTCAAATCAATCCCTTCTTTGTACATATCCCATAGAGGAGACATGTCGCGTAGCTTAGTCACTGCAACGCGGATTTGTTCAATTGCGTAATCAATTTCTTCTTCAGTCGTGAAACGACCAAACGAGAAACGAACCGAGCTGTGAGCCAATTCGTCATCCATGCCTAGGGCACGAAGAACGTAAGAAGGCTCAAGGCTTGCAGACGTACAAGCACTACCAGAAGATACCGCTAGATCTTTAAGCGACATTAGTAGTGATTCACCTTCTACGAATGCGAAACTGATGTTTAGGTTGTGTGGTACACGCTGCTCAAAGTCACCGTTTACCGTCACTGCTTCTAAGTCTTTCACGCCATCAAAAAGACGGTTACGAAGCGCTAAAGCATGATCGTAATCTTTTTGCATGTCTTCTTTTGCAATGCGGAATGCTTCACCCATGCCTACGATTTGGTGAGTAGGTAGTGTACCAGAGCGGAAACCACGCTCATGACCGCCACCGTGCATTTGCGCTTCAAGACGAATACGAGGCTTACGACGTACGTAAAGTGCACCGATACCTTTAGGACCGTAAACTTTGTGAGCAGAAAGTGAAATTAGATCAACTTTCATCTCTTGAACGTCGATTGGTAATTTACCTGCAGATTGCGCAGCGTCCACGTGGAAAACAATTTTACGCTCACGGCACAGTTCGCCGATCGCTGTAATGTCTTGAACCACACCAATCTCGTTGTTTACATGCATAATAGACACAAGCACGGTGTCATCACGCATGGCTGCTCTAAGCTTCTCTAGATCGATCAAGCCATTTGATTCTGGCTCAAGGTAAGTCACTTCAAAGCCTTCACGCTCAAGTTGACGACATGGGTCAAGAACGGCTTTGTGCTCTGTTTTACAAGTGATTACGTGCTTGCCTTTCTTCGAGTAAAAGTGCGCTGCACCTTTAATCGCAAGGTTGTCTGATTCTGTCGCACCAGATGTAAATACGATTTCGCGAGGATCTGCATTTAGAAGGTCAGCAATTTGCTCACGAGCAGTATCGACCGCTTCTTCTGCCTGCCAGCCGTAACGGTGCGAACGTGACGCTGGGTTGCCAAATGTGCCATCCATTGTCATGTACTGAACCATTTTTTCAGCAACACGTGGATCAACTGGACATGTAGCGGAATAATCAAGATAAATCGGCAGTTTCATTCTCTACTCCAATGTAAAAAGCTGACCGCTAAGAGCGGACGTTTACACCGATGGGCGCGGCGGTTGTATTTTTGTTTGATAGCCCATGGGTTACCGCCAGATCAATGTCCTGACGATCAGAAATTTCGAGTACTTCATTGTCTGTCATCAACTCACCAAGAGTGATGTTATTCAAAAAGTCACTAATGCGAGAGCTTAGGTCACGCCACAGCGTGTGAGTAAGGCAACGTGTTCCACCTTGGCAATCTCCTTTACCTTGGCATTTGGTTGCATCTACTGACTCATCAACGGCAGCAATCACGGTACCAATAGCGATACTGTGAGCGTCGGCACCAAGTCGGTAACCACCACCAGGACCACGAACGCTGGCAACGAGACCTGCTTTACGCAATTTTGAAAATAGCTGCTCTAAGTAAGAGAGCGAGATCCCTTGACGCTCTGAAATATCAGCCAGAGGTACAGGGTTTTGTTGCGAATGCAGTGCCACATCCAGCATGGCTGTCACCGCATATCTTCCTTTAGATGTAAGTTTCATACCACACCGTATCCACATGGTTTGTAATGGTTAAGATTTTTCCATACCTGAGTAATTTGGTCAAGTATTTATTTGACCATTTTACTCAGGTATTCATCCTCACATCTAAAGTGGTTATTATTCACTCAGAACTTCTTTTCTATCGAAGTCAAAACGCCTCGTAGAATATTAAGTTCTTGGGTTTCTGGTCGAGCACGAGAGAACAAACGGCGCAACTTATTCATCACCTGTCCAGGTTGCTCTTTGTTAATAAACTGGGTCTCAACCATCACCTTTTCAAGATGCTCGAAGAACAATTCGAGTTCTCGATGACGCGGGTATTCTTCCGATTCATTTGGGGAAAACTGGCTTTGCTCTAAGTTCAAGTGTGCAACTCGCACTTCGTAACTGAGAGTTTGTACAGCCATCGCTAGGTTAAGCGAGCTGTACTCAGGATTAGCGGGAATACAAACATGGTAGTGGCACTTTTGTAGCTCTTCGTTTGTCAAACCAGTTCTTTCTCGGCCAAACACGAGCGCAACCGGATGCTTTCGGCCTTCAACTGCAAATTTCTCACCGCATTCACGTGGCTCGAGCATTGGCCATTCTAATGTACGAGAGCGGGCGCTAGAACCCACAACAAGGCCACAATCTTCAACCGCTTCTTCTAATGTGCCGACAATCTTTGCATTTTGAGCAATATCACCAGCACCCGCAGCTAAAGCAAGAGTTTGTTCATCCACTTCACATTGTGGATCGACTAATACTAGTTGGTTTAAACCCATCACTTTCATTGCTCGAGCTGCTGAGCCAATATTGCCTGAATGAGAGGTACCTACGAGTACAATTTTTACTTGATCCAACATCTGTGTTTGCTACCTAAATTAAAACCGCAGAATGTTATCATAGTTTTTTAAGACACCCTAGAGGCAAGCAGACCTCTCTTCTCATTCTTGGTTATTGTTCTCGTCCGCAGTATGATCTGTACACTCAGTCGGCCGCAATTAGAGTAAAAAATAACCACTTCCCTTTTTGATTATCTCTGGTATACTCGCCGCCGCTTTCATTTGTTCTTTAACATCCGTTGGGAAATTCGTATGCATCCAATGCTAAACATTGCTATTCGCGCTGCGCGAAAGGCAGGCAATCATATTGCTAAATCATTAGAAAACACTGATAAAGTAGAATCTACTCTTAAAGGCACTAATGACTTTGTCACTAACGTAGACAAAGAAGCAGAATACATCATCATCGATACTATCAAGCAGTCTTACCCTGAGCACTGTATCGTTGCTGAAGAACAAGGTCTTATCGAAGGTAAAGATAAAGACGTACAATGGATCATCGACCCACTGGATGGCACCACTAACTTTGTAAAAGGTTACCCAACTTTCGCGGTTTCTATCGCTGTTCGTATTAAGGGCAAAACTGAAGTTGCTTGTGTTTACGATCCAATGCAAAACGAGCTATTCACTGCACAACGCGGTGCCGGCGCTCAACTAAACAGTGCACGTATTCGTGTTGCTCAACTAAAAGACCTTCAAGGTACTGTTCTAGCAACAGGCTTCCCATTCAAGCAGAAACAACACGCTGAGTCTTACATCAAGATCGTTGGTGCGCTATTCACTGAATGTGCTGATTTCCGTCGTAGCGGCTCTGCTGCTCTTGACCTTTGTTACGTGGCTGCTGGCCGTGTTGATGGTTACTTCGAGCTAGGCCTAAAACCTTGGGATATGGCAGCAGGTGAGCTTATTGCTCGTGAAGCTGGCGCAATCCTAACAGACTTTGCTGGCGGCACTGACTACATGAAGTCTGGTAACATCGTTGCTTCAAGCGCTCGTGGCGTAAAATCTATCCTTAAGCACATCCGCGAAAACGGTAACAGCGCGATCCTTAAGTAAGATTTGAAAGTCATATATAGCCCGTCACGCTGATGACTTTAGAAAGCCCCGCTCATTGAGCGGGGCTTTTTTATTTCGAACAATCAGCCTGTTTGTAGAAACGGTCGTAGTCAGATAAGTGGTCTATTTTTACGTGCTTAACCTTCCATATTTGTTCCTTCATTAAAAACTGCAGCGAAACCGTGACTGGCTGGTATACATCACCAAAGCCGTTTACAGAAAGACATCCAACTCCTCCACCCTCACTGTACTCTTCAAAGTAAGACAGCTCTGTAACCAAACTTGATGGGATAGATGATAAAAATGGAAATTGATGACCAAATTTTATTGGGTGAGACTTAATACTGTTCAGCTCTTCAATCGATAGATTTGGTCCTGCCATAGCTTCTACCACCTCTATATACTGCATCTTGTATAAATTATTACGTATATCAAGGTAAGTATCGTGGAGTGGACTTGCGATGCAGGGCGTTGAAACACTTAGTAAAACCGGAATAGGTAGAATTCTATTTAGCATAACCAACTAAACCCCAGCTTCACGGAGCGCTTGATCAATTTTACTCGGCTTAAATCTGTACTTACAAAGCCCCCACTCGCACTGCTCTAAAAGCTCACGGACATTTACCTGCCCAGTAACTCCAAAGGAAACAACACCAAAAAGAGAAACACTCCCACTGTATGTCAAAACACCATCACGAGTAGTTTTAAAAGTAACAGAAACGGCTTTTAATTTTATGCCCAGCTCTTCAACCATTTCTTTTGAAACTTCAAACTTAGTAAATCCAAGCTCACCAGATAAAGTTACTTTACCTGACTCATCAACTGCTAACTTGAACCTTTTCCCTCCAGTAACTAGCTTGGTGGTAACACCTTTATTGTGCTTGTAAGAAATCTCTACAAACTTCAGTAACTGTACTTTTATTTCAGCTTGCCTTGACATTATTTCCTCCCGAAATTGTTGAACATACTTCCGATATTCAACTCAATCAAAAAACTACAATTCAAGCTGGAAGTACCTCAAAAAAAAATGAAACTTTCAAATCTATCAGGCATAAAAAAACCGCTGATTGTTCAGCGGTTTTTGTTTTCGGTTCTCAATCTGCCTTATGGCATTTCGTCGAACTCTGCACCCTCTTTTTCTACTTGAGGTGGCATCAAGTGCTCTTTCTGGATACCCAGTTTTAGAGCCAGTGCTGATGCTACGTAGATAGAAGAGTAAGTACCTACAGTGATACCGAGTAAAAGTGCGGTTGCAAAGCCGTGAATCATAGCACCACCCTGCATGAACAGTGCAATTACCACGAACAACGTCGTACCAGATGTAATCAATGTACGGCTCAACGTTTGAGTGATTGAGGCGTCCATAATGTCTGAAGGTTCACCCTTACGCATCTTACGGAAGTTTTCACGAATCCGGTCAAATACAACGATGGTATCGTTGAGTGAGTAGCCCACAACCGTCAGTAGCGCAGCTACGATAGTCAGGTCAACTTCAATTTGTAGAAACGAGAAGACACCTAGCGTGATAATTATATCGTGAGCCAATGCCATTACCGCACCAGCCGCTAGACGCCATTCAAATCGCATCGATACATAAAGCAGGATACAGATCAGCGATACCAAGATCGCTAGACCACCAGCTTCTGTTAGCTCATCACCAACGTTGGGACCTACGAACTCAATACGACGCATTTCTACGCTTTCGCCAGTACCATCTTTGATAGCACCAATGATTTGGTTACCTAGCGTTTCACCAGAAACGTCATCACGTGGACGAAGACGGACCATGACTTCACGAGCACTACCGAAGTTTTGTACTGTCGCATCACTAAAGCCTTTGGAATCTAGTGCTGCACGAATCTCTTCAAGGTTTGCTGGCTGTTCAAAACCGACCTCGATAAGCGTACCGCCAGTGAAATCTAGACCCCAATTAAGCCACTTGGTTGACAAAGTGAAGATAGAAGCAGCAATCATTATAATTGAAAAAACGAATGCTACTTTCGACCAACGCATAAAGCCGATCGTCTTCTCTGCTTTTAGAATTTGAAACATATTAATTCCCAGCCTTAGATCGACAATTTATCAACGCGTTTGCCACCGTAGATCAGGTTCACGATACAACGTGTACCAATAATGGCGGTGAACATTGAAGTTAAGATACCGATAGATAGAGTAACTGCGAAACCTTTCACCGCACCTGTACCGACCGCAAATAGAATGATTGCAGTAATTAGTGTTGTGATGTTCGCATCAGCAATCGTGCTGAATGCATTCGCGTAACCTTGGTGAATCGCTTGTTGTGGACTACGTCCATCACGAATTTCTTCACGGATACGCTCGAAGATCAGTACGTTCGCATCAACCGCCATACCGACTGTTAACACGATACCGGCTATCCCCGGAAGCGTCATGGTAGCGCCTGGAATCATCGACATAACACCAATGATAAGCACCAAGTTTGCCATTAGAGCGATGTTTGCAATCAAACCAAAGCCGCGGTAGTAAAGCAGCGTAAATAGCATTACGGCAACCATACCCCAGATACATGCTTGGATACCCATATCGATGTTTTGCTGGCCCATTGATGGACCAATGGTACGTTCTTCAACGATAGAGATAGGTGCAATCAGTGCACCAGCACGTAGTAGAAGTGCTAGGTTGTGTGCTTCTGCAGCAGAGTCGATACCTGTGATACGGAAGTTACGACCAAGAGCCGATTGAATCGTTGCTTGGTTGATGACTTCTTCATGCTTATCCAGAATAACTTTGCCTTCAGGCGTACGACGGCCACTGTCTTTGTATTCTGCAAACACGGTAGCCATTAGCTTACCAATGTTCTTCTTAGAGAACGCAGACATCTTATTACCACCTTCGCTGTCTAGCGAGATGTTAACTTGTGGACGACCATATTCATCAACACTTGAGCTTGCATCTGTGATGCTTTGACCGCCAAGAATAACGCGCTTCTTAAGCACAACTGGGCGACCATCACGGTCCATCTTGATTTCACTACCTGCTGGCGCACGACCATTTGCCGCTGCCGATAGGTCAGCTTTATCATCAACTTCACGGAATTCAAGCGTTGCCGTAGCTCCGAGAATTTCTTTTGCACGAGCAGTGTCTTGAACACCAGGCAGTTCAACCACAATGCGACTAGCACCTTGACGTTGAACCAATGGTTCCGCAACACCTAGTTCGTTGACACGATTACGTAAAATCGTAATGTTTTGCTCAACAGCATAGTTACGGATCTCTTGTAAACGTTGCTCAGTAAAGGTTGCAGTAAGAGCGTAACGGCCATTTGAATCAGAATCGACAAAAATCATGTCCGGGTGATTCTTTTCTAGCGTTGCTTTCGCTTCTGCTAATTGCTCTTCGTTACGCAACAACACTTCTACCGCTTCTTTTCCAGAAGGGCGGATTGCACGGTAACGAATCTTGGCGTCACGAAGTTCGCTACGGAAAGCTTCTTCTTGTTGACCAACAAGCTTTTCCATCGCTGCATCCATATCCACTTCCATTAAGAAGTGAACACCACCGCGAAGGTCAAGACCTAGCTTCAATGGTGACGCGCCAATCGCTTCTAGCCAATCGGGTGTAGAAGGTGCAAGGTTAAGTGCAACAATTGTGTCTTTGCCTAGCGCTTCGCTGATGACATCACGAGCACTGATTTGTGTGTCAGTGTCGTTAAAACGAACAAGAATTGATCCATCTTCGAGAGCAATGGATTTATGAGAAAGTTGCTCTTTGTTAAGAGCAGTAGTGACAGCATCCAGCGTTGACATATCTACAGAGGCGCCACGCGCCCCTGTAACTTGAATAGCCGGATCTTCACCGTAGATATTTGGAAGTGCGTATAACGCAGCGGTGATGATGGCAAAAAGCACCATCAAGTACTTCCATAATGGATAACGGTTTAGCACAGCGAGGATCCTTTAGCTGTTTTATAGAGACTTAAGCGTACCTTTTGGTAGCACTGCAGTGATGAAGTCTTTCTTGATTACTACTTCATTGTTCGCGTTAAGCTCAATTGAAATGTAGTCATTGTCTTCAGCAATCTTAGTGATTTTACCCACTAGGCCACCGCTAGTTAAAACTTCGTCGCCTTTGCCCATAGAAGCCATTAGGTTTTTGTGTTCTTTTACGCGTTTCGCTTGTGGGCGGTAAATCATGAAGTAAAAGATCACTGCGAACATGCCAAGCATGATTAGCATTTCAAAACCACCGCCTGCTGGCGCGCCTTCTGCTGCTGCGTGAGCCTGAGAAATAAACATTAAAACATCCTCATTATATTTTATTGATAATCAAACAAATTGGGCTTTCGCATTTTAGATTCAAGTCTGAGAGTAACTAATAGAGATCGCTCTCTCAAAAATAACGTGCGTTAGCCTACTTTATTAGCAAAAGCCTCTGGCGACATGCCAAAGGCTTTAATTCTTTTAGTTTTTCAATTACTGCTCTTTTGCTAGTGGTGGCACTTCACGGCCACGACGCTCATAGAACTCAGTAACAAATTCATCGAAGCGATCTTCATCAATTGCTTTACGAATGCTTTCCATCAGACGCTGGTAGTAACGCAGGTTATGGATTGTATTCAAGCGAGCGCCTAAGATTTCATTACAACGCTCTAAATGGTGAAGGTACGACTTGCTGTAGTTTTGACAAGTGTAACAGTCACAATGCGGATCCAATGGTGTTGTATCCGTTTTATGTTTCGCATTACGGATCTTGATCACACCACCAGTCACAAATAAGTGACCATTACGTGCGTTACGCGTTGGCATTACACAGTCAAACATGTCGATACCACGACGAACACCTTCAACCAAGTCTTCTGGCTTACCTACGCCCATCAAGTAGCGAGGTTTGTCTTCAGGAAGTTGAGGACAAGTATGCTCAAGAATACGGTGCATGTCTTCTTTAGGCTCACCTACTGCCAAACCACCAACCGCGTAACCGTCAAAACCGATTTCCGTTAGACCTTTTACCGACACATCACGTAAATCTTCGTAAACACCACCTTGGACAATACCAAATAGGTTGTTCGGGTTTTCTAGCTTCTCGAAGTGGTCACGTGAACGCTGTGCCCAGCGTAATGACATTTCCATCGATTTCTTCGCTTCATCGTGTGTCGCTGGGTAAGGCGTACACTCGTCAAAAATCATAACGATGTCAGAGCCCAGGTCTTTTTGAATTTCCATCGACTTTTCTGCGTCCATGAAAATCTTGTCACCGTTTACTGGGTTACGAAAGTGAACACCTTCTTCAGTGATCGTACGCATCTTACCAAGGCTGAATACTTGAAAGCCGCCTGAATCAGTAAGAATAGGACCGTGCCAGTTCATAAAATCGTGCAGGTCACCGTGCATTTTCATCACTTCTTGACCAGGACGTAGCCACAGGTGGAACGTATTACCTAGCAGAATTTCTGCACCAGTACCTTTTACTTCTTCTGGTGTCATACCTTTAACGGTACCGTAAGTACCTACTGGCATGAACGCAGGAGTTTGAACAGTGCCGCGTTCGAAAGTCAGTTGACCACGACGTGCATTGCCGTTTTTCTTCTTAAGATCGAATTTTAATTTCACGATGCCTCCGGGTGTCAGAGAAACAGTCTGACTGAGTGTTTAGGGCTCTACCCTACTTTAAGGAGCGGTCGCTTTTCCTTGCGAGAGACAAAGCAATGGATGCTTTATTTCCTAGCTTACTGCTAGCACTCGTAAATCTATTTTTAACTACGCTGTTTTCTTCTTGATGAACATTGAATCGCCATACGAGAAGAAACGGTATTTGTTTTCCACCGCATGTTTGTAAGCATTCATGGTGTTCTCGTATCCAGCAAATGCACTCACCAACATGATCAGTGTTGATTCAGGCAAGTGGAAGTTTGTGATCAAGCAATCCACTAGCTGATATTCGTAACCAGGGAAAATAAAGATTTCAGTATCGCCAAAGAATGGGGCCAGCTCAGTCCCTTTTTGCAATGCGTCTTGCGCTGCACTTTCAAGTGAACGCACAGATGTGGTACCAACAGCAATAATTCGTCCGCCACGCGCTTTCGTCGCTTTAATTGCTTCGACGACTTCTTGCGGTACTTCTACGTACTCGGCATGCATGTGGTGATCGTTGATATTTTCCACTTTTACTGGCTGGAATGTACCCGCCCCAACGTGCAAAGTAACGTAAGCAAACTCTGCACCTTTCGCTTTGATTTTCTCCAAGAGAACATCATCAAAGTGAAGGCCCGCTGTCGGTGCCGCAACCGCACCTGGCTTTTGATTATATACCGTTTGGTAACGCTCTTTATCTGCATCTTCGTCTGGACGGTCGATGTAAGGAGGAAGCGGCATATGGCCGATTTCTTCCAGAATTTCTAGTACCGTCTTATCAGAACTAAATTTCAGTTCAAATAAAGCATCATGGCGTGCAACCATTTCTGCTGAATATTCATCATTCTCGCCAACAATAATGGTTGTACCTGGTTTTGGTGATTTAGAGCAACGAACGTGCGCGAGGATGCTTTTCTCATCCAACATACGCTCCACCAGCACTTCTAATTTACCGCCCGATTCCTTGCGGCCAAAAAGACGAGCAGGAATAACGCGAGTATTATTAAACACCACTAAGTCACCGGGTTGAACTTGGCCCAATACATCAGTAAATGTGCCATCAATGAGCTCTCCGGTATTGCCGTCCATTTGCAGCAGTCGGCTAGCGGTACGCTCTGGTTGAGGGTAGCGAGCGATGAGTTCATCTGGAAGGTCGAAATGGAAATCTGATACTTGCATGTTACTTGTCTTATCTATTGGTCAAATCACGTCTAGGCGACGATAAAATTGCGACGAGTTTTTCGCAGCAGACTAGTATATGTTTACATGCTGCAATAGCAAGCAAATCACCAGAATATAGCAGTAAAAGCCATGGTGAAGAGTGTAATAAAACGTGAAAAGCCTCGATTACTTGGCACTATTTTTAATTTGAGCCCCAAAGAGAGAACATGAAAAAAGCAAAGCAGCGTATACCGCTGCTTATTAGTTTGGCATTCCAATCGCCCTATCAAACCTCACGCTTTCGCCACAAGAATAACGGCACGAATAAACCCAATAACCAAAACCCTAGACTGCCACCTTCATCATCTGAGCCTTTGAAATCACAGTTATTGGTCGCAATGCCATCGTGACACTCTTTATTGTCACCACTTTCATTGTTAGCACTTTTGATAAAATTCGGCGCAATGATGTAACGACTTGGTGGCGCATCGGCAGTGATGTAAGACTGTACCCAGTCGTAATAGTGGCTCACCTTGGTGTAGAAACTTGGGATCGTCAAAGAGCCACACGTTGGTAGAATAAGGGGGCCGCCACTAACAATACCAATTTGTTTGCCGGTCGCCACATCGACCAACGGGCCACCACTGTCACCTTTACATGCAGAGTTGCCATATTGAGTATGGCTATCTGGCTCCAATACATGGTTTTGTGTTGGTAGCGTACAAATTTTGGTTTGGTTGTCTCTTGAATCAATGATCCCCGGAAAACTGCTGCCAATTTCTAAACGCTCATAACATTTGTCGATGGGTAAAAATGTGCTAATGGTGGTTTTGAGCGTATTAGAAGGTTCAGAAGCATCCGGCTGAGTAGCCCCCCATCCAAACACTTGCACATTTTCGACACGTTGATTGGTCAGGTAATTATCGTTCCAATCCGCCGCCAAACGTGCTTCGATACTCTCCATGTCAACTTTACTCGCTAGGTCAGCAAAGCTCGCGTTTGCCACTGGGCGCGTGAGATACAGCAACGCGATGTCTGAATCTAAACCGGTTTGGATAGGTTTCACGTTGCCATTACTGTCGGCCTCAGCTTTTGAAATCCGGGTGTAATCCGGATGAACCACAACGTGAGACACCGGATAGAAGTTATCAAGCCCTGCAGAATTAAGTTCATACACATTCGCATTCACCGACAACTCACCCGGCGGGGTCACATAGTAGGTTGCTTCATTGGTTCCTTGTCCCATCACCACACAGTGCGCCGCAGTCAGTACCCATTGCTCTGTCAGCATCGTTCCCCCACACAGCGGAAACTCTGCCATATTACTTGCTCGCAAAGTAACGCGGTCAACAGGATCGGTTTGTTCATCTCCTAACACAATCGCCTGTGTTGATGGCACACTGAATGCCGCCACTGCCAGCGCAATAAGTTTGTTACACGTTGTTCGTTTCATCTAGGTTGCTGTCTTCAATTTGGTAAGCCTGGGCGTATCTTCTTCGAGAGAAGAATCTTGGAAAATCCAGCGAATAAAAATGTGCGATTCAATTCATTGGATTACCTTGGGGACACATTCAATATCAACTAAAAATGCCAACTGACTCGCACACAAACCGACTTATTCAAATTAATAAAAACACCAATAAAACACCAATAAAACACAGATTACGCAGCCCATCAGCATTGTGCTATTTAATTGATGAAAAACGAGTTAGCTCCCAGATATACAGAAAAATATTCTCTATATTTAAGAGAAGGACAATGCCGCTGGAGGTCTCTATGATCAAGGTTGAAGACATGATGACTCGTAATCCTCATACCTTACTGCGCACGCACACCTTGCGTGATGCAAAAAGCATGATGGATGCGCTTGATATTCGACACATTCCGGTTGTTGATGCCAATAACCACTTACAAGGCTTGGTGACTCAACGCGACATTCTTGCTGCTCAAGAATCGAGCTTGCACCCAGATGAGGCTGAACAATCTTTTACTTTTGACACACCGCTCTACGAAATGATGCACACCAATATCATGACGGCAGAGCCTATCGCGGGGCTCAAAGAGAGCGCTATCTATATGCAAAAGCATAAAGTTGGCTGTCTACCTGTTGTCACCAAAGGTCGATTGGTCGGCATTATTACTGATAGTGACTTCGTGACGATTGCGATTAACTTATTGGAACTACAAGAAGAAGTGGAACCTGAAGAAATCGAGCAGGAAGAATAGTACGCAAGCGTATTCTCTTTGTTGTAAGTTTCGTTTTTACACCGGTTAAACGAAAAAAGAGCGGCAGGGTTGCCGCTCAAAATGCCATTACTGACGCTGATTAAGGAAGTGTTTCTCTGCCAATTAGAATTGGTCTTCTTCGGTCGAACCTGTCAATGCTGTCACTGAAGAGTTACCACCTTGGATAGTATTGGTCATTCTATCGAAGTAACCTGTACCTACTTCTTGTTGGTGCGCAACAAACGTATAACCTTTTTCAGCCGCTTGGAATTCAGGACGCTGAACTTTCTCAACATAATGACGCATACCTTCACCTTGAGCGTAAGCGTGTGCCAGTTCAAACATGTTGAACCACATGTTGTGAATGCCTGCTAGCGTGATGAATTGGTACTTGTAGCCCATGTCTGCAAGCTCTTGTTGGAACTTAGCAATGGTTTCTGCATCTAGGTTTTTCTCCCAGTTGAATGAAGGCGAGCAGTTGTATGCCAACAATTGATCTGGGTATTCAGCGTGAATTGCTTCTGCAAACTTACGTGCTTCTTCCAAACATGGCGTAGCCGTTTCACACCAAATCAAGTCTGCATATGGTGCGTAAGCCAGACCGCGAGAAATCGCTTGGTCGATACCCGCGCGAACGCGGTAGAAACCTTCTTGAGTGCGCTCACCTTCAATAAAGTCTTTATCATATGGGTCGCAATCTGAAGTAATGAGATCCGCCGCATTCGCATCAGTACGAGCAATAACTAATGTTGTTGTTCCCGCTACGTCAGCAGCCAAACGAGCTGCAACGAGCTTTTGTACAGCTTCTTGCGTAGGAACTAATACCTTACCACCCATATGACCACACTTTTTCACCGATGCTAACTGGTCTTCAAAGTGAACGCCCGCGGCACCGGCTTCGATCATCGATTTCATTAGTTCGTAAGCGTTAAGCACACCACCAAAGCCCGCTTCCGCATCCGCTACGATAGGTAGGAAGTAATCAATACCACCTTCATCTTCAGGCGTCTTACCAGCAGCCCACTGAATTTGGTCTGCACGACGGAATGAGTTGTTGATACGCTTTACTACTGACGGTACAGAATCTACTGGGTAAAGAGATTGGTCTGGATACATCGTCGAAGCGGTGTTGTTATCCGCCGCTACCTGCCAGCCTGACAGATAGATCGCTTCAATACCTGCCTTAGCTTGTTGAACGGCTTGACCACCCGTTAGCGCACCAAGACAGTTTACGTAACCTTTTTTCGCACTACCGTTGACCAGTGACCAAAGTTTGTCTGCACCACGTTGTGCAATTGTGTTTGCAGGCACCATAGAGCCACGCAGTTCCACCACTTCCTCGGCAGTGTAAGTACGCTTCACATTTTTCCAGCGTGGGTTAGTTGCCCAGTCTTTTTCCAGAGCTTCAATTTGTTGGCGGCGAGTTAAGTTAGTCATTGGTCTATCCCTCTTTATAATTTGCACTTTATGCGTGTGCGTTGAGTTTCCGTTCTCAGGCAGTACTTCCCTATCTGCCTTGAAAATCCTTCACGTTATTGGTGTTACAGTTATTCTTTATTAATCCAGGTAGTCATAACCAGGAACTGTCAAAAAGTTGGTCAGTTCATCGCTCGTCGTGAGCCTTGCCATTAAGTCTGCTGCTTCTTCAAATCGACCCGCATGGTAGCGCTGCTCGCCAATTTCTTGCTTCACGACTTCAATCTCCTCTTTGAGATAGAGCTCGAACAGCTCTTTAGTGACCTTTAATCCGTTGTCTAGCGACTTGCCGTGTTGAATCCATTGCCAGATAGAGGCGCGTGAGATTTCTGCCGTTGCTGCGTCTTCCATCAGTCCGTAAATCGGCACACAACCATTGCCAGAAATCCAAGCTTCGATGTATTGCAGCGCAACGCGAATATTGTGGCGCATTCCGCCTTCAGTGCGCTCGCCTTCACAAGGCTCAAGCAGTTCAGCTGCTGTAATAGGCGCATCCTCTGCACGGCTCACATCCAACTGGTTGGTGCGTTCACCCAGCACAGCACTAAAGACTTCCATAGCAGTGTCAGCCAAACCTGGATGAGCCACCCAAGTACCGTCGTGGCCGTTGTTAGCTTCTAACGATTTGTCAGTCTGGATCTTGTCTAATACTTTTTGATTCTCTTTCGGGTCTTTAGCTGGGATAAATGCGGCCATTCCTCCCATCGCGAAAGCACCTCGTTTATGGCAAGTACGTACCAATAATCGCGAGTAAGCGTTTAAGAATGGCTTGTCCATCGTTACCACTTGGCGATCTGGCAGTACTCGGTCTGAGTGTTTTTTCAATGTTTTGATATAGCTAAAGATGTAATCCCAGCGACCACAGTTCAAACCAACGATGTGTTCTTTAAGCGAGAACAGAATCTCGTCCATTTCGAATACCGCTGGTAAGGTTTCAATCAGCACAGTCGCTTTGATGGTGCCTGTATCCAAACCGAAATAGTCTTCCGTGAAATGGAACACTTCGCTCCACCACTTCGCTTCGTGATGCGATTGCAGTTTTGGAAGGTAGAAATAAGGGCCGCTGCCTTTTTGAAGTAACGCTTTGTAGTTGTTATAGAAATACAGTGCGAAATCGAATAGCGCACCTGGAATGATCTGACCGTGCCACGTAACGTGTTTTTCTTTTAAATGAAGGCCGCGAACACGGCAGATCAACACCGCTGGGTCATCTTCCAGCTGATAATGTTTGCCATTGCCAGGATTGGTGTAACTGATGGTGCCATTAACAGCATCGCGCAAGTTAATTTGACCATCCAGCACTTTACTCCATGCAGGAGACATTGAATCTTCGAAGTCTGCCATGAACACTTTTACATTCGCATTCAGTGCGTTAATCACCATCTTGCGGTCAGTTGGTCCGGTAATCTCCACACGGCGATCTTGCAGATCTTGTGGGATTCCTAGGATCTTCCAACTTCCTTCACGGATGTCTTGTGTCTCTGGTAGAAAATCTGGTAGCTCACCAGCATCAATACGTGCTTGCTTCTCTTCTCTTGCTTCCAGCAACTGTTCAACACGTCCGGCAAATTTTTCACACAGTAGAGATAAAAAGGTTTGGGCTTCAACAGGGAAAATTGCTTGATGTTCTGGAGCAACGACTCCATTCACCTCAAGCATGCCTTGGGTTTGCTTTAGTTGTTGTGTTTTTTGTTCTGTCTGAGCAAGCATAATCATTCATCCTTAACGTGCTTTATCAATCTTGGGCAGTCAGCGTAAAGCTACATTTGTAAGTTATGAACAACAAATTACATCCTTTAACTTTGTGTTCAACTCGTCTAGCCATGCCGATAGATTGCGTAATGCTACGTGTATTTTCAATCTAGACATAAGTCGTATCGGCCTTTAAATAAGCTATATCAACAAAGGGTTTAGTGAAACCCCTAATATAAACAAAACAGAAAATTCAAAGTTTTATTCCGCAAGGTAAAAACCATCTATCAAGCGCCTTATTTTGTAAGTTATTACGTAATAAAATTACATTAAATTTAAAGTCGCTTTATAATTTCAAACAAGCGTATGAATATTGACAGGTAAACAAACACCTTGTATTCACAAGGGCTGAAGAGATGGATTTAAACAGGGGTCAAACAAGACATGCAGGGCTTTGTGTAAAATTAACATTGTGAAATTTCACTATTTTATGAAAGCTTCATCAAAGAAGAGCTGTAAAATTTTACAAGTCAAAGTTTACCAGCAGAATAAAATACTAGAAAGCGCACTGTTTCCAGTGCGCTTTTAGATAAATAATGGAGAAGTAAGGGCTAATACTAATAGCTAAAGCAGCTCTGAAACGACTTCTGCAAGTTGATTAAATGTTTTCGTTCTTGACGAGCTCGGACGCCAAACTAAGCCGATTTCGCGATAAGCTTGTTTACCTGGAGGATCGATCACGACTAAATTCTGGTTATGCAGCAAGCCATGGTCGATAGCCATTTGAGGAATGAACGTTGTTCCCAAACCATTCGCAACCATTTGCACCAGTGTATGGAGGCTGGTTGCCGTAAACGGATTGATTTTTTCTTTGTCTGTTAATTTACACGCTGATACCGCATGTTCCGTTAAGCAATGTTCTTTCTCTAGTAGAAAGACGGATTCGTCAGGTAAATCCGCGTAACGAATCGGCACAGGGACCGATTGGGCTTGATTAGCGCTTATAACCATTCGAAACGGATCCTTACCCACTACTCGGCTTTCCATGCCATCAATTTCGACTGGTAACGCTAAAATAAGCACATCCAGCTCACCATGTCTGAGCGCTTGAAGTAAGTTTGTCGTCGTGTCTTCTCTTAATAAAAGATTCAGTTGTGGAAAACGGTAGTTCACCTCTTGTACCAAATCACACAGTAAAAACGGAGCAATTGTTGGTATACATCCTACTTTTAGCTGGCCTTGCATATCGTCGCCTTGGCACATACGTCCAAGCTCGACCAAATCTTGCCCTTTTGCTAACAGCTCTCGCCCCTGCTTTACTACCATTTCTCCTGTTTGGGTAAAAACCAGTGGACTTTTCTTGTCTTTCTTTTCATATAATGGACAGCCAATCAACTCCTCTAAGTTTTGAATACCCTTACTTAAAGTCGACTGACTGACAAAACAACGCTCTGCAGCGTCACTAAAATGTCTTGTTTCATGCAGTGTGACTAAATAGTGTAACTGCTTCAAACTGGGCCATTTATTCATAATTGTATTTGTATCTACCGCCGTTCCAGTGATCGAGTTAAGAGTTTTGTTATTATCGTTTTTTTCGATTAACTCAATCTATTTATTTCGCTTTTTTCAATACTACAATCTGTACTATAGTTTGTCTCGTACAAACACGAACCAAACCGACACAACTGAATTCGGTTTGGAGCTAACCATACTTTTTAGGAGCAAAAAAATGGTACTAGTAGGTCGTCAAGCCCCTGATTTTACTGCAGCAGCTGTTCTAGGTAACGGTGAAATCGTTGAAAACTTCAACTTTGCAGAGTTCACTAAAGGTAAGAAAGCAGTAGTATTCTTCTACCCACTAGATTTCACTTTCGTTTGCCCATCTGAGCTAATCGCATTCGACAACCGTCTAGCTGACTTCCAAGCTAAAGGTGTTGAAGTAATCGGTGTTTCTATCGATTCTCAGTTCTCTCACAACGCATGGCGTAACACTGCTATCGAAGATGGCGGTATCGGTCAAGTTAAGTACCCACTAGTTGCTGACGTTAAGCACGAAATCTGTAAAGCTTACGACGTTGAGCACCCAGAAGCAGGCGTTGCTTTCCGTGGCTCTTTCCTAATCGACGAAGAAGGCGTTGTACGTCACCAAGTAGTTAACGACCTACCACTAGGCCGTAACATCGACGAAATGCTACGCATGGTTGACGCTCTTAACTTCCACCAGAAGCACGGCGAAGTATGTCCTGCACAATGGGAAGAAGGTAAAGCAGGTATGGACGCATCTCCAAAAGGTGTTGCAGCGTTCCTATCTGAGCACGCAGCTGACCTAGGCAAAAAATAATAGACCTTCACCCTAGCTCAACGGGTGTGATGGTTGGATGTATATAAAGCAATAAGCTAATGCGGAAAACCGCAAACGCCAATCAGTCTAAGTAAAGTCCTATCAAAGCCCAGAGCCTCTGCTCTGGGCTTTCTTTTTCCTTCAGATAAACCGCCAAAATGAGGTAACGCTTTAGCGTAAACTTTACCTCTATTTATCATCCCCTCCATACAGATTCTGCTTACTGGCCCTGTTAATATCTTAGCCACAACACTTATTTGTAACGTTAGCAGGATAAATGAACGTGGTTACTCACCTAGAAGTCTGTATTGATAATATTGAATCTCTGCACTACGCCATTGCTGGCGGCGCCACTCGGATTGAACTTTGCTCCTCTTTGGCTTTAGGCGGACTAACACCCAGTTATGGCTTTATGCAGCAAGCGGCTAAGCTTTCTAGTGTTCCAGTTTATGCCATGATCCGCCCACGCCAAGGTGACTTCTTCTACAATGAAGAAGAGATCGAAATGATGCGTTGGGATATTGAAGCGGTTCACCAATCAGGCTTGAGCGGTGCCGTGTTCGGCGTGCTCACTCAAGACGGTGATATTCATATGCCTTACGCGGCTACGCTGTGTGAATTTGCTCAAGCGCTTGGCTTAGGCGTGACCTTCCATCGTGCCTTTGACCAGTGTCGTGACGCTGAAAAAGCTTTGGAAGAAGTGATCAGCTTAGGTTGTGAACGTATTTTAACCTCCGGTCTTGCGCCTTCAGCACCACAAGGGATCGATGTGCTTAGAGCTTTGGTTAAGCAAGCCCAAGGACGTATAGCAATCATGGCGGGTGCTGGCGTTAATGCGAGTAACGTACGTGAGCTAGTAGAAGACACTCAAGTTCCTGAAATCCATCTGTCAGGCAAAACCACACGCCCTAGCCAAATGACCTTTGTTGCTGAACAAAGCAAAATGGGCGCATCCGATGTCGATGATTTTTTAATCCCCATCACAAGTACACAAGCCATTACCGATGTCGTAGCAGCTCTCAAATAGACCACCGTAACCTCACGCGCATAGCTTTTGAGTGCTAACATATTGTTTATCAAGGAGTGAGGAAATGTGTATGTCTAAATTGAAGAAAAAGGAATACGAAAAGGAGCTCAAAAACCTTCAAGTTGAGCTCGTAAAACTTCAAGAGTGGGTCAAACACAAAGGGTTAAAAGTGGTGGTTCTGTTTGAAGGACGTGATGCTGCGGGCAAAGGCGGAGTGATAAAGCGAATTACAGAAAAGCTAAACCCGCGTGTTTGTCGCGTAGTGGCTCTGCCTGCACCGACCGAAAAAGAAAAAACGCAATGGTACTTCCAACGTTACGTCGCTCATTTACCATCTGCTGGTGAAATCGTTTTATTTGACCGAAGTTGGTATAACCGAGCAGGTGTCGAAAAAGTCATGGGGTTCTGTACTCCAGACGAATACGAGGAGTTTTTACGCTCTTGCCCTGAATTCGAGAGAATGTTGCAACGCTCTGGGATTATTCTGATTAAGTATTGGTTTTCGGTTTCAGACGAAGAGCAGGAAAAACGTTTTCTAGGTCGAATTAATACGCCGATCAAACGTTGGAAATTCAGCCCCATGGATTTGGAGTCACGTCATCGCTGGGCGGAGTATTCGGAAGCAAAAGATAAGATGTTTGCCTATACAGACACGAAAAACTGCCCTTGGTGGGTCGTCCCTTCTGATGACAAAAAGAAAGCGCGCTTGAACTGTATCAGTCATTTACTAAGCCAGATTGACTACAAAGCACTTGAGTACTCACCCATCGAATTACCTGAACTCAATAAAGAAGGTTACGTCAGAGCGCCCATTGATGATCAGACCTTCGTTCCTGATAAATATTGACGTGCTTTCCTTCTCTCTAATAAATAGGCCAGCCTAAAAGCTGGTCTATTTGTTGAAGTCAGTTACTTCAGTACGTCATCAATACTTTGATCACCTAGGTGGCGTACATCTTTCCCTTTCACAAAGTAAATAATGTATTCACAGATGTTCTGGCAGCGGTCCCCCACGCGTTCAATCGCGCGTGCAGACCACATCACTTGCAGAATATTAGGGATATTTTTTGGATCTTCCATCATGTAAGTCATCAACTGACGAATCACCGCTTCATACTCGGCGTCTAGTTTGTCATCTTGTTTGTGCACCTCTGCTGCCGCTTCTACATCCATACGGGCAAACGCGTCTAAAACCTGATGCAGCATATTAATTGCCTGACGGCAGAGAGGCTCTAACGACACTTGGAATTGTCGTTCTTTTGATGATGGGCTTTCAATGGCAACGTAAGCAATACGTGTCGCCACGTCACCGATACGTTCTAAATCAGTGATCGTTTTGATGATAGCCATAATTAAGCGCAAGTCTTTTGCCGTTGGCTGACGCTTAGCAATAATGCGTGTACAAGCGTCATCGATCGAGACTTCCATCGCATTCACTTTATGATCGTCACGCACAACCTTACGCGCCAGTTCGATGTCTTCTTTATGCAAGGCTTGAATAGCATACGAAAGCTGCTGTTCTACCAAGCCCCCCATGGTTAATACATGAGTACGAATCGATTCTAGCTCTACGTTAAACTGTCCTGAAATATGACGTCCAAAGTGCATGATGTTCCTTATTCCGTATAGAGTCGCGACTTAACCGTAGCGACCCGTAATGTAATCTTCGGTCTGCTTCTTCATTGGCGAGGTGAAGATCGAGTCCGCGTCAGAGTATTCAATTAACTTACCCATATGAATGAATGCAGTATGATCACTCACTCGCGCCGCTTGTTGCATGTTATGGGTAACGATAACGACAGTATATTGAGTCTTCAGCTCATTGATAAGCTCTTCAATAGTTAAAGTTGAGATTGGATCCAACGCTGATGTTGGCTCGTCCAATAACAGGACTTCCGGCTCAATCGCCACCGCGCGCGCAATGACCAAGCGCTGTTGCTGCCCCCCAGATAAGCCAAATGCGTTCTCATGCAAGCGGTCTTTTACCTCATCCCACAACGCCGCCGAGCGCAAGGATCGCTCCACTGCGTCATCTAAACTGCGGCTGTTTTTTACACCTTGTAAGCGTAAGCCATAAACTACGTTTTCATAAATAGACTTAGGAAATGGATTGGGTCTTTGAAACACCATCCCCACTCGGCGTCGAAGTGTCGCAACATCGACATTAGGATGATAAACATTCTTTCCATGGAGACGCACTTTGCCTGTGACTCGACATCCTTCCACTAAGTCGTTCATGCGATTGATGCAACGTAATAACGTCGACTTTCCACACCCTGAAGGACCGATAAAAGCGGTGACTCGCCCTTTGGGAATTCGCATCGAAATATCATGCAGCGCCTGAGTTTGACCATAGAACAGATTAAGGTTCTCGATTGAGATGGCTGTTTGTTCATCCGTTAAATTATGAACGTCCAATGGTGGCTCATAACCTAATGTACTATCAAAATTAAACATACTTAATCTTGTCCTAACGTTCTGTATTTTTCTCGTAAATTATTGCGAATACTGATTGCTGTTAAGTTTAGCCCGACAATCACTGTCACGAGTAAGAAAGAGGTGGCATAAACTAATGGTCGCGCCGCTTCGATGTTGGAGGTTTGAAAGCCAACATCGTAAATGTGAAAACCTAAATGCATGAACTTTCTATCCAAATGCACATAAGGGAATTGTCCGTCAACCGGTAAACTGGATGCCAATTTCACGACCCCCACCAGCATCAGTGGCGCTACTTCGCCAGCTGCACGCGCAATCGCAAGGATCAAACCTGTGATAATAGCTGGCGTCGCCATAGGCAAAACCACGCGCCATAGCGTTTCGAACTGAGTTGCACCAAGTGCCAGAGAGCCATGTCGTACTGAACTCGGAATACGAGTTAAACCTTCTTCCGTCGTCACAATCACAACTGGAAGCGTCAGCACGGCAAGAGTTAGTGCAGACCATAACAAACCCGGCGTACCAAAGGTTGGTGCCGGTAGCTTCTCCGCATAGAATACGTTGTCGATAGAGGCACCAATCGTATAAACGAAGAAGCCTAAACCAAACACGCCATAAACAATCGATGGAACACCCGCTAGGTTTATAACCGCAATACGAATAACTCTGGTTAGAGCGTTATTCTTAGCGTATTCATGTAGATAGATAGCGGCGATCACCCCGAGTGGCATCACAATGATCGACATGATGAGTACTAAGAAAACCGTACCAAATATCGCAGGGAACACGCCTCCTTCGGAGTTAGACTCTCTTGGATCTTCAGATAAAAACTTCCAAACCTGTTTTCCCCAATGCATGACTTTATCAGGCAGTGACATTTGGTTTGGATACCAGTAGTCCAAAATATCTTCGAGCGGAATCGATACTTGTGACCCCGTCATATCCTCGGCAATCAAGGCATAGTCAGAGAGCTGAAGTCGTAAACCATCAAGTTGCAAATCTAACGTCGCAAGCGCTTTTTCTATCTGCTCTTTTTTCGTCTGATTTTCCTTTAAGAAGCTTTCTGTCAGCGTGTCATTCAATTCATGCTTGCGCTTTTCTAATCGCAACTGCTCTAGCTTCCAACCAAGCTCTTTAAGCTGATCGACCACCAAAGAATCAATCTCATGGCGCAGAGTTTCTGCATCATCAAGCTTTTTATTTAGTATCGATTGAATATCACTGGTGTATATATTATCGCCATCTTGAAACGCCACCAGCTTACCAAAGAAATAACCACCGCTACTGCGCTCTATCACCGCCCACTCTTTTGGCGTCGTGGGCTCATCCAACTGCATTTGCAATACGGAGATAAAATCGGCGGGATACAACTCTCGGTTAGCGATTTTGATACTGAGTCGAGTGGCAAAATCTTCATCGTCTTCTAACTGTTGTGCTGCGCTTTCAGGCAAATAACTCTTCGGTACAAAGCTGCGCTCATACACTTGACCAATCAGAATAGTATTTTCATGTAGCACTTCGCCTTGTACAGGAGTCAACGACGTTACGTTCCATTGATACAATGGCGCAGGCCAGAAATAGGTTAATCCTTTCCAACCAATGAGGAGCAATAACCCTAACACCGACAACAGACTGATGCTGACCGCACCGCCTGTTAGCCATATCCACGGTGCGCCAGAACGAATCCAATTTAACATTCTGTAACTCGCTCTTTTTCCTGATCTAAACTACAACGCACGGTATTTATCTCTCAATCTTTGACGTACCAACTCTGCCAGCGCGTTCACCGCAAAGGTGAAGACAAACAAAATCAACGCAGCGAGGAACAACAAACGATAATGCGAACTGCCAACCTCTGACTCTGGCAATTCCACCGCAATGGTTGCCGATAAGCTGCGCAATCCTTCCAAAATATTCCAATCCATTAATGGCGTATTGCCCGTTGCCATTAACACAATCATGGTTTCGCCAACAGCGCGTCCCAGGCCCATCATAATGGCAGAAAAAATACCTGGACTTGCAGTAAGCAAGACAACATAGATTAAAGTTTGCCAAGGCGTGGCCCCTAATGCCAAAGAGCCATCCGATAAATGCTTCGGTACAGAGAAAATGGCATCTTCGGCAATGGTAAAAATCGTCGGGATAACAGCAAACCCCATCGCTAACCCCACCACCAATGCATTGCGTTGATCGTAACCAATACCATGCTCGGTTAAGAATAAGCGCATATCGCCACCAAAGAACGTCTGCTCAATCGTAGGCGAAATCCACACTCCAAGCACAATCAGTACCAATATGACAGGCATGAGCACTAAAGCATGCCAACCATTGGGCAGACGATTCCGCAAAGGTTGCGGTATTAATGCCCATAGCCCGCCCATAATCATGGTGCTCAAGGGCAAAACAAACAGCATAACGACGATCGTAATCAGGTGATCTTCGACAATAGGCGCGAACCACAATCCCGCGAGGAAACCTATGATCACCGTCGGCAGTGCTTCCATTAGCTCAATCGACGGTTTTACTACACGACGCATGCGTGGCGACATAAAGTAAGCCGTATAAATAGCACCTAGCACTGCGAGCGGTACTGAAAACAGCATCGCAAACATCGCCGCTTTTATCGTTCCAAACGCAATAGGTACTAGGCTGAACTTAGCCTCAAAGTTATCGCTCGCCGAAGTCGATTGCCACACAAATTCAGGCTCAGGATACCCTTCGTACCACACTTCTTGCCATAATGAAGACAATGAAATTTCCGGATAGGCATTGTCCACTTCCGCAACATTTAACGCATTATTTTGCCAAGTGATTAAGTAGCGTTCATTGTTAGACATTGCTGCGATTGCGGGCGCTTGATTGTACGCACGCTTAAACAACACCAGTTTTTCACTGGTTGTATAATGGCTTTGCAACGTGCCGTTGGTGTAAAAGCTATAAAATCCTTTTCGATGAGAATCCGGCAACAAATACTTAAGCTCTGATGCCAATTTAAAATCACGAATATGCGTTAACGTGCGTTTTTCTTCTTGCAGCGTATCAAACCATTGCGACACCCGACCATCGTTGTGCGTCACCAAAAGCGAGTAAGCACCAGCCAATAAGTCTATCGTACGAACGGAATGCTTCTTATCACCTTGAGTGAGATCGACCACCTCTCGTACAGCAAATTTACGTGCGGTTTTCTTTAACACTATCAACTCAGAGCCATCGCGCAAATAAAGCGTTTCACCGTCAGGTGTCAACAACATTTGCTGAGGCGTATTAAAGCCTGAAGAGAACGTAAAATCGATCGTTGTAGGAGACGTACCCAAAGACGAAGCCACTTGCCAGCGAGCTTTCACTTCACCGCTTTGCGTCTGCCAAACAACCGTTGGTAAGGGCGTCGAAGCTGCAAATACAAACTGAGTCACAGGTTCTTGAGGCATACTCAGCGTCAGATCCATGCTGGTGTCTAGCTCAATCACTTCCGGAGGACGTGTATTTTCTCTCAATGTGGCATTAAATTCTGGCTTGAAAAGGTTCGCTTTACCCTGCCCATCAACAAATCCATACCAACCTAGCCCAGGAGCAGATTGAGAGAAAGCGACGGGTTTCTGGACGATTTGCTGTGTATACACCGCAGGTTTCGTAGGATCGTCCATCGACAAATATTGAATCTCACCACTTTGGGTTAGAACGAACGCGAGCTGAGCGTAATCATCCACTGAAATCGCAAGTGGTGTTTCAATATGAGTAGCTCGAATGGCTTGGTTGGTTTTGATCTCCGCATCAGAAAAAAGCGGAATGATCACCATAGCGAGGTAGACAAAGATCAAAATAAGCGCCGCGAGTACGCCGACACCACCGGATGTCACTGCAAGTCGAACTAAACGATCTTTTATCAGTCGTTTCTTATCTTTTTCCTGCAATGAAAACTCGGCTTGTGCCATTTAAATCTCTACCTTTTTTGACTTAGTACTAGAATATGTCGTTAAGATGACAATTATATTACAGATCACATTAAACACCTGAAAAGAATACAACTCTTATGCAATGCGTGGTATGAAATAAATCTGTAATGAAAATCTCATAATGTTCTCACTCATCCATTTTTCCAAGATGAGTACGTATTACTTCACTTTTGGCTAGGTAAGGTTATGAGCGCAGAAAAACTATATATAGAAAAAGAACTGAGTTGGTTGTCTTTCAACGAACGAGTATTACAAGAAGCTGCCGATAAAACCGTCCCTTTGATCGAACGTATTCGCTTTCTTGGGATCTTTTCCAACAATTTAGATGAATTTTACAAAGTACGCTTTGCGGACGTGAAGCGCAGAATCCTAATCAGCCAAGAGCGCGGTGGCAGTGATAGCCCTAAACGACTGTTAACCAAAATGCAGTCGAAAGCACTAAAGCTTAACGAACAATTTGATGAGCTTTACAGCGAGTTGATTCGAGAAATGGCGCGACGTCGCATTTTCTTGGTCAACGAGCAACAACTGGATGAATCGCAACAAAAGTGGATCGCGAAATACTTCCGTAGAGAGGTAATGCCGCATATCACTCCCCTCCTAATGAAAGACGAGATCGATGTTCTGCAATTTCTCAAAGACGAGTACGCTTACATCGCCGTAGAACTGCGTAAAGAAGAACATTACCAGTACGCTCTGATCGAAATTCCGACCGATCACCTTCCCCGCTTTGTGATGGTACCAGAACAGAAAGGAAAGCGTCGAAAAACCATCATCTTACTTGATAATATAATCCGCCACTGTTTGGACGAGCTGTTCAAAGGCTTTTTTGATTATGATGAGCTTAGCGGCTATGCGATGAAAATGACACGTGACGCTGAATACGATTTACGCAATGAAATCGAGTACAGCTTGCTTGAACAAATGTCAGAGGGTGTCAATCAGCGACTGACAGCAAAGCCCGTTCGCTTCGTCTACGAACGCGATATGCCGCCTCAAATGTTAGAGTTTCTGTGTAACAAACTTAATATCTCTAACTACGATAATCTTATCCCCGGCGGACGCTATCACAACTTTAAAGACTTCATCGGGTTTCCAAATGTTGGACGAGAATATCTTGAAAATAAACCTCTCCCGCCAATGAAATGTGCCGATTTCGAAGGTTATGCCAACAGCTTTGACGCGATTAAAGCGAAAGATATTCTGCTCTATTATCCCTACCACACTTTTGATCACATTAGTGAGTTAGTGCGCCAAGCCTCCTTCGATCCCAAAGTACTTAGTATCAAGATTAACATTTATCGCGTCGCGAAAGATTCTCGCTTGATGAACTCTTTAATTGATGCAGTGCACAACGGCAAAAATGTCACTGTGGTCGTCGAACTGCAAGCTCGCTTTGATGAAGAAGCCAATATCGAATGGTCAAAAGTATTAACCGAAGCGGGTGTGCACGTCATCTTTGGTGCGCCTGGTCTTAAGATTCACTCAAAGCTACTGATGATTAGCCGCCGCGAAGGTGAAGAAATTATTCGCTACGCACACATCGGCACAGGCAACTTCCATGAGAAGACGGCACGAATTTATACCGACTTCTCCCTGCTTACGGCAGATCAAGAAATCACTAATGAAGTCCGTAATGTCTTCGGTTACATTGAGAACCCATACCGACCAGTGAAGTTCAATCACCTTATGGTATCTCCTCGTAATTCTCGAACCCAAATCTACCGCTTAATTGATAATGAAATTGCGAATGCCAAGCTAGGGAAAAAAGCCGCTCTTACGATCAAGGTCAATAACCTAGTCGATAAAGGCATCGTCAATAAGCTTTATGGAGCAAGTACTTCCGGTGTAAAAATAAACATGATCATTCGAGGCATGTGCTCATTAGTACCGGGCATTGAGGGGATCAGCGACAATATTCGCATCATCAGTATTGTTGACCGCTTTCTTGAGCACCCTCGCGTGGTGATCACCCACAATGATGGCGATCCGCAAGTTTATATCTCCTCCGCAGACTGGATGACAAGAAATATTGATCACCGTATCGAGGTAGCAGTACCAGTCCGTGATCCACGTTTGAAACAGAGAATTATTGATATAACGAATATCCATTTTACCGATACAGTAAAGGCTCGTTTAATAGATAAAGAAATGAGTAACGCTTACGTACCACGAGGTAATCGCAAAAAAGTTCGCTCTCAAATCGCTATCTATGACTATCTTAAAAATATAGAAAAGCAAACTAGAAAACAAAATTCAGATGCCTCAAATACTTGAACAAGATACTCGCTACATTGCCGCGATAGACCTCGGCTCAAACAGTTTCCATATGGTGGTGGCCAAAGTTGTCGGCAGTGACCTACAACTGGTTAGTCGTCATAAACAACGTGTTCGCTTAGCTTCAGGACTCGACAGTGAATTGAACTTAAGTCACGCCGCAATGGAGCGTGCGCTAGAATGCTTAGCCATGTTCGCTGAGAGGCTGCAAGGGCTTGATGAGTCAAATGTACGTATCGCCGCCACACACACACTAAGACGCGCTAAAAATGCCCACCTTTTCATCGAGCGTGCGAAAGAAGTGATGCCTTTCCCAATAGAAATTATCCCTGGAGAAGAAGAAGCCCGCCTGATTTACTTAGGTGTCGCGCACACTCAAGTAGAATCCAACTCCAAACTAGTCATCGATATCGGAGGCGGCAGTACCGAGATGATTATTGGACAAGAATTTGAGCCTGAGCTTCTCAACAGTAAACAGATGGGATGCGTCAGTTTTACAGAGCAATACTTTAAAAACGGAAAACTGTCAGGCAAAAACTTCAGTAAGGCGATGTTAGCGGCCGAACAAAAACTCGAGTCCATCGCCTCAACATATCGTAAAAAGGGCTGGGATATTGCTCTCGGCTCATCAGGAACCATCAAAGCGATTCAAGAAGTGCTAGTAGGATTAGGTTTTGAAGATGGCCTGATCACAGCGAGTCGACTGGATACACTTATCGAAACTCTGTGTAAATTTGATTCAATTGAAGATATTGAGCTGGCGGGTCTAACAGAAGAACGTAAACCCGTATTCGCAGCAGGCGTAGCGATTTTGTCCGCGATTTTCAAAGCGCTTCGCATTGAGCAAATGTTTTTCTCCGATGGTGCTCTACGCGAAGGCCTGTTGTACGAAATGGAAGAACGTTTTGCACGCTCCGATATTCGCATGCGCACCACAGAAAATTTAGCCAACAAGCACCGGGTCGACTTAGAGCATGCCGCTCGTGTTAAGGGGCATGCACGTGAGATGTTATGTCAGGTACGCTCTGAACTAGGCATTAAGAAAAAGAGTGAGTTATTTGACTTACTAGAGTGGGCAGCGTTGCTTCATGAAGTCGGATTAAGTATTAACTTGCGTAGTTTCCATCGCCACTCTTTTTATATTCTGTTGCACTCCACCCTACAAGGCTTCAACCGTGAGCAGCAATTAGTGCTTGCAACATTAGCTCGCTTCCAGCGTAAAGCGCTCAAATTGCAAGAACTACCAGATTTCAACCTCTATAAACAGAGTGACGTTATAAGCCTCATCAAAATATTACGACTTTCTATCGTATTAAATGGGCAGCGTAATGAAGATCCATTGCCTGATATCACCTTATCTATCAAAAATGACGAATGGATTCTCACATGCACAGATGAAGCATGGCTAGAAAACAATAAATTACTTCACGCGGATTTACAGGAAGAACAAGAACGTTGGGACAGCGCGAAGTGGACACTCACTTTCTGATCTCGTACTCTTCATACCTAAATAAAAAGTCGGCTTACAGGCCGACTTTTTTTAACTCTTCTTCTGCAAAATCTGCCGTAATGGGCACATAACCATCTTTCTCAACCAACGCTTGTCCCTGAGCAGAAAAGATAAAGCGAATAAATTCAGCTTCAATTGGTGTTAATGGGTAATCAGGGTGCTTATTCACGTAAACATATAAGTAACGTGATAGTGGGTACTTACCACTAACAATATGTTCTCGCGTTGGAGTCACGTAGTCATTTCCCATTTTAGCCACAGAGACTAAGCGCACGCCTGCCACTCGATAACCGACACCGGAATAACCAATTCCACTGATGGTTGACGCTACAGCTTGCACAACTGACGCGGAGCCTGGCTGCTCGTTAACTCGGGTCTTGAAATCGCCGCCACACAAGGCATTGCTTTTGAAGTAACCGTAAGTTCCAGAAACGGAGTTACGACCAAACAACTGGACGTTTCGCTTTGCCCACTGTGATTCAAGACCGAGTTGCTGCCAGTTTGTGACAAATTGACTTTCACCACAGCGCAGCGTGGCAGAAAACAAAGCATCTAACTGACTAAAGTTAAGCCCTTGAATTGGATTATCTTGATGAACAAAAATACCGATTGCATCGATGGCGACCCTGAGCGCAGTTGGCTTGTAGCCATGTTCACGTTCAAACGCTTCAACCTCTCTTAAACGCATAGGGCGGCTCATGGGACCAAACTGAGCTGTTTGTTCGGTCAATGCTGGAGGGGCAGTAGAAGAGCCAGATGCTTGGACTTGCGCATTAATATTCGGGTAAATGGATTTAAACTCTTCAACCCAAAGCGTTGTCATACCCGCAAGTGTATCGGAGCCAACAGAGAGCAAGTTCCCGACAATCCCCGTCGTTTTATGATAAGTCGGCAATGGTTTATCTTGAGCGGCAGCCATAAAAGAACAAACAAGCGCGAATAAACTGAATGTTTTTGCCAATCGTAAAGCCATTATTTCACCACCAAACGCTCAGGCAATACGAAAGAAAACTTACTGCCCACACCTACTTCACTGTGAATTTCTAAATGAGAGTCATGGTGACTCAGCGCGTGTTTTACAATGGCTAGCCCTAAACCACTTCCACCAGTATCACGTGATCTTGCTTTATCCACTCGATAAAAACGCTCGGTAAGTCGGTGTAGGTGCTGAGGTTCAATACCATCACCACTATCTTCCACCTCTAAGCATGCGCCTTGAGAGGTCTGGAACCAGCGAACATTAATGTTTGCACCAGGCGGCGTGTATTTGACGGCATTATAAACGAGGTTAGAGATAGCACTACGTAACTGGTCATCATCGCCCAACACGCGTAGGCTAGCATCAACATCAAATTTCAATTTATGTTGGTTGTCCCCACTAAGGCTAACCGCCTCTTTTTCTAACACTTCAAGCATCGCGGGCACATTCACGACTTCCTCAAGCTCATGCATAGGTGCCGCTTCAATTTTAGATAGTGTCAGTAGTTGGTTCACCAAACTGTTCATGCGGTTAAGCTGCTCCGTCATGACACCATGAGCTTTGCTCCACATTGGACCCACGACCATATCAGGGTCTTCAGTCATCTCCAAATAACCTTGTAGCACCGTCATTGGTGTACGCAGTTCATGAGATACGTTGGCAAAGAAGTTGCGACGCATTCCCTCAAGTTGTTTTAACTGGCTCACATCACGCACTACCATCAAGTGCTCCCCCTCGGTATACGGTACGATACGCAATTCCAGCATCCGTTCGACGTTGAGTGGTGAACGCATTTCTAATGGCTCTGAAAAGTCTTTCTTGTTGAGGTACTTGATAAAATCAGGTGTACGAATGAGATTGGAGATAGGTTGACCTGAATCTTCTGGCCAATGGAAGCCCAGTAAGTGCTGAGCCAGCTTGTTGCACCAAACAATATTGCCTTCAGCACGGAATACCACTACCGCATCGGGTAGCGATTCTGCACCATTTCGGAATCGACGAATAAGATTAGTAAGCTCTTTTCGTTTGCGGCGTTGGCGCTGTTGTAAGCGATACAACCCATTGAACAAAGATTCCCAATTACCGCTACCAGATGGTGGCGTGAGGCGTTTTTCATCCCATAACCAAGAAGATAAACGTACTTGGTTATGCAAATGCCACACAAGCTGCAATGCCGTAGCAGCCAAAAGCAACCACGGCATATAACCGAATATCCAACCTACTATCACCCATGGTGTGTAAAAAAAAGCCAGCTCCCAGGCCAGCTTTTTCCACGTTAATCTTTCAACCACTCATAACTCCAGAAATGGTACCGATAAGCTGCGTGTTAATTTATGCCTTCGTCGAGAAGCGGTATCCAGCACCACGAACAGTTTGGATCAGCTTATCATGCCCTGCAGCTTCCAATGCTTTACGCAGGCGGCGAATGTGAACATCGACTGTACGGTCTTCGACATACACGTTGGTGCCCCAAACATTGTTTAATAGCTGCTCACGGCTGTATACGCGTTCTTGATGCGTCATGAAAAAATGAAGCATCTTAAATTCTGTAGGGCCCATGTCTAATGGCGCATCATTAGCCGTAACACGGTGCGATACAGGGTCAAGCTTCAATCCCTGTACATCAATTACATCTTCTAGTGCAGTCGGAGTAACGCGACGAATGACCGCTTTTAAGCGTGCAACCAACTCTTTAGGAGAGAATGGCTTAGTAATGTAGTCATCCGCACCAACTTCTAAACCACGCACTTTATCTTCTTCTTCACCACGAGCGGTAAGCATCACAACTGGAATGTTGCGTGTTAATTCCTCTCGCTTCATATGTTTGATGAAGTTAATGCCACTACCGCCTGGTAAC
Source organism: Vibrio sp. OY15 (assembly GCF_000742455.1). Lineage (NCBI taxonomy): Bacteria > Pseudomonadati > Pseudomonadota > Gammaproteobacteria > Vibrionales > Vibrionaceae > Vibrio > Vibrio sp. OY15. The sequence continues at coordinate 5,710 of NZ_JPIL01000005.1, read as the reverse complement.
ATCCAATCCAGTAAAACTAAATCAGGGAAGGGTTCAGCCAGTTTGGTTACTGCAGTATCGTAATCTTCCGCTTCTACCGCTTGGTAACCTTTCTGCTCAAGTACGAAGCACAGCATTTCGCGAATAGGAGCTTCGTCTTCAACAACCAGAATCCTTCTAGACATAATTGAGTAACCTTATGTTCGTTGAGCTAATGAATTTAAGAGACAAAGCGCCTCTCTTTGCATAAGCATTATCACTACCAATTATGACACTTTTGTGACCTTTGAAAACAAATTTTCATATAACTTTCTTTTGAGGTTCATTCGGATATTTTTCATTTCTATTAAGACATCAGCACAAAAATTCCCTATGATTAGTCCCTTGTCATCAAGCCTAGAGAAGATTTATGTGGTTTAAAAACTGTCTGGTATACCGCGTTAACCGCGAGGTTACTTTTAACGCCGAACAACTAGAAACTCAGCTGTCTGAATTCCGATTCACCCCGTGTGGCAGTCAAGACAAACAGAAATTTGGCTGGGTCAGTGCAATGGGTAGACATGGCGATATGATGACTCACGTGTCAGAAAACCGCATTCTGATTTGCGCCAAGAAAGAAGAGAAAATGCTACCTGCCTCTGTGATCAAAGAATCATTGAATGCAAAAGTAGAAGCAATGGAAGCGCAAGAAGGTCGTCCTCTGAAGAAGAAAGAGAAAGACAACCTGAAAGATGACATCGTAATGGATTTACTGCCGCGCGCATTCAGCCGCAGCAGCCACACTCACGTGCTTATCATGCCAAAAGAAGGTTTTATCCTTGTTGATGCAAGCAGCTACAAAAAAGCAGAAGATGTATTAGCATTGCTTCGTAAAACCATGGGTAGTTTACCTGTTATTCCTGCTATTCCAGAAGTGGCGATTGAAACTACGCTAACCGAGTGGGTGAAAAGCGGTGACACACCTCAAGGTATCAGCATGATGGACGAAGCTGAGCTAAAATCCGTACTTGAAGAAGGCGGTGTGATTCGCTGTAAGAAGCAAGAGCTCACCACTGATGAAATCCGCAACCACATCGCTGCGGATAAAGTCGTGACGAAACTTGCGCTTAATTGGCAAGATCGTATTGAGTTCATTATGACGGAAGATGCAGGCATCAAACGTCTAAAATTCTCTGATGAATTGAAAGATCAAAACGATGATATTCCACGTGAAGATCAAGCAGCTCGATTTGATGCAGACTTCTCTCTAATGTGTGGAGAGTTCAGTGCTTTCCTTCCCAACCTATACGATGCGCTAGGCGGCTTACCGAATCCTAACGCATAATATTGTATAAAGGTTAACCATAACGCCCTTACTTTTTTTGAGGGCGTTTTTCTATCTGAAGCACAATTACCCTAGTCACAGTTCACATTTTGACGTAAAATTTGCGCCCCATTTCCATTAGGTGGAATTGGCCTGACTTGTGATCAGATAAAAGAGAATTGAGCAATGACAACTGAGAAAGCATTCGTGCCTGAGCTACTATCTCCAGCGGGCAGCCTGAAAAACATGCGTTACGCATTCGCCTACGGGGCAGATGCAGTTTACGCTGGCCAACCTCGCTACAGCCTTCGCGTACGTAACAACGAGTTTAACCACGAGAACCTAAAAATCGGTATCGATGAAGCCCACGCCCTAGGCAAAAAGCTTTATGTGGTATGTAACATTCAACCACACAACTCGAAGCTAAAAACGTTCATCCGTGATCTTAAGCCAATCGTAGAGATGGGCCCTGACGCATTGATCATGTCAGATCCAGGCCTAATTATGATGGTTCGTGAAGCTTTCCCAGAAATGCCAATTCACCTTTCTGTACAAGCAAACGCTGTAAACTGGGCAACCGTTAAGTTCTGGGCAGCGAATGGCGTGGAACGTGTGATCGTTTCTCGCGAGCTGTCTCTAGAAGAAATCGAAGAAATTCGTGAGCATTGCCCTGAAACTGAGCTTGAAGTATTCGTTCACGGTGCATTATGCATGGCTTACTCAGGTCGTTGCCTACTTTCTGGCTATATCAACAAACGTGACCCTAACCAAGGCACTTGCACTAACGCATGCCGCTGGGAATACAAAGTTGAAGAGGGTAAAGAAAACGACGCTGGTGATATCGTAGAGAAATTCGACCCGACTGAAGCACAGCCTGTCGAAGTACAAGACGAGCGCCCTGAAACCACAATTGGTCGCGGCAAACCAACAGATGAAGTCGTTCTGCTTTCTGAAGCACACCGTCCAGAAGAAAAAATGGCAGCTTACGAAGACGAGCATGGTACTTACATCATGAACTCTAAAGACCTACGAGCGGTTCAGCACGTTGAACGCTTAACTAAGATGGGTGTTCACTCATTGAAAATTGAAGGTCGTACTAAATCGTTTTACTACTGCGCACGTACCGCTCAAGTTTATCGTAAAGCAATTGATGATGCTGTAGCAGGTCGACCATTCGATGAAAGCCTAATGGGTACACTAGAAAGCCTAGCTCACCGTGGCTACACTGAAGGCTTCCTACGCCGTCATACACACGATACTTACCAAAACTACGATTACGGTTACTCAGTCTCTGATGCTCAACAGTTTGTTGGTGAATTCACTGGCAAACGTCGTGGTGACATGGCTGAAGTAGAAGTAAAAAATAAGTTTCTTGTCGGTGATAGCCTTGAACTAATGACGCCAAAAGGCAATATTGTTTTCACGCTAGAGGCAATGGAAAACCGCAAGTCAGAGTCTATTGAAGACGCGAAAGGAAACGGTCACTTTGTATTCATTCCAGTACCAGCAGAGCTAGATTTAGAATATGGCCTATTAATGCGTAATCTAAACTCAGGGCAGGACACCCGTAACCCGACTGGTAAGTAACCATGGCCTTGCTCATTACTGATAAATGCATTAACTGCGACATGTGTGATCCCGAATGCCCCAATGGGGCAATCAGTATGGGAGAGAGCATTTTCGAAATTGATCCAGCGCTATGTACAGAGTGTAAGGGGCATTACGAAAAGCCGACCTGTCAGTCAGTGTGTCCAATTACAAAATGCATAATCACTGATCCGAACCATGTCGAAACTGAAGAGCAGTTGCTTGAAAAATTCGTGATTATTCAAGGGTTAGCATAAGAGCAATTAGGTTCAACTTTGGCATCAAAGTTGAACCTTTTCTCAACCTGATTTTTCAATAGGGATAATATTGCAGAACAGCTCTTTTTCAAAATGATACTCTAGTCTCTCACGCCAATTTTCCGCTTGAGAAACAGGTATTAAATAAAAGTTTTCTCGGCTCGTATCAGTAACGAAAGCCATTCCATATTGCATCAGCTCATAATGCACATCATTAACAAAACCCGGATCAAGGCGTTGACGCCCAGTCAGGTGATTCACATCCTCTCGAGTCAAAGAGACTCCTTTAGTATCACTGCTAAATCTGTGTCTTAACCACTCTGCAAATTCTTTTGCACAAATCATAGTCATGGTTTTGTCCTTGATTTACTCTTCTAACAGGAAAAGGGCATATCCCTGCCTTACACACTTGTCTGCGTTGTTATCGCTTTTTAGCCAACTGACAGACATATTGCTAAGAAACCAGAGTATCGCGACGAAAGATCTTTTTCTAAACAGAGAAGTTACAACTTCCCCATACTACAACTCTTTGTTTAATTTAGATTTCTATAATATGTCCCCAAAACTAATTGGGTTAGTTTTTGTATTGGTACTATTCAATGTAGACAAAAGTATGATGTTTCTCCAGTTTCATAAAAGAGATCACCAAGTACAGATAAACCTGAAGAGTAACACTAATTAGGATTGATAAGCGGCAAGCATTGAGGTGGAACGACTTTTTTTCGTTTGGGCTTAGAGGTTGTTTTTACCCGTGGAGGGATATCAATAGGTTTCGCTTTCGGGGCCCAACTTGCAAGCTCAGCACCGCAGCCATCGCCTACTGGAGGTGGTGATTGATCAACACAATAGTCGCTCGAATCAGGACAAGACAACCTGACGTGAAAGTGGTAATGATGCCCCCACCATGGACGCACTTTACGTAACCAAGAACGATCTTTGCCGTTTTCTTGCAAGCAAAGTTGCTCCTTAATAACAGGATGTACAAAAATTCGTGCAACATCCTTACTTTTTGAAGCGTACCGAATTAGTTTAAAGTGTCGTTCTTCCCAGCGATGATTAAGTATGGAATAACCTTTTAAATCCACCACACTCATGGGCTTAGGAAGTTGTAATTCGTTATAAGAAAGCGGTTGGTCAGCAAGTCTTAACCAAATATCGATATCTAACCCGGTTTGATGACTAGAATGACCAGAGGAGAACCTTCCACCTCTAGGTAAAGACAAATCACCAATCAGCAGAGTGGTGTTGAGATTTTGGTGAGCTTTAAGCGCCAGATTTTCAATAAACTCTATCGTTTTAGGGTGCCCATAGTAGCGCTTCGTTTTACTACGTAAGACTTGATAACCAACGCCATCGAGAGGCAAGGGTAATGCACCATCTAAACAACCGTTAGCATAACTACCAATAGAGGAGGAAGAGTTTCGGGTAGGATTAACCGCAGACTCCCAAGGAGTAGAACATACTGAAGCTGAGAAACATAAACCCAAAGTTACAATGAAACTCAGCCTCATAGCCTTTAACCTTTAATAGTGTTCGCCATTATCGTAATAAGCTTTAGGAGATAAGGCGGAAAAGATAACTGCAACATCAATATCGGCACCAGCGATACCGCGCACTTGTTGCGTAATAAGCTTGGCAACTTCATCTTGCACTTCCTGACCACGGTCGAACCAAAGCACTTCGACAAAAGGATATGCAGCACTCACCTCACCCTCATTGAAAAACGTAGTGTAGATATACTCAAAAGTAAAATCCTCACGCGGACAGTCCATTAGAGGCTGAAGTTCATCCGTAAGGGGTTTTGATAATGCCTGAACAGCTTGTGGCTCTACAGCACGGAATCGAAAATGTGGCATAAACTTACTTCCTAATTATTAGCATTAATGCATGATGATAACAGGAACCAAGTCAGTAATCATCCAAGTCAATGTAACCACTAACCTTTCAATAAATTGTGAATCAGATGTGCTCGATAACGAAGAAAAAGTGTTATGAAATTCGAAGGTAAACCAGAAAGAACAAAGCGATACATCAACATTTAGTAATTACATTACTAGAAAATAAATCTACCTGAAGCAAAGGTATGCCATATTCGCTGGATAAACATACACCTGACATCGGAACTATACGTTAGGAATAAAAGACATATTCGTTAGAAATAAAAGAGCCCCTGACCTAAGCCAGAGCTTATGAACATGGGGGATAGGTGAAGTGGACCAATATCCCGGAGATATGAGCTTTCAATCCCCCGATACTTTGGTATCAGAGGAGTCGACAACTCTTCCAACTAGTCAGCTTCTCTTTTCTTCAGATGCCAAAAAGCCCCAGCATTACTGCTGAGGCTTCAGAGTATGGCAGGGGTGGAGAGATTCGAACTCCCAACACGCGGATTTGGAATCCGCTGCTCTGCCAATTGGAGCTACACCCCTGTAATTCGTGTTTATTGAGACGACCCTCAAATAAGTGGCGGAGTGGACGGGACTCGAACCCGCGACCCCCGGCGTGACAGGCCGGTATTCTAACCAACTGAACTACCACTCCGCAGTGGTATCACTCGCTTTGATAAGCAAGTGTCCGCTTTTGT
>NZ_JPIL01000004.1:0-247262 GCF_000742455.1 Vibrio sp. OY15 | reverse complement strand
AACCCATATCAGGACGGGTCATCCAACTAGATGTCAGAAGCGATTATTTAGCTTCTTGGTCTGCTTGGATAGCTGTTAGAGCGATGGTGTACACGATGTCGTCTACTAGCGCGCCACGAGACAAGTCGTTTACAGGCTTACGCATACCTTGCAGCATTGGACCGATAGATACTAGGTCAGCTGAACGTTGTACCGCTTTGTAAGTTGTGTTACCCGTGTTTAGGTCTGGGAATACAAATACTGTCGCTTTACCTGCAACTGGAGAGTTTGGTGCTTTAGAAGCAGCAACGTTTTCCATAATAGCAGCGTCGTACTGTAGAGGACCGTCAATGATAAGATCAGGACGTTTCTCTTGAGCCAGTTTTGTTGCTTCACGTACTTTATCAACGTCTGCACCCTTACCAGATTCACCAGTAGAGTAAGAGATCATTGCAACGCGTGGTTCGATACCGAATGCTGCTGCAGAGTCAGCAGATTGGATAGCGATTTCAGCAAGCTGTTCAGCAGTTGGATCTGGGTTGATTGCACAGTCACCGTAAACCAGTACTTGATCAGGCAGAAGCATGAAGAATACTGAAGATACGATAGACGCATTTGGTGCCGTCTTGATGATTTGGAACGGAGGAACGATAGTGTTCGCCGTAGTGTGAACAGCACCAGAAACTAGGCCGTCAACTTCGTCGTTCTCAAGCATCATTGTGCCTAGGAATACTGAATCTTGTAGCTTCTCACGAGCCACAACTTCAGTCATGCCTTTAGCACCGCGCAACTCAACTAGGCGAGCAACGTAGTTTTCACGAACAGCATCTGCATCAATGATGGTTACACCAGTACCTAGCTCAACGCCTTGTTGAGCCGCTACGCGACGGATTTCATCTGGGTTACCTAGAAGTACACAGTCTGCAATGCCGCGTTCAGCACAGATTGCCGCTGCTTTAACTGTGCGTGGTTCGTCACCTTCTGGAAGAACGATACGCTTACCTGCTTTACGAGCAAGTTCAGTTAGCTGGTAACGGAACGCTGGTGGGCTTAGACGACGAGACTTCTGAGTGCCTTCAGTCATAGACTCGATCCAGTTACCGTCAATGTGGCCAGCAACGTGTTCGTTGATGAACTCGATACGCTCTTTATCGTCTGCAGGTACTTCGATGCTGAAGCTCTGTAGGTTTAGAGACGTTTGCCAAGTGTTACCTTGTGCTTTGAAGATAGGTAGACCAGTGTCGAATGCTGGTTTACATAGGCCTTCGATTTCGCTAGGGATATCGTAACCGCCAGTTAGCAGTACAGCACCAATATCCACACCGTTCATTGCAGCAAGAGAAGCAGCAACGATAACATCAGGACGGTCTGCAGAAGTAACAAGTAGAGAGCCCGGTTTGAAGTGCTCAATCATGTTTGGCAGAGAACGTGCACAGAAAGTGATGCTCTTGATGCGACGAGTGTTGATGTCACCTTCGTTGATGATATCTGCGTTCAGGTGTTTAGCCATGTCGATTGCACGAGTCGCAATCAGATCAATGCTCCATGGCACACAACCTAGTACACGAATTGGAGAAGTGTTGAAAATTTCCATCACTTTCAATTCGTTTTGTTTCGCGCTGTCTGCATCGTCAAAGATTTCAGATAGGTCAGGGCGAGTACGGCCAGCTTCGTCAACAGGAGCGTTTAGCTTGTTGATGATAACACCAGAGATGTTTTTGTTTTTAGTGCCGCCGAAGTTAGAACATGCTACTTCGATACGCTCTTTCAGTTGCGCAGGGTTATCAGTACCTGGAGTCGCAACTAGCACGATTTCTGCACCAAGTGTTGCCGCGATTTCCGCGTTTACTTGGTTTGCAAATGGGTGCTTACGAGTAGGTACAAGACCTTCGATTAGCGTAACGTCTGCGTCTTTGTTGATTTGGTTGTAACGTTCAACAACGGTTTCTAGCAGCTCGTCCATGTTGTCGTTACCGATTAGGCTTTCAGCAACAGACATCGCCATTGGTTCACCGATCTTCATATCGCTGTTACGACCAACGATAGTTGAAGTCAGATCTGGCTGATCACCACCTGAACGTGGCTGACAGATTGGCTTGTAGAAAGAAACTTTAACGCCTTTACGCTCCATAGCGCGAAGAACACCCATGCTAACGCTTGTTAGGCCAACGCCTGCGCTAGTAGGGATAAGCATAATAGTACGAGACATTCGTAGAGTACCTTTAGCTATTTGGGGGATAAAAGCTCAACTCTTATTCCATGAAGCTCGAAGAATAGGAGTTGAGCCCCTAAGAAATTCGTTTGAATGAAAACTGGCTAGCCGAGTGGCTAGCCAGGAATTCAATTAAAGACCTGTCAGGCGAGCAGTGTCTTCAGCGATGACTAGCTCTTCGTTAGTAGAGATAACCATTGCAGGGATACGGCTGTTTTCAGTCGTGATAACGCCTTCGCCGCCGAAGCGAGCTTTAAGGTTAGCTTCGCTATCTACTTCGATACCGAAGATGCCAAGACGGTTTAGAACCATTTCACGGATAGGGCCAGAGTTCTCGCCGATACCGCCAGTGAAAGTGATTGCGTCTAGACGGCCTTCCATTGAAGCAGTGTAGCCAGCAACGTATTTAGCTAGACGGTGGCAGAACACGTCCATTGCGCGTGTTGCTTCTTCTTTTTGACCGTAGTTGTCTTCAACGAAACGACAGTCAGAAGTCACTTCAGTTAGACCTTGAAGACCAGACTCTTTAGTTAGCATCGTGTTGATTTGATCAACAGAGTAACCTAGAGCGTCGTGTAGGTGGAAGACGATAGCAGGGTCGATGTCGCCACAGCGAGTACCCATTACCAGACCTTCAAGTGGAGTAAGACCCATAGAAGTGTCTACAGATTGACCGTTCTTGATCGCACATACAGATGCGCCGTTACCTAGGTGACAGTTGATGATGTTTACTTCTTCAACTGGTTTGTTTAGTAGGCCTGCAACTTCACGAGTGATGAACAAGTGAGAAGTACCGTGCATGCCGTAACGACGGATACCGTGTTCTTTGTATAGGTTGTATGGAAGAGCGTATAGGTAAGACTCTTCAGGCATAGTTTGGTGGAACGCAGTGTCAAATACAGCAACGTTTTTCAGCTCTGGGAAGTTTTTCTTAGCCGCTTCGATACCGATGATGTGAGCAGGGTTATGAAGAGGTGCAAATGTTGCAGCGTCTTGAATACCTTTTAGAACTTCATCAGTAATTAGTGCAGATTGAGTGAACTGCTCGCCGCCGTGAACGATACGGTGACCGATTGCGCCTAGGTTAGCTTTAAGCTCTGGCTTAGAAGCAAGAATAGTTTCTACCATAAACGCTAGTGCTTCTTCGTGAGCTGCACCATTGCCTAGTTGAGCTTCGTGCTTGCCATCAAGTTTCCACTTGATGCGAGCTTCAGGAAGGTGAAGACACTCAGCAAGACCTGACAAGTGCTCGTCGCCGTTCTCGGCATCAACAACGGCAAATTTAAGAGAAGAACTACCGCAGTTTAAAACTAAAACTAGCTTAGACATGTATGACTACCTGTTATTCGTCTGATAAAAAAATCAGTTAAAGAATGAAAAATTAATCACAAGAATAGCCGATACCCAGAAGGCTGCGTACTAATCCTGGTCAAAAATTGTTCTAATTCCATATAAAGAAATAGTGATGAACCCTTCCATCACTATGATGCGATCCGTGCAGATAGATATCTCGGAGTTGCTTAAATTGTAAATAACAGCAACAATGAGATTGAGGGTCTGCAAAGGATAGCGATAATAAGCAATGATAACAAAAAAAATTTGAAAGAATATTAACTTTCATCAATTTTTTGTACCTTCAGTTGAAATGTTCAACTATTTTTTAGTGAGAGAGCGGTATGAGTAATAAAGTCGGATTGATCCATAGCCTGAAAGATGGCCAGAATTACATGGAGATCTGGCCGGTTCGTAAAGAGCTAAGCGCCATATTTCCGGAACAGCGTATCATTAAGGCGACTCGCTTTGGCATTAAAGTCATGCCGGCCGTTGCTGCGATCAGCGTACTCACTCAAATGGCATTCAACAATTACCACGCGTTACCTCAATCCATTGTTGTCGCCTTGTTTGCGATTAGCTTGCCACTTCAAGGCATTTGGTGGCTTGGTGCTCGATCCAACACGAAATTGCCGCCTTCTTTGGCCTCTTGGTATCGGGAGTTGCATCAAAAAATTGTGGAAACAGGTTTTGCATTAGAGCCTGTCAAAGCTCGCCCTCGTTACAAAGAGCTTGCGATAATACTGAACCGAGCGTTTCGCCAGCTCGATAAATCGTCATTAGAGCGTTGGTTCTAATTTAAATTGTTTGAAATGGAGTGTGCACTGGCCGCTCCATTTTTGATCCTGCCTCTATTACCTACTTTGACGGTCGTTGATGAAGCGAGCGAAGCTTTGTTTACCAAAGATTCTTTCCGGATGAAGAAGTCCCCCCGATCACAAATGTTGCTTTAGTGTTAAATCTTTCTTTTCTTTACTAAGACTTAGTAGTAATAATAAAAACAAGATGCGCAAGAAGTGCACAGTTATATGAACACAACAATACCGCCTTCAAACATTTGAATTCACGAGTCGATACACATATTGAAAGCTCGTGAAACAAGGACGAAGTCACATCAAGGAGTTATGATGAAAACGAAACGTTTATTAGCCACTGCCGTTCTATCAGCTACTGCTATTTTCTCTTCTACCAATGTACTGGCCGCCACTGCAACTGTCGCAGTTTCACAGATTGTCGAACACCCGGCGTTAGACGCGACGCGCCAAGGGTTACTTGATGGTTTGAAAGCGAAAGGCTACGAAGAAGGCAAAAATCTAGAATTTGATTATAAGACCGCACAGGGTAATCCAGCGATTGCGGTGCAAATTGCCCGTCAGTACGTCGGCGAAAATCCTGATGTGTTAGTTGGCATCGCGACACCTTCGGCACAAGCTTTGGTGTCGGCTACTCGCTCTATTCCTGTTGTCTTTACTGCGGTAACAGATCCGGTTGGTGCGAAATTGGTTAAGTCGATGGAACAACCAGGCAAAAACGTAACTGGCCTGTCTGATCTTTCACCCGTTGCTCAGCATGTCGATCTCATCCAAGAAATTCTTCCTCAGGTGAAAAGCATCGGGGTTGTATTTAATCCCGGTGAAGCTAATGCCGTGACTTTAGTTGAATTACTAAAAGAAAGCGCAAAAGCAAAAGGCATACAAGTGGTTGAAGCGACCGCACTAAAAAGTGCTGATGTTCAGTCTGCGACTCAAGCGATTGCAGCGAAATCAGACATTCTTTACGCCCCAACAGACAATACAGTTGCAAGTGCGATTGAAGGGATGATTGTGGCAGCGAATCAAGCGAAGAAACCTGTATTTGGTGGCGCGACGTCGTATGTCGAAAAGGGTGCTATTGCAGGCTTAGGTTTTGACTACTACCAGGTTGGTGTACAAACCGCGGATTACGTGGCGGCGATTCTTGATGGTCAAGAACCAGGCAAGCTGGATGTAAAAGTCGCGACGGGCTTTGACCTTGTAATTAATGAAAGCGCAGCATCTAAGCTCGGTATCAAGCTGCCAAGTTCTGTGGTTGAACGTGCGACAAGCATGCAATAAGTAACGCTTTTTGGGGTAAAGACCGTCACGTTGGTTGGTAGACGCTTGCCCCAAAATTGATATTCGCCGGATTTCTCGTGTAGAGCATTCTGCTAGAGAAGAAGGGGAGTATACGTTAGAAGTCTTACGTTCAGGTTGGTATTAGCCAGCCTGAGCATGCAGAAAGGAGCAGTTATGTCTGCATTTGCTTTTTTTGGCGCACTCGAAATTGGCTTGATTTATGGCCTAGTCGCTCTGGGTGTGTATCTTACGTTCCGTGTTCTCGATTTCCCCGATTTGAGTGTGGATGGCAGCTTTCCAATGGGAGCGGCGGTGGCTGCAACGGCGATTGTCGCAGGTATTAATCCTTGGCTTGCGACAATAATGGCGATGATAGCTGGTAGTATGACGGGGTGGGTAACCGCTTTTCTGGCTGTTCGGTGTGGTATTTTACACCTGTTAGCTTCCATTCTTACCATGATCGCTGCATTTTCAATTAATATTCGTATTATGGGCAAACCTAATATGGCGTTGCTTGGAGAGGATACTATTCTCACTCCGTTTGAAGCATTGGGCGATGCGATGTTTATTCGCCCTCTGGTTGTTGGGGTCTTAGTTCTTCTGTCCGCTTTCTTTGTCATTCGCCTGCTGAGCAGCGACTTTGGTCTTGGTTTACGAGCCACGGGTGTGAATGCGCGTATGGTTTCTGCGCAAGGGGCGAGCACTGGCTTTTATACCTACTTTGGCTTGGCTTTATCCAACGGGTTTGTGGGATTCGCAGGCGCGTTGTTTGCACAAACGAACAGCTTTGCGGATGTGACCTCTGGCGTGGGCACCATTGTCGTTGGTTTGGCAGCTGTGATTTTGGGGCAGACCCTTATTCCCGGGCGCAAGATTTGGGTTGCGGTGTTTGCGGTCATCATCGGTTCGGTACTTTATCGCCTTGCAGTAGCTTTCGCTTTGAGTTCTGGCATGTTTGGTTTACAAGCTTCAGACCTCAACCTTGTTACCGCAGTATTGGTGGCTGTGGCGCTTATTGCTCCAAAGCTAAAACAGAGCATGAGAGCGAAACAACGCGTTACTGATGCTAAACAAGCGGCATCAAAAAATGGTTCTGGGGAGGCATTATGATCGAACTAAATAATATTCAGGTCACGTTCAACCCTGGGACGATTTTGGAAAATCGTGCATTGAAAGGCGTCTCTTTAGAGGTTCCAGAGCATCAATTTCTTACCGTGATTGGTTCTAATGGCGCAGGAAAATCGACGTTGCTTGGTGCGGTGACAGGTGAGACGCCGATGATAGGTGGTCAGGTTATCATTGACGGCAAAGACGTCACCAAGCAGACGGTTGCCCAACGTGCGACGCAATGCGCCCGAGTGTTTCAAGATCCATTGGCCGGGACTTGTGGTGAACTTACGATAGAAGAGAACATGGCTCTAGCGCACATGCGTGGTAAAAAACGCAGCTGGGGGTTGGCGCTCTCTACTAAACGTCGCAAGCTGTTCCAAGAGCGAATTAGCATCCTCGGTCTTGGTTTAGAAGACCGCTTGGGCGATAGCATTGGGTTGCTGTCTGGTGGACAACGACAAGCCGTTAGCCTTGTGATGGCGACGTTATCGGAGAGTAAGCTGTTATTGCTTGATGAACACACGGCTGCGCTTGATCCTCGTATGGCGGCGTTTGTTATCGACTTAACTAAACGTATTGTCGATGAGTTCGATTTAACAGTGATGATGGTGACGCATTCGATGAAAGACGCATTAGCATGTGGCGATAGGACCGTAATGCTTCACCAAGGTGAAATTGTGCTTGATGTGGCTGGAGAGCAGCGCGCTAACATGCAAGTACCAGACTTGTTGGATATGTTCTCCAAAGTGCGTGGTGAAGAGCTGGCAGATGACAGTCTCTTGTTGAACTAAGCGGTATCCGACAAGTCACTACGCCTACTAAGTGTGATCCTCCTTGGGAAAATTGGCTGATATGTCAACTCGCAAGGAGGATTTCTTGTCTCTAATTCTTCAATAACATAGTGGCATATCCGATGACGAGGAGTGCCCATAATGAACCTGCCATTTATTTTTCATAGTCAAACTATTGATGGTTTAGCTTTTAATGACGAGCAAATTACAGTCAGACTGAAAACCGAGACATTGGATTTTGATTCCGTCTATGTGCGTATTGAGCCGGACAATGAAGAATATCTGGTCGACATGGCTCAAATTGGAACAGCTGGGGAATTGTTACTATGGGAGGCATCGTTTCGACCAAATCGAGATCGAGATGTCACACATTATGTGTTTAAGATCCTCAAAGACGGACAACAATACTGGCTCGATGCACGAGGCGTACAAAAGCGTATTCCACCCAAAGAATTCCACTTTAAGTTGAATGTAAACCATCAACCACCAAGCTGGGTCCAAGAGCAAGTTTTCTATCAAATCTTTCCTGACCGTTTTTCTGCTAGTAAAAGTGAGTCCGATATTCGCCACGCTTATGCTCAGTATGATTCTGCATCGATCGTCAAGGCGTGGGGAGACGCGGTAGGCTCTCACCAAAATACCGGGGCACGTGAATTCTTTGGCGGCGACCTCAAAGGTGTGGAGCAAAAGTTGGACTATCTTGAACAGCTCGGCGTTACTGCGCTTTATTTTAATCCGATCTTTTCTTCACCAAGTAATCATAAATACGACACCACCGATTACTTCACTGTTGACCCTATGTTCGGCACCAACGATCAGTTTGCTGAACTGTGTGAGAAAATCCGTGGTAAGAATATGAAGATTGTTTTAGACGCGGTGTTTAACCACACGTCAGTGCATCATCCTTGGTTTGATATCGAACAAAAAGGAGAAGGAGCGTATGGCAATCCGCAGTCAAAGTTCCGTGATTACTACTTTTTCGAAGGCGAAACCAATCACTACATTGGTTGGAAAGGCATTGGTAACTTATCGGTTCTGAACTTTGAAAATGAACAGGTGCGCGACTACATCTACCAAAGTGAAGAGTCTGTCATCAAGTATTGGCTGAAGCCACCGTACTTGGTTGATGGCTGGCGGTTTGATGTAATCCATATGCTTGGCGAAGGAGACGGCGCGAAAAACAATGCTCATTATGTGGCAGCGTTTCGTAATGCGACTAAGTCAGTAAACCCGAATGCTTATGTGTTAGGTGAGCACTTTTTTGAAGCAACGCAGTGGTTGCAAGGTGATCAAGAGGATGGGGCGATGAACTACTACGGTTTTGCTCATCCAGTTCGAGCTTTTATCGCACGACAAGACATTATGTACGATCCAATCAACATTGATGGTTTGGAGTTTAAAGCATGGTTGGACGAAGCCAGAGCAAAAATCCCATTTTCTAATCAGCTATCGCAGCTAAATCAACTCGATAGTCACGATACTGCTCGGTTTATCACACTGGTTGATGGTGATAAGCGTAAAATGAACATCGCGCTAGCAATGCTTATGACTTACGTTGGCACGCCTTGTCTTTACTACGGGAGTGAAGTCGGTCTAGAAGGAGGTCTAGACCCGGATAATCGTCGCTGTTTTCCTTGGAATGAAATCGAAAGTTCACAATGGCTATCGCTTTACCAACAATGGATCAAGATACGTAAACAATGTAAGCCTTTACAGTCGGGCTGTATTCAATGGCTGCATTGCACTAACAACCAGTTGGCGTACGCACGTGTACTAGGTCGTGAAGCAGTCGTTGTTATGATTAATCTCAGTGGTAATGAATGTTCAATCGATTTACCTATGTGGCAACTGGGCTTGGAGGTTAGCCAAGTTATATCGTTGCTAGATGACACAGAACAGGTTGATTATAAAGGTCATATCTCTGTCAATATGTCGGCACAGAGCTGCAAATTATGGCGACTAAAGTGACACCACACTCTATATTGATTAAACTCCTTTAATATATAAACGGTCTCAAACAGCGCGCACACATTTGTTTGGTCTCTTGTTATCTGGTGCTGCATTGCATGCGTCACCAGATAACGAGTATCAATTTAATAGCAGTCATAAGAGACTATTGACCTTTCATATGCATGGTACTCAATGGTAAACCAAAGGCGATTTAGCCTCTCATTTGTCATCTTTTTTCCTCTGGCGTTATTTGTAGTGGTTTTACTCGTGACAACGAAAAATTACTATGATGCGGTTAACCGCTATATCGATTCTGAGTATTCGCGTATCGAGCGTGCAATGTCTCGCGGTATTAAAGTACTCACGGCTTTAGATTACAGCTTCACCAACTATACCAATTACGCTAACCCACTGTTTGAAGAACATAATTCTTTAGTCAAAGAAGGGCTTTGTTATCTTTGGCCTATAGATGTGTTATTACTCGAAAGTGTTTATAGTGAAGGGTTACCTGCGGTTGACCTTGATTATATGATCGTAGGGGACGAAAGCTTATGTCAGCAAGGTTCAACGATTAACCAGTTAGCTGAACAAAAGGCGGGTTTTGCGCCGTCATTGTCATTTCTGCACGATATTGAATCGCACATTGTTGGAATCCATTACATTGACAAGCGCGGTTACGTTATCTCCTCACCCGATACCTACGCAAAAAATTTCACTAGAGAGCTTTTGTCAACGCTAAAAGCCCGACCTTTTTGGCAAAAAACCGCGCAAGATAAAGTGAACATTACCTTGGCTGGACCAGGGCCTGTGTTGGACTCGATGGAAGGTCAAGTCATTAGTATGACGGTACCCGTCTATGAGAAAGGAGAACACCAAGGGGTTTTGTCTATTGATTTTGACATCAATACGCTTATGGCTTCGTCGCTAGGTCTTGTAGGTCAGTTTCATTTGGTTTCCAATTTACAATCCATTCCTTCAAACAGTACACGAATCAAACCAGTCGAATTAGAGCGATTGAGTGCGAATCACAGCATGTACTACGAGTACAACCTTTGGGATGAAGCTAAGAACCTAGCGGTTTTTGAAAAATACAGCCTTATTGTCGCACTATTTATTTACGTGTTGAGTACCGTCGTCTTGTTCTATGTGAATATGCATAGCGAGCGACGCTACTTTAAAGAACTGGCAGCAAGAGACCCAATGACCAGCTTATTGAATCGTCGAGGTATGCAAACCGTGTGGCGTAATAAGATGACAAAAAAACAGGTTGCTTTAGCAGTGTTCGATATTGATAACTTCAAGAAGATCAACGACACCTATGGTCATGATGTCGGTGATTCTGCAATTCAGCTTGTTGCAAAATGTATACGTGAAAATATTCGCCATACCGATGTTGCCTCAAGGTTTGGTGGCGAAGAGTTCGTTTTAGCGATTTATGACGAAGATTCAGAGGGTATTAAACTCATTTTAGACAGAGTAAAAAAGGCCATAGATGAGCGCTCGATACGCGTAACGAAAGAAGGCTTTACGATCTCTGGCGGTGTGGTGTTTAGTAAAGAGAGCCGAGTAGAAAACTTTGATGAATTGTTTAAAGCGGCGGATGAAAAGTTATATCAAGCCAAAAGTACCGGCAAAAATAAGATCTGTTACTAGGATTTAGGTACAAAAAAGGACGAGATATTCGTCCTTTTTGTGTTCGGGAATTATGCAACCTGAGAGTTTAAGTCATCGCGGTAGCGTTGAATATGCTCAACAATTGGTGCGGCTTTGTTGAACGTTCTGATTTCTCTAAATAGGTCTTTTGCTTCAGGATAAGCCTGACGTAAGTAAGAGAACCATTGTTTTACGCGGTTTGGGTAATACAAGCCTTTATCGCCTTTCATCTCAAACTTGGAGTAATAGATGAGCAACTCAACCACCTCGGGCCATGACATTGGCTGGTGGTTATGTTTTACCATATTGCCTAAGTTAGGGATATTGAAAGCGCCTCGGCACACCATCAAAGAGCTAACGCCAGTCGTTTCAATGCAACGTTGACCGTCTTCATAATTCCAAATTTCGCCATTCGCAATCAGTGGGATATCAAAACGTTCACGAATTTGGTTGATGTAATCCCATTTTATCTCAGAAGCTTTATAACCACCTTGTTTAGTACGTGCGTGTACGGTCAGTTCATTTGCGCCAGCAGACTGAATGGCATCGACAATTTCAAAGCAATCTTCAGGGTTCTCCCAGCCAAGACGAATTTTTGCAGTTACGGGAATGGCTTCTGGAACGGCTTCTCGACAAGCTTTAACCACACGGTGAATGAGCTCTGGATGTTGGAGTAGCGCTGCTCCACCTTTACTTTTGTTGACCATTTTGGCTGGGCAACCAAAGTTTATATCAATACCTCTGGCGCCAAGGTTTGCCGCTTTAATTGCGTTCTCAGCCATCCAGTTCGGTTCTTGTCCCAACAATTGCACATGTACTGGCACACCAGATGCAGTCTGAGAACCTTGCAACAGCTCTGGGCATAAACGGTGAAACACATGATCGGGTAATAGCTGGTCGATTACCCGAACAAACTCCGTAACACACAGGTCATAGTCGTTTATCTCGGTCAGGATTTGGCGCATCAAATGATCTAAAACGCCTTCCATTGGGCCTAGTACAACTCGCATAGCTTGCCTAATACAGTTTGGTGGTAAAAAGGAGGGCGATTGTAGCGATGTAAGTTAAGTTTGTCATTAAAAGAGTCGAAGCGGCCAATGCAGTCAAACACACAACGTTAGGTT
Source organism: Vibrio sp. OY15 (assembly GCF_000742455.1). Classification (NCBI taxonomy): domain Bacteria; kingdom Pseudomonadati; phylum Pseudomonadota; class Gammaproteobacteria; order Vibrionales; family Vibrionaceae; genus Vibrio; species Vibrio sp. OY15. The sequence continues at coordinate 235,018 of NZ_JPIL01000004.1, read as the reverse complement.
ACGTGCTTTTGAGCTCTGAGGTATAATGCCGCCAAATTTATGGGAAACCAGATGCCATGCAATACACATTGATTGAAAAAGGTGAAGTTCACGTTGATGAATCTTGCCAATTTATCGAAGGCGCAGTGTTAGCTGCGAATCTGACGACAAAACCACTCGCTCCTGAAAAGTGGTTAGAGCCGCTATTAGGTGAGGGATTCAAAGCGATTCAACCAGCTGTGGAAGAGCAAATTCACAAGCAGCATAACCGAATTCAACGAAACGAATATTCCGTGCTAGAGCTAACAGGCAAAGAACCTGAACAACTTGCTGATTTTGCCGAAGGCTTTATGTCTGTTTGGCCAATGATTGAAGAACAGTGGCAAGACGTTGAGCTCAATGATGGATTACAGCGTATGCTGCAAGCATTACTGACCACTTTGATGCTGGCGATCGATGAGCCAGCAACGCAGCAACAGATGCGTGACGCAGGTATTGAAACGCCACCGGCCCTGACAGATTTAGTCGACCAGCTTGATTTAATGGTCGGTGAAGTCGCGCTGGGCGCGGATGAGTTGATGGTAGGCAATAAAGCTCAAAGCCTAAACCCATTCAAAGGTATCGGGCGCAATGATCCCTGTCCTTGTGAGAGCGGAAAAAAATTCAAGCAGTGCTGTGGTCAATCACGCGGCTAAATCGAATCGCCGCGCTATCCACTTAACAAAAAGCCGACCAGATGGTCGGCTTTTTGTTAATTTTTACGCGTCAGTAGGATTAACGAATTGGATTAACGCGTTTTGCAGGGAAGAATTGTGCAATTACAATTAATGCCAAAGCGATTAAATTGCCTGCAAAAATTACTACTAACCATTGTGGCATTGATAAATCAAGGAGCTGCCACACAACCTTAGAGCAATCACCATATGCTTCAAACATCCAAGGAACCCACTGATTGAGCGGAGCCCAGCTAGGGAATGTGACGAATAAATCGCAAGTCGCGAATGGTGATGGATTAAACTGGTAGTCAACGTGCTGCATTGCAAGTAACAAACCCTTGTAAGCACTTAATCCCCAGCCTATCAAACCTAGCCAGCGGAAAATTGGGTTCTTGGGTGCCAATATACCAACCATTGCAGCGACGCCCACTCCCATCATCGCGACTCTTTCATAAATACACATGACACATGGTGCAAGCATCATGACGTGCTGAAAATAGAGGGCACATGCTTCAAAGAAAACGACGAATAGCAGAAGCAGTAGCCACGATAAACGTCCCTTTGAAAACTGGTTAAGTGAATTTAAAATAGTCACGTTTTTGTTCCTGTCTGAAATAGAAAAAGCTCTGAATACTCAGAGCTTTTTATCGTGGATAAGTTTCCTAATCAACTCAAATTTTAGTGACCACCGGATACTACGGGAGTCAGATCACCACTATGAGGTAAAATCCAACCAGCTTCGTAGAAAGAAGCGGTTGCAGGCTCTAGGAAGAACATGATTCCCATCAGACCGACAATCGCAAGAACGACGGTGTAAGGCAGCGCCATGATAACCATTCGACCGTAAGACAGACGAATTAATGGAGCGAGAGCCGATGTGAGTAAGAATAGGAATGCCGCTTGACCGTTTGGCGTTGCAACAGAAGGCAGGTTAGTACCAGTATTGATTGCCACCGCCAGTAAGTCGAACTGATCACGAGTAATGAGGCCCTCAATGAGTGCAGTTTTTACTTCATTGATGTAAACCGTACCAACGAACACGTTATCCGACACCATAGATAATAAGCCATTCGCCACATAGAACAGAGCTAGCTGAGTACCTTTATCTTCAACGGCAAGCACCGCATCGATGACTGGTTTAAACAGTTCTTGGTCAATGATTACAGCAACGATCGAGAAAAATACTGCAAGCAGTGCAGTGAAGGGCAGGGCCTCTTCAAACGCTTTCCCCATGGAGTGCTCTTCAATGACACCAGTAAATGCGGTCGCTAAAATGATCACAGAAAGGCCAATTAAGCCGACAGCCGCTAAGTGCAAAGCGAGTGCAACGATCAACCAAACCGCAATAAGACCTTGAACCCAGAGTTTTGCGACATCTTGATTTGTTCGCGTTTTACGCTCTTCACGGTCAAAATCGACGAGGATCTGACGAACGTTGTTAGGAAGCTTCGCGCCGTAGCCAAACACTTTAAGCTTTTCAACTAAAGCACAAGTGATGAGACCACAGAAAAATACAGGTAGTGTCACTGGAGACATACGGATTAGGAATTCACCAAATAACCAACCCGCTTGGTCTGCAATAATTAAGTTTTGAGGTTCACCAACCATCGTGGTTACGCCACCTAAGGCAGTACCTACACCAGCATGCATCAACAAAGAGCGCAAAAAGGCACGATAGTTTTCTAGGTCATCACGCGTTAGTTCAGTGATCGTGTCATCTTGTGTATGGTCATGGTCACCGATAGGGTTACCAGACGCCACTTTGTGATAGATAGAGTAAAAGCCGATCGCCACGCTGATAACAACGGCGATAACCGTCAAGGCATCCAAAAACGCAGACAAAAATGCCGCAGCAAAGCAGAACGCGAGTGATAGTAGGGTTTTAGAGCGAATGCCAAGTAAAATTTTGGTAAAAATGAACAGCAATAGCTGCTTCATGAAGTAGATGCCCGCAACCATAAATACCAGAAGTAGCAGTACTTCGATATTTGCTACTAATTCGTGCTTAACTTGCGCAGGGCTAGTCATGCCGATAGCAATGGCTTCAATAGCAAGTAAACCGCCAGGTTGTAATGGGTAGCATTTTAATGCCATTGCTAGCGTGAAAATAAATTCAGCGACCAACAACCATCCAGCTACAAATGGGTTTATTAGGAAGAATACAATCGGGTTAATTATTAAGAAGGCTATAATGGCAACTTTGTACCAATCAGGCGCTTTACCAAGGAAGTTCTTGATAAAAGCGTTTCCGAGCGATATCGGCATGATAATTCTCTTTATAACAAAATTATGAATAGACACTACAATAGTGCTTAAGTATCTGTTTGTTAGACTTATTAACTAGTCTTTAAAAACAATAACTTAGTAAAACAACAATCCTTTGTTTATTGTAGTCTTGCCAAGTTACTTCCCCTGAACTCAAGCACCGCTCACTTTCGACCGCAAACTCTACACTCAGGCATTTATTAGTCAATAACAAAACGTGATGCTACCGACTAAAATGACTTTTTAAATGTAATAACGCGATCAAAACGGCGTTACTATACCATGAAAGTCTTAAAAAAATCCTCTTGGATTTTAAATGACGGTCAGTGACGAGAAAAGGCAAATTAAGAAAGAATATTAACCGTGATATACAAAGTAATTTTTCATATTTTGAATATAAAAATGTGACACGGTTGTCTTTATTTCTCCGAGATTTGTGAGCTGTTTAATTAAATAAAAATTCATATTTTACTGCTTTCGCTCGCATGTTAGAGCCTCTTAAATTGACACAACATATAGAGTATTAACTCTATGTTATGGAGTCGTTTCCACTATTGATCGTAAATTTTCTCAAACCGCTAAGTAGTGGTATGATGAGTAGTATCGACCCTCAGAAATCAATATTGGATAAAAAGTAGAATGGTCATAAAGGCGAAAAGCCCTGCGGGATTCGCAGAAAAATATATTATCGAGAGCATTTGGAACGGCCGTTTTCCTCCAGGCTCAATTTTACCTGCTGAGCGCGAGCTGTCCGAACTGATTGGTGTTACTCGAACGACTTTAAGAGAGGTTCTTCAACGACTAGCCCGTGATGGATGGCTGACTATCCAGCACGGCAAACCTACGAAAGTTAACCAATTTATGGAGACCTCTGGTCTGCATATTTTGGATACTTTAATGACGCTAGACGTTGATAATGCGACAAACATTGTAGAAGATCTGCTTGCGGCACGTACTAACATCAGTCCTATCTTTATGCGCTATGCATTTAAAGCGAACAAAGAGAGCTCTGAGCGTACAATTAAGAACGTAATCGAATCTTGTGAAGCTTTAATGAATGCGGCTTCCTGGGACGAATTCATCGCTTCTTCGCCGTATGCTGAAAAAGTTCTGCAGAATGTGAAAGAAGATAACGAGAAAGATGAAGCGAAGCGTCAAGAAATCTTGATTGCTAAAACGTTCAACTTTTACGATTATATGCTTTTCCAGCGCCTAGCATTCCATTCAGGAAATCAAATTTACGGTTTGATCTTTAATGGTTTGAAGAAGCTCTACGATCGTGTCGGTAGCTACTACTTCTCAAATCCAGCTTCTCGTGAGCTAGCTCTGAAGTTTTACCATCAATTGCTCGAAACTTGTGAAAGTGGCCAGCGTGAGCAACTACCAGTAGTGATTCGTCATTATGGTATGGAAAGTGCGTTGATCTGGAACGAAATGAAAAAGCAATTACCAACGAACTTCACGGAAGACGACAGCTAAGCGCTGACAAGTTGAATAAACGAAAACCGCAGTGCCTTAGGCCTGCGGTTTTTTTGTTTTTATTTATAAGTCGGCGACGGACCTAGCACCAATAATAAGGCATGGAACGTTTATCCTGCTAGCGAGAGTCTGGGCAACGGTAGATATAATGACTCTACGACATCTGAAAGGACATGGTCGTAAGTATTGAAGATGGTCAATGACAAGTCCGATGTGACGCCATAAAGCTCTGCTTCTGTTAAGTCGACATGACTCCCTGTCACGTATTCATTTAGCGTCTGTATTGAGCGCGTGGAAGCAGGAGAGGTAATGCTAAGTGGAGCGATAACCGCTAGTTGGTTTAGCTTACGCATCATGACCGATGCATAGTTTTTGAAACGCTCATTTCCGCCTTGTTCTCCTAAATCTTGAATGCTGATTCGTAACTGAGTCAGGGTCTCCAAGCTATCCATAATGTTTTGCCAGTTCATGTGATACTCATTATGCAAGTCATCTCTTTGCTCAACCGCTAGCCATGCGATGGTTACTTCATCCATCAAAAACAAGCAATGACGAATTAACTTACCATGCTCCATCTGGTTTCTTGCAACACTATGGTCATTCCATTGTTCAAGTAGTTTCCCTACTTTAATCTGTAATACGCGATACATGGGTTTGTTTTCAAACCGTGATGTTTCGACTAAAAGATGCAGCTTGTTAGTCAGAGCATCATGAAGAGCGTCCAATTTTTGTTGATCGTTTTGTTGGAATTGAAGCGAGTAGTGAGTAGCAGCTCGGTGGTGTCTCAGAAGGTGAACAACATCTCGCAACAATGTTAACAGCTGATATTTGCGCGCATGTTGCTGCTCTCGTTTAGAAGATAAGTGATATATTCCGGCTAAAATAGCGATGGACAATAGTGTGGAAATCAAAACAAACATAACCAACTCCTTGTTAGTGTTTGGACCTAACAAGGAAGATTGCAGTTTTGATGCCAAACAAAAACTCAATTTAAACAATTGGTTATATTGAATGTTCTTTTTGAATGGTCGTTGTTGGTGCATGGATTCACCAAATTTGTGAATATGGTTGATTATTCGGTGTCGATGCTTGGTGTACGCGTTATTCTTTGTGAGTTACATATTGATTACTTTTTGTAGTCTGATTCAAGTCACAATGTTTAGAAATTAAAATACTCGAACACTTCATATGATATAAGTTGTCTATTTTGTTGATTGTTCGAGGTAATTAATTTGTCTAATAAATTCGACCTATGCTTCAGTACTCACTCAAAGATAACGCTCCCTATCGATACAAATGATGAGGATAGGTACCTTCAGTTTCGTAAGGACAACCCACATATATTTGGTAGTTTTATTCCCGCAGGTACTCCTTTCATACTGAACGAAGGCTCTGTGAACAACATAGCTAAGTTGCGTAGCGAGAGACCTGATATAGCTTGTGCTCTTGATACTGTAAAAAGTTGGTCACAAGAAACCAAAAGAAATGTAGCCAATCTAACACGTGAGTTTGGCGATGAAAACTAACAAGCGGTAGCCCTCCTCTATGAAAAAGAGATTAAGCCTTTTTAGATGCTACTAATCATACTATGGGGAGGGGGGAATCGATGAGTATACTGCAGTAGGTGCTGCCGCTACTGCTGTTAATGAAAAGCAAGTCAGATTGAGTAATTTCGGGAAAGCTTCGCTCAAATATCAAAACGCCTTACTAGATGTACGTACAGCCTCACGAAGTGGTGCGCAGAAAAAGGAGCTTGTGAAGCTTGGATATAGAGTTAAAGAAGCTCACAGTTCTTTGAATGCCAAATTTACAAAAGAGCTTGCCCATTATGCAGGACGAGTTAAAAGTAGCCGTGGAAACATTTGGAGCAACCCGAATAGGGCTGTCAATATCGCGCGAAGTGGCAGGGATATAACTAAGTTACATTTAACATCTATAGCTAACATCCGCTCAATTCGATTTCTTGAACAAAGCTCTAGTATTGTGGGTAAAAAGATCATCATGATTGATGCTGGTGTTCGCTTTAACAATGTTCGAAATGCCAAGAATAACGGAGAAAATTGGCAAAAAAGAGCAGCAATGGAAGTTGCAGGGTTTGGTGCGAGCAACGCTGCTGGCGTTTGGACTACATCCAAAGTGATTGTATCTGGAATGGGAGTCGCTTTGGCTGCTGGCCCATTTGGAGTAGTAGTATTAATAGGTGTTGGTTTAGGGGCTGGTTATGCGGCTGCAAAAATGGGTGATTGGTTTGGGCAAGGTTTAGCAGAAAAAACCTATGAAACTAGCTCTAAAGTAAATTGGTTTTAAAGGAGTAGTTGTGTTTTGTTTCGATCTTATACTGATGATTGTTGGTTGGACATGGTTACTGAGCACATTGGTTTTTATTCGTGTATCAGCAAAGCGGATTGAGACAAAAATATTGCAGGATGGTCATGATCCAATTGGCTGGGACAGAAATGGGTGGGGTTTTAGATTTCCCATGTACGCCTCAGTGTTGATGCGAGGTAAACCTGCGAAAGTATCACTTGTAGATGATCAGTTAATACTAAAATACGCAACGACATTTGATCGAGTTCTCGCTTTTGTAGTCACGATCAGCTTTGTACTTTTCCTTGCATGTGGCGCGATTATTACTTGGGGTCCAGAAGAATTCTCTTTGTAGTACAATCAAGCTTAATCGATAAGCTTAACTGCGAGAAAAGGCTTAACTGATTTAGTTAAGCCTTTTCAATAAAGATACTTACATTACGCGCATACCAGGTTGAGCGCCTTCGTGTGGCTCAAGGATCCACAGGTCACTACCACCAGGGCCTGCCGCTAGGATCATACCTTCAGACATACCAAACTTCATCTTACGAGGTTTTAGGTTTGCAACCATTACCGTTAGTTTGCCTTCTAGCTCTTCAGGTTTGTAAGCTGACTTGATGCCAGAGAATACCTGACGAGTTTCACCACCGATGTCCAATTGGAACTTAAGCAGTTTGTTGGCTTTTGGTACTTCTTCACAAGAGATGATACGAGCGATACGCATATCTACTGCAGCAAAAGCATCGAACTCAATCTCTTCAGCGATTGGCTCTTTGTCTAGCTCAGTTTCGCTAGCCTTGTTCTTTTCCGCTTCTGCTTTCTCTTTCGCCGCCATTTCTGCCGCCGCATCTTCTTTAGATGCTTCGATCATCGCTTCAACATTCTTCGGATCGATACGGTTGAACAGTGCTTTGAACTTAGTGATCTCGTGGCCTGTTAGTGGAGCAGCGATGTTTTCCCAAGTTAGCTCTTGGTTTAGAAACGCTTCAGTACGCGCAGCTAGCGATGGCATTACTGGTTTCAGGTAAGTCATCAGTACGCGGAACAGGTTGATACCGACAGAACAGATGTCTTGTAGTTCCTGATCTTTGCCTTCTTCTTTTGCTACAACCCACGGTGCTTTTTCATCAACGTATTGGTTAGCTTTGTCTGCCAATGCCGTGATTTCACGGATTGCACGACCAAACTCACGCGTTTCGTAAAGCTCAGCGATACGGTCAGCAGCAGCAACAAATTCGTTGTAAAGTTCAGGCTCTGCAAAGTTGTCAGACAGTTTGCCTTCAAAACGTTTCGCGATGAAACCTGCGTTACGAGATGCCAGGTTAACGATCTTGTTAACAACGTCAGCGTTTACGCGCTGAGTGAAGTCTTCAAGGTTAAGATCTAGATCATCGATACGGCTGTTTAGCTTCGCAGCGTAGTAGTAACGTAGACACTCAGGGTCTAGGTGCTCTAGGTAAGTGCTTGCTTTTACGAACGTACCTTTAGACTTCGACATTTTCGCGCCGTTTACGGTTACGTAACCGTGTACGAATACGTTGTTAGGCTTGCGGAAGCCAGAACCTTCTAGCATTGCTGGCCAAAATAGGCTGTGGAAGTAAACGATGTCTTTACCGATGAAGTGGTACAGCTCTGCTGAGCTGTCTTTTTTCCAATACTCGTCGAAATCTAGATCGTCGCGCTTGTCACATAGATTTTTGAAAGAGCCCATGTAGCCGATAGGCGCGTCTAGCCACACGTAGAAGAATTTGTTTTTCTCACCAGGGATCTCGAAGCCAAAGTATGGTGCGTCACGTGAGATATCCCATTGCTGCAAACCAGATTCGAACCATTCTTGCATTTTGTTCGCTGTTTCAGCTTGTAGCGAGCCAGAGCGAGTCCACTCTTTTAGCATGCTTTCAAACTGAGGTAGGTCGAAGAAGAAGTGCTCTGAATCTTTCATTACTGGCGTCGCACCAGAAACCGCAGATTTAGGATTGATCAGTTCTGTTGGGCTGTAAGTCTCACCACAGTTGTCACAGTTGTCACCGTACTGGTCTTCAGACTTACATTTTGGACAGGTACCTTTTACGAAACGGTCCGGTAAGAACATCTCTTTTTCTGGATCGAACAGCTGAGAGATAGTGCGGCTAGAGATAAAGCCATTTTTCTTCAACTCAAGATAAATGTGTGACGCTAGCTCACGGTTCTCATCTGAGTGTGTGCTGTGGTAGTTATCAAAGCTGATATCAAATCCAGCGAAGTCTTTTTGGTGCTCTTCGCTAACTGCGGCAATCATTTCTTCAGGAGTAATACCCATCTGTTGCGCTTTAAGCATGATTGGCGTGCCGTGAGCATCGTCAGCACAGATGAAGTTTACAGTGTTGCCGCGTAGGCGTTGGTAACGAACCCAAATGTCCGCTTGGATATGCTCAAGCATATGACCAAGGTGGATCGAACCGTTAGCGTACGGAAGGGCACAAGTTACCAGCATTTTCCTTGACGGAAAGTTTTTTGGATCGTTTGCCATACTTAATATTCGCTTTTCTTGATAGGTATAAATAAATTTTGATGGATAATACTACCCCATGAACTGACTAACTCCAAGGTGTCAAACTGCGGAATGCCTTAGTTTTTTTGGGGTTCTGGTTGAGCCTGGACGGTGGTAGCATGACATCTAAAAGGAGGGCTTATGCATCAGTTCACTTCAAAACAAGATTTTTGTCACTGGTTTAACCAATTCCAACATCCACAGTTGGTGGAAAACTGGGCAGATATTCATGGCGCAATTTCGATTACGACACAGGGTTCTATTGATATAACGTTGCCATTCGCAAGTAATGAGCTTCAAACCGTACTGCATGACTGGATTAAACAGCAGCAAGCCTCGGGTAAAGTGGCTGAATTCCCATTTAATATTCGCCTTGGAGTTAAAGCTTTAGAAACTCAAGTGGCTAACTCGGTTAAGGGTGTTAAGAACATCGTTGCCGTCAGTTCTGCGAAAGGTGGCGTTGGTAAATCTACTACCGCAGTTAACTTAGCGTTGGCGATTGCTCAATCTGGGGCGAAAGTGGGATTGTTGGATGCAGATATCTATGGTCCGTCTGTACCTATGATGTTGGGGCAAGAAGATGCTAAACCAGAAGTTCGTGATGGCAAGTGGATGGAACCCATTTTTGCTCACGGCATCTATACTCATTCTATCGGTTATTTGGTGGATAAATCAGAAGCGGCGATATGGCGCGGTCCAATGGCTTCAAAAGCGTTGTCGCAGTTATTAACTGAAACAGATTGGCCAGATTTGGATTATTTGGTGATTGATATGCCGCCAGGTACGGGGGATATTCAATTGACTCTGTCACAACAAATTCCGGTAACAGGTAGCGTGCTAGTCACAACACCGCAAGATTTAGCCCTTGCCGATGCAAGGAAGGGAGCGGCAATGTTTAACAAAGTCCATGTCCCGGTTATTGGTGTTGTGGAAAACATGAGTTATCACATTTGTAGTCAATGTGGCGCGAAAGAGCATATTTTTGGTATGGGCGGAGCTGAAAAAATGTCGCAAGAATTTGGCTTAGCATTGTTAGGACAAATTCCGCTTCATATCTCTATGCGAGAAGATATTGACGCTGGCGTGCCAACGGTAGCAAGACGCCCAGAAAGTGAGCATGCAGGGTATTATACGCAACTTGCCGATCGCGTATGTAGCACGATGTTTTGGCAAGGCAAAGCAAAACCAGATGCGATTAGCTTTACAATGGTGAACTAAGTTTACTATGCCTGTTGGTTGATAATTGCACATTTTAACGTTTGCTCGGAGGTTAATCCTCTGAGCAGGCAGAAACTTATGACTAAACCCTAATTCCAACTAGTAACTATGGGGTGAACTCCCTATAATCAGGCAGTTTATCTTTTTATGTGACTAGAAATCATCATCGGGTGCAAACTAATGTCTGATAATAATCAATGCGTCATCGTAGGTATTGCTGGCGCTTCTGCTTCTGGAAAAAGTCTGATCGCGAGCACTATTTATAATGAGCTTCGCGCGAAAGTAGGCGATCATCAAATCGGTGTCATCACGGAAGATTGCTACTACAACGACCAAAGCCACTTAAGCATGGAAGAGCGAGTAAAGACGAACTACGATCACCCGAGTGCGTTGGACCACGACCTACTGTGTGAGCACCTAGAAAAATTGGTACGTGGTGAAGCAGTAGAAGTGCCTGAGTACAGCTACACTGAGCACACAAGAACAATTAACACCACCACAATGACACCTAAAAAGGTGATCATTCTAGAAGGTATCCTTCTTCTTACAGACCCTCGTCTTCGTGATTTGATGCATGCGACAGTATTTATGGACACACCGTTAGATATTTGCTTGCTTCGCCGTGTTAAGCGTGATGTGGAAGAACGAGGCCGAACTATGGAGTCTGTTCTTAAGCAATACCAACAAACAGTACGTCCGATGTTCATGCAGTTTATCGAACCTTCTAAGCAATATGCGGACATTATTGTTCCTCGCGGTGGTAAAAACCGTATCGCAATTGATGTATTAAAAGCTCACATTGCAAGACTTTTGAAAGCTTAAGCCTATAGACGGCTATATCGCTTTATTTTTAAGAGAAGAAGTGGCACCTTAAGTGCCACTTCTTTTTTTGTTTTTAAATTAGTCAGTTGCAGGTTAAAACCAGACACTTTTCACGCTTTTGTGGAACTGTCAGCGGTAAATGGAGTCTGCGCTTATAATTGTAAAAACACTCGAGCAAGGAAAAACAAATGAAGAAACTGCTCTTAATTCTAGCAATACCGATTGTGGTCATTTTGGTCGCAATTTTAGCGTTAACCATCTTCGTCAATCCGAATCAGTTTAAACCCCTTATTGTTGAGCAAGCGCAAAAGCAAACGGGATTAGAGTTGGTGATTGAAGGGGATATCAGTTGGCAATTTTTCCCATCGATTGGCTTTGAGTTGGGACATACAGAATTGCGAAACCCACAAGGCTTTAGTAAACCCAATTTATTCAAAGTTGATACCGTTGGTGTAGACATCTCTGTTATGCCACTTTTTAGTCAACAGCTTGAAATTGGAAACGTCACGCTTGATGGTGCTGAGTTCTACATTGAAACCAAGAAAGATGGCAGCAAGAATATTGATGCATTGACGAAAGCCCAAACACAACAAGCAGAACAAGAGAGCAATGCTGCGCCTACGCAAAATGGTGAAACGCAAACTTCTGGTTCTGATTGGAGTATTAATCTTGCTGGCGTTACGGTTTCTAACGGTTCATTAGGAATGCAGGATAAGCAAGCCGGTAGTTACACCAAACTTTATGATATTTCATTAAACCTTTCCGAATTCGCTTTTGACAACTGGACAACGGCTGATTTTGGCGTGAAGGGCGAAATGAACGACCAAAAGTTCACCGCGAAAGGTCAGGCAGACTTTAAGCTAGAAAAAGGTTTGGCAAACTACGCGCTAAAGAACATCAACTTTGATGCGACATACTCTGACCCTGCCAATAAAATTGAATCGGCAACGATCGGTTTAGACACGTTTGAATTCGATAAAGTAAATAACCTGACTTATGCCATTAAGGGTGTCGCTGGTGGTATGAAGTTAGATATGCAGGGTGCTGGTCAACTTAGCGTGGACAAGGCTATCAGCAAAGTACAGTTGGATAAGTTAACTCTTAAATCGACTTTTGAGGGTGACGCTTTACCTCAGTCCCCGATGAAAGTCGACATGGTGTCTGATCTGTCTTTCGACCTAACGAAAAACCATCTGAGTTTTGTTCTAGAGAAGTTAACAGCGAATGCTATCGCCCTAGATGGTAAGGCAGATGTGACACTCGGTGATGTTCCTAAAGTACGCTTTGCTCTCCATAGCCCCAATATCGATCTTGATGAGTTTTTAGGGTTAGATAAGCAAGCTGCCGAAGGTAATAAGCCTGCTTCTGGTGGCGAGAGTGCTCCTGCCGGACCTGAGGTTGAGCCTGATTTGTCTGCGTTGAAAACGTTAGATGTAAAGGGTGACATTACCATCGACAAATTCAAAGCGGCAAATGCGAAGATGGAAGCGGTAAAAACGAGCTTCACTGTAAATCGTGGCGTGTTTGAGCTTACATCTTTTAGTTCGAAGTTGTACCAAGGCTCAATCTCAGCGACAGCGAAGTTAGATGCACGCCAATCACCAGCGACTTACAGTGTTAAAAAGTCAATCAAAGGCGTGAAAGTTCAACCGCTACTTATAGACGTTGCTGAAAACGACAAACTTGAAGGGACAGGTAACATTGATGTGAATGTTACAGGTAAGAGTCTAACGCCTACCGGTATCAAGAAGAATCTATCTGGTACGGTTGTTATCAATTTTGCTGACGGTGCGGTGAATGGCATCAACGTTGCTCAGTTGATTCGTGAAAACTATGCGAAATTTAAAGGGCAAAAAGTTGAAGGCACCAATGAAGCTAAGAAAACAGACTTCAGTGCGATGACGGCGACATTGAAACTCAACAAAGGTGTAGTATCAACGGATAATATGCAAGCTCAGTCTCCATTGTTACGTGTTCGTGGTAAAGGTACCGCAAACTACATCAATGAAACAGTCGACTTTACTATCAGCACGTCAGTTGTAGGCAGCCTAGAAGGCCAGGGCGGTAAAGATATAGATGAGCTGAAAGACATCACGATTCCAATCAATGTGTCTGGTAAGTGGGCAGAACCTAAATTCAAGCTCGTATTCGATGATGTTCTGAAGCAGAAAGCTCAAAAAGAAATCGATCGTGGCGTAGAGAAGCTAACGGACAAAATCAAAGACGAGAAAACCAAAGATGCGGTCGATGGTTTATTGAAGAATCTTTTCAACTAACCGTGCGTGAAAACCAAAAGGGTTGGCATTTTGCCAACCCTTTTTAAATTACTCTGCGAGTGTTACCAATCGACGCCTTTGAGGGCTTTTACGCCAGATTCAAATGCGTGCTTTACATTTTTCACTTCAGAAACGGTATCGGCCATTTCAATCAGGGTTCGATGTGCGCCACGCCCAGTAATAATAACCGACTGCATTTTAGGTCGGTTGCTCAGCGCTTCGACCACTTCGTCTAAGTCGATGTAGCCGTAGCTCACCATATAAGTTAGCTCGTCAAACAAGATGACATCGATAGAGTCGTCTTGCAGCATGCGTTTACATTCTTGCCATACGCCTTGCGCTGCTTCGGTATCAGCGGCTTTGTTTTGAGTTTCCCATGTAAAGCCGGTCGCCATTACTTGGAATTCAACGCCGAGTTTCTCAAGTAGGTTGCGCTCACCGTTGTCCCAAGTACCTTTAATAAACTGCGCGACAGCACAATTCAAACCATGACCCACTGCGCGTGCGATCGTACCGAATCCTGATGTCGATTTACCTTTACCATTTCCGGTAATGATCAGTAGCAGACCTTTTTCCTCTTGAGCAGCAGCGATTTTTGCGTCTACCTGTTCTTTGACTTTTTGTTGGCGAGCTTTATGGCGTGCTTCTTTATTTTCTTCGATAGACATAATACTTCCTCAATTCCTTTTCGTGCTGTGCCCAAGCTAATTTGGGTTCATTGATTTATCTCGCTATGATAGACCAACATATCGTGAAGAAAAACCACCGATAATTCAGGGAATAAAATGAAGAAAATACTTGTTGTTTGTATGGGAAACATTTGTCGGTCACCAACTGGAGAGGCAGTGTTAAGAGTGAAAGCTCAAAAGCTAGGCGTTGAAGTAGAGGTTGAGTCGGCAGGTACAATTGGCTACCACGCAGGAAACCGACCGGATTCAAGAGCGATGGCAGCAGGAAAGCAGCGAGGCTATTCTTTTAAAGGAATGCAAGCGCGCCAAGTCACCATTGATGACTTTGAAAAGTTTGACCTTATATTAGCCGCAGATAAAGCAAATTTGGCCGATTTATTGGATATTTGTCCGTTGAAGTATCGACACAAAGTATCGTTATTTTTAAGTCATTCTGAGTCAGTTTACGACGAAGTCCCGGACCCATATTATGGTGGGGAAGATGGCTTTGAACTGGTGCTTGATTTAATCGAAGAGGCATCAGACGCAATTTTGAAGAAGCTATAATCGCCGTGCTTGAAGACAATAGAAAAAGGGATGAGCTCAGCTCATCCCTTTTTATTCGTGTTAACCCGCTAGTATGTCGGTTGCGACTTTGTAGCTTGGGTCTTCCTTCACGTTAATTTCAACCAAGCTGCCAGCTTTGTCCAAAAGTTTACGACAATCTGGGCTTAGGTGACGAAGGTGTAGCGTTTTACCTTGAGCATTGTAACGCTCAGCCAGTGTTTCAATGGCTTCAATTGCAGAGTGATCTGTCACGCGAGAGTCTGCAAAATCGACAATCACATCTTTTGGATCTTCAGGCGCGTTAAACAACTCCAGGAAGTTAGCCGCAGAGCCAAAGAAAATAGGGCCGTGAATCTTGTACTCTTTTGAACCTTCCTCGTTTAAGCACGTGTCGGCATAGATGTGCTTAGCGTGTTGCCATGCAAACATTAATGCAGAAACGATAACACCAACCGCTACGGCAACAGCAAGGTCAGTAAGAACAGTAACAACGGTCACAAGAACAATAACGAAGAAGTCTTGCTTCGGTACGCGGCGTGCTAGCTTAAATGTTGCCCATTCGAATGTACCAATGACAACCATGAACATCACACCAACCAGAGCAGCGAGTGGGATCATTTCAATTAGCGAAGAAGCGAATAAGATAAACATCAATAGAGCGATAGCCGCAACGATACCAGATAGACGGCCGCGACCACCTGAGTTTACGTTGATCATCGACTGACCAATCATCGCACAACCACCCATTGCGCCAAACACAGAACACGTCATGTTTGCCATACCTTGACCGATACATTCGCGGTTAGATTGACCACGAGTATTCGTCATCTCATCTAAAACTGTCAGTGTTAGTAGAGATTCAATTAGACCAATGGCCGCTAGAATGATCGCGTATGGAAGAATGATTTGTAGAGTTTCTAGCGTAAATGGCACCGCCGGAATAGAGAAGGTCGGCAGTGAACCTGCGAGTGTTGCCGCTTCATCACCAGACATTGTACGCAGGAAGTCAACAACAGTACGAGTTTCCAGATCCAAACCAACCACTAAAGCAGTCACCGTTACGATTGCAACAAGTGAAGAGGGTACAGCCGTTGTGATTTTTGGTAGAAAGTGAATGATTGCCATAGTTAGCGCAACCAAACCAAGCATTAGTAGCATTTGGTCTTGTGGTAGCCAAGTAAGCATGCCGTTGATATCTGGCGCTTTAAACTGACCCAACTGAGCTAGGAAGATAACAATAGCCAGACCGTTCACAAAACCAATCATCACAGGGTGAGGCACGATACGGATGAACTTACCCAATTTAAACATACCAGCGGCAATTTGAAGTATACCAGCGAGCATGATGGCTGCGAATAGGTACTGGACACCGTGAGTCGCGACAAGCGAAACCATTACGACTGCCATGGCACCTGTTGCACCAGAAATCATGCCAGGACGACCACCGAAAATGGAAGTAATAAGACCAACGATGAATGCAGCGTAAAGACCGACCATCGGATCTACGCCTGCGACGAACGCAAATGCGACAGCTTCAGGAACCAATGCTAGCGCAACGGTTAAGCCTGATAGCACATCATTTTTTACGGAGTGCTTAGAAAATTGGGGAAATTCGAACATGTTTGTTTTTAAGTTCTCTTTGCAATGAGTTAAACCCGACACATATTCGTATTTGCACAAGCCACTGGAAGGTTGATTTTTAATCAAACATTGCAGTGTAAACCGTAGTATTAAAAGAGCAGCATCAGAATGGTGTCGAAAACTTGAGTCGGCGCATGCTACCGAAAAGTGTGATTAAGTTCAAGAATGATGCGAATAATGGCGTACAAATGTGATCACGAATTGGTATTTATATGAACAATTTATTGGGCAAATATGAAGATAAAAAAGGCTACCAGATGGTAGCCTTTAATTTATTTATGCCGTTAAGCAGTTGAACGTAATGATTTAGCCTAGTTAAAGTTAGGCTTTGTCATCTCTGCCGATGCACGGTTTTTAGCCACTTGGCTACCTGCACCTTTAGCTTGGTAACGTTCGGTTTTGAACGGCGCTGCTGCAACCGTGATTTCGCGTAGCTCTTGAGGGCCAGGTGCTTTCGTCATCGGTGCGCTAGCGTTTAGCTTAGCCGCAACTTTAATGGCTTCGACTTTAGGCTCTGGTTTATCTACTGGCGCTTCGGCTGCAATCTCTTTTGCTGCTTCAACGATAGGCTCTTCAGCAGGTGCCGTTTCTACAATGACATCAACCGGTTCAGCATGTTCAGTTACAGGAGTTTCAACGATAGGCTCTACCGATGCTGTTTCTACTACTGCCGATTCAGCTTTTTCTGCGATTACTGTTTCAACAACAGGTGCTTCTACTACTGGAGCTTCCACTTTCGCTTCAACGGTTTCTTGAACCTTGTGTTCAACAACTGGCGCATCTGTTACGACAGGTTGCTCGCGACGAATAATCACTTTACCCATTGCCATTTCTGGACACGCAAAGCCACCTTGGATTGTAGGTACTGCTGCTACAGCTTCTTCCTTAACTCGCTCTTCCTTCTTAGGTGCTGGTTTCGGAATGTAACGTGGCATTACTTTACCCATAGCCATTTCAGGAGAAGCGACACCTCCCTTACGTAGGCGGAACGGGTTAGGGCGGCGATCACGGCCACGGCGACGACGCTGGCCGCTTGCACGCAGGTGACGTGGCGAACGACGATTACGACGTTGCTTAGACTCTGCTTGCTTGTTGTCTTGCTGTGCCTCTACCGCTGCTTCTGTTGGTTTTTCAACTTTAGCTTCAACCGTTTCTTGAGTCTTAACCGCTGTTTCTTCGGCTTTCTTCTCAATAGCTTCTTGGTCCTTAACGCGTACAGACTTGTTCAATTTGCGACGTTGGCGGCGCTCTTTCACTTTTTCTGCTTTCGCATTTTGCTGCTTCGGTTTGCTCTCTTCTGGTTTTGTTTCAGTACGAGCTTCCGCTGCTAGCTGCAGACCTTTTTCCGCTACTTTTGCGTTTGCTTTCTGCTCTTGGGCTTTATCTGCCTGTTGAGCTTTAGGTTTACGCTTTTGGTTACGGTTTTGCGGTTTATTTGTTTGTTGTTGAGCTTCGTTTTGCTCATTAGCCTGCTCATCACGAGGCTTACGACGACGTCGGTTATCGCGATTATCACGATTATCGCGCTGGTTGCTATTGCGACGACGATCGTTACGATCACGTTTGTTACGTCGATTATCGCGATTTGGTTTTTTCTCTTCCTGAGGTTTCTGTTCTTCTTTTGTTTCTTCAGAACCACCGAATAGGAAGCTACCAAGTGCTTTAAACAGACGGCTGAACAATCCAGGTTTCTCTTCTTGTTCAACGTTTTGTTCTTTCTTCTTCGCCTCAGGAGCTGGTTTAGCTGCTGGTGCAGGTGCGGTTTGAGACGGAGCCGCAAAGCCTTTAAGAACTGGCTCTTCAATTCGTTTTGGTTTTACGTCAACTTCCGCTGGCTCTTTACCTTCTGCTTCTTTCATTGCTTCCAGTTTCTTAGGAAGTAAGTAAGAAATCAGATCGAACTCTTCGCCTTCACGAACACGGATAACTTCAAAGTGCGGTGTTTCCATATCAGAGTTAGGAACAACCGTAATTTTCACTTCTTGAATGCGTTCGATATGGTTTACTGAACGACGTTTTTCGTTCAATAAGTAAGAGGCGATTGGCACAGGTACGACTGCAAGTACTTGTGCTGTGTTGTCTTTTAGCGCTTCCTCTTCAATTAAACGAAGTACAGAAAGTGCTAGAGATTCGTTGTCGCGAACGACACCAGTTCCGCTACAGCGAGGACAGATGTGATGGCTTGCTTCTGCAAGAGAAGGGCTCAAGCGCTGGCGTGACATCTCCAACAAACCAAAGCGAGAAATACGACCGATTTGTACACGAGCGCGGTCAAGGCGAACGGCTTCACGTAGACGGTTTTCTACTTCTCGTTGGTGACGAACTGGGGTCATATCGATAAAGTCGATAACCACTAAGCCACCTAAGTCACGTAGACGCAATTGGCGAGCAATTTCGTCGGCTGCTTCTAGGTTCGTGTTTAGAGCTGTTTCTTCAATATCGCCGCCCTTGGTTGCACGAGCAGAGTTGATATCGATAGACGTTAGTGCTTCAGTCGGGTCAATAACAATAGAACCACCAGATGGCAGACGCACTTCACGTTGGAAAGCCGATTCAATTTGGCTTTCGATTTGGTAGTGGCTGAATAGTGGAACTTCGCCTTCATATTTCTTAACGCGGTTAAGGAAATCAGGGCGCACCAATTGAATGTGCTCTTTTGCACGTTCGTAGATGGTGTTGCTATCAATTAAGATTTCGCCAATATCACGACGCAAATAGTCACGGATTGCACGAACGATAACGTTACTTTCTTGGTGGATTAAGAATGGAGCAGGGTTAGAGTCCGCTGCACCTTTGATTGCACCCCAGTGGTTAAGTAGTACATTCAAATCCCACTCAAGCTCTTCAGCACTCTTGCCAACGCCAGCAGTACGTACGATTAGGCCCATGCCCTGAGGCAGTTCCAAAGTACTTAATGCGGCTTTTAGTTGAGTACGCTCGTCACCTTCGATTCGACGAGAAATACCGCCAGCACGAGGGTTGTTAGGCATCAGAACAAGGTAACTACCAGCAAGAGAAATGAAAGTAGTAAGAGCTGCGCCCTTGCTTCCACGTTCTTCTTTTTCCACTTGAACGATAACTTCTTGGCCTTCCGTTAGCACTTCTTTGATGCTTGGACGACCTTGGTAGGTGTAACCTTCAGGGAAATATTCGCGGGCAATTTCTTTGAGAGGGAGGAAACCGTGACGCTCGGCGCCGTAATCAACAAATGCGGCTTCTAAGCTTGGTTCGATACGTGTGATACGTCCTTTGTAGATATTCGCTTTTTTAGATTCATGACCTGGACTCTCGATATCAAGATCGAAAAGTCGCTGGCCATCAACCAGAGCGACACGCAACTCTTCTTTTTGAGTTGCGTTAATTAACATTCTTTTCATTGAAAATTCTCGTTGTCTTTTCTTTTATATCTTTCTTGTCGACTTGCCACTGTTTTTTCGCTCTTTCACGGTGCCTGATCCCATGGCTTGTATTTTGCAGCCTCCCGGCTGGAAGGGGATGCTCTCGGGCACTTCAGTCATCACAAGCCTCTTGTGGTTTCTGTTGGAAACGTAGACTTGTGACCCGCTATTTGGGCGGTAGGTACTCAACGTGAATATGCGAGGAGTAGAGTGGCAAGAGTGTTGAATTCGATGTGTCTCACGCCAATGCTGCACTCGACCTTCAACGATCTACTCACATTGCTTGAGGATAAATGATTGGTAATGAATAAAATGTAACCAAACCTTCCTTAGCAGCTGTGAACTATAGCAGTGCGCGTGGCTATCAGCAATCTGCTTTCACGCAAACGATAGAAAATTTGCCGCTAAACTCAAAATTTCTATTTTATAACTGGCTGTTTCATAAGCAATTGAGATGTGCAAACTGTTCAAGACAGAAAACAAATTGAGAACTTGATTGAGAGTTTTAATAATTTAAACAAAAGCTTGGCGAAATTTAGACCAGTATGTGCCACCGAGTGTTTCTTTTACGACAAGAATAATGTGAAGTCGCACGAAATTGAGTTTACAATACGGCTCATGAACGAAATAAGAACAAAAGTCCAGTTCGTCGACATTGACGAAGATATGGCGGGTCAGCGCATTGATAATTTTTTGCGCAACCAATTAAAAGACATTCCTAAAAGCATGATTTACAGAATTGTGCGTAAGGGCGAAGTGCGCGTAAATAAAAAGCGTATAAAAGCAGAGTACAAGTTAAAAGCAGGCGATCTCGTTCGTATTCCACCGGTTACCGTCGAGAAAAAAGATGACGATGTCGCACCAAGTACGAAACTTAACAAAGTCGCTGAGTTGGAAAATATGATTATCTTCGAAGATGATCATATGTTGATTCTAAACAAACCATCTGGCACCGCTGTGCATGGTGGCAGTGGTTTAAAGTTTGGTGCGATTGAAGCGCTTAGGGCTCTGCGTCCTCAAGCTCGCTTTCTTGAACTTGTGCATCGTATTGACCGTGATACTTCAGGGATTTTGCTGGTTGCTAAGAAGCGTTCTGCACTTCGTCACTTGCAAGCCCAGTTTCGTGAAAAGACAGTAAAGAAGTTTTACTTAGCTCTTGTCATGGGGCAATGGAAAAGCAGTTGTAAGGTTGTGAACGCGCCACTGCTCAAAAACGAAGTGAACAGTATTGTTCGTGTTAACCCTAATGGTAAGCCGTCAGAAACGCGTTTTAAGATTTTGGAAAAGTTCGAACAAGCTACATTGATTCAGGCGAGTCCGATTACTGGTCGAACTCACCAAATCCGAGTTCATACGCAATACACTGGTCACCCAATCGCTTGGGATGATCGCTACGGTGATCGCCGCTTTGATGCTTATACAGGTCAAGTTGGTTTAGATCGTTTGTTCCTACACGCGGCAAACATCAAGTTCCAACACCCATCAAATGATGAGTGGATGGAAATCAACGCACCGATGGAACCGAAACTAGAAAAAGTGTTGGCGGGTTTAAGAAACGCGTAACCATGTTTTCCTCGCGGATGCAAAAGGGAGCCACAGGCTCCCTTTTATCGTATTTGGGTTAAAGGACATCGAGTCCTTGAGCATGCAACATATCAATCAAATCAATCAATGGTAGTCCGACAAGTGTGTTCGGGTCTTTACCAACTAATTTCGTAAACAAGCAAATTCCCATGCCTTCGCTTTTAAAGCTGCCTGCGCAGTAAAAAGGTTCTTCCCTGTCGACGTAGCGTTCGATTTGTTCAAGCGTTAAATCTCTAAAGTGCACCTCGAAAGAATCAAAGCCGACTTCTGTATGGTTTGTGACGGTGTTATGTACCGCAAGACCAGTATAGAAAGTGATGACTTTTCCACTTTGAGCCAAAAGTTGATTTATCGCGTTATCTCTATTTAAAGGCTTGCCAACGATTTCACCATTAATGACACAAACTTGGTCACTGCCGATAACTAAACTTGCTTTATCCGTCTGGCAAGATATTGCTTTCTCTTGGGCCAGTCTCTGCACAAGTTCAGTTGGCGTTTCTTGGTCAAAAGGTGTTTCATCGCAATCAGGTGATAAACAAACGAATGGTAGTGAGAGCTTTTCAAGCAGTTGTTTACGAAAAGGGGAAGTTGAGGCTAAAACCAGTTGGTAATTTTTCATTTTGAATTACAATTCGTGGGAGCATTTCCAATAGGATAATCGATCAAAAATGATTCTGGCTAATGCTCTGTATGTTAAGCGCAAAAAAGTACAACTTTTTTGCCTTTTTCTTTGACTAATTTTGATTTGGAAGATAATATTCGCGCCCTATGCAAAAGGTAAAAATACCGCGAACGGTTGACCCAGCTAAAGCTGCACAGAAACGATTGGATTACGATGGCATCATCCAAGCTAGTCTTTTCAAGCGCTTAGTGGAAACAACTGAAGGCGTAAAACGCGACGCAGAAGTCTCATTGTCATTTGGGATGGATGAACAGCGACTCGTTGTTATCTCTGGTAAAGCTAACATCGAAGTCGATTTAGAGTGTCAGCGTTGTAATGAGGTATTCGCACATGAGTGCGAAGTTGAATTCCTTTCTACTCCTTACTACGGTGAGAAAACAGAACAGGAAGCACCAGAAATTTATGATTTGGTAGATCTAAATGAATATGGTGAATTAGACCTCATACAACTTGTTGAAGACGAGTTCATCTTAGCATTACCTCAAATTGCGATGCACGATGAAGCGGATTGTAGCGTTGATTCAAATAACATGGTTTTTGGTGAGATTCCTGAAGAAATTGAGGAAGAAAAACCGAATCCATTCGACGTTTTGAAAAGTCTGAAAAAGTAATAGGTGTGGTAGCCGATTCTTCTTCAGGTTTTTAACCCAATAGTATAGGAGTAGGGTCAATGGCCGTACAGAAAAACCGTAAAACTCGTTCTAAGCGCGGTATGCGTCGTTCACACGATGCGCTAACTACAGCTGCTCTATCTGTAGACGCGACTTCTGGTGAAACTCACCTACGCCACAACGTAACTGCTGAAGGTTACTACCGTGGTCAAAAGGTTATCAACAAGTAAGGTTGAACCTTTGCAAAGTATTACCGTTGCACTTGATGCAATGGGCGGGGATTTCGGTCCACGCGTAACAGTGCCTGCCGCCGTGCAGGCACTGTCTCATTTCCCAGAGCTAAAAGTGATTCTTATTGGTGATCAATCTCTGATCACGTCTCAATTATCTCAACTCGGTACCTCGACCAGTTCCCGCTTGACTATTCTTCACAGCGAGAAAGTTATCTCGAACTCAGAAAAACCTTCATTGGCGTTACGTAATAGCCAAAATAGCTCTATGCGTATGGCTATCGATTTGGTTTCTGAGCAGAAAGCGGATGCTTGTGTTAGTGGTGGCAACACCGGTGCATTAATGGCACTATCGCGTTTCATTCTTAAGTTACTTCCTGGCATTGAACGTCCTGCTTTAGTTTCCGCTTTACCGACGATTACCGGAAAGCGCACTTGGATGCTAGATCTGGGGGCGAATGTATCGTGCGATGCTGATAGCTTGTTCCAATTTGCTGTAATGGGCAGTGCATTAGCTGAAGAACACTTGGGTCGTCCTCCTCGCGTTGCTGTGCTCAATATTGGCGCAGAAGAGATTAAAGGTAACGATTTAGTCAAACGTTGCGCAGAAATGCTTTCTCAGACCGATGCGATTAACTTTGTCGGTTATATTGAAGGTAATCAAATTTTGCATGATGTTGCTGACGTCATTGTTTGTGATGGATTTGTCGGCAACGTATGCTTAAAAGCCAGTGAGGGAACAGCTCAACTTTTTATCGAAAAAATTAAAACCAGCATAATGGCATCAACGATAAAGGGTTGGATAGCTAGAAAGTTGTTTTCTAGGCTGTTTAATGAACTAAAAACACTGAACCCCGACCAGTATAACGGCGCAAGTTTGCTAGGATTGCGCGGCATTGTCATAAAAAGCCATGGAAGTGCGGATGTATCTGCGATTGTCAATGCACTTGGCGAGGCAGTACACGAGGTCAAACGACAAGTACCAAGCCGTATTAGCGATCGTTTGGAAGCGGTTTTACTCGAGAGGCATTATTAGTCTTCATGTATAGCAAAATTTTAGGTACTGGCAGCTACCTGCCATCTCAGGTGCGTACAAACGCAGATCTAGAGAAAATGGTAGATACAAGTGATGAGTGGATCGTTGCTCGCACGGGTATTAAAGAGCGTCGAATTGCTGCAGAAAACGAGACTGTAGCAGACATGGCATTCTACGCAGCTGAAAACGCTATCGATATGGCGGGTATTGATAAAAACGATATCGACCTGATTATCGTAGCCACAACGAGCAGTAGCCATACTTTCCCTTCATCTGCGTGTCAGGTGCAGGCAAAGCTTGGCATTAAAGGTTGTCCAGCTTTTGACTTAGCCGCTGCTTGTTCTGGTTTTGTGTACGCATTATCTGTTGCAGACCAACATATCAAATCTGGTATGTGCAAAAACGTACTTGTGATTGGTTCAGATGCTTTGTCTAAAACGTGTGATCCGACAGACCGTTCAACCATTATCCTATTTGGTGATGGTGCCGGAGCCGTTGTCGTAGGCGCTAGCCAAGAGCCTGGCATTATCTCTACCCACATATACTCGGATGGTCAATTCGGAGAGCTTCTAAGCCTACCTGTACCTGTGCGGGGACAAGATGCGGATAAATGGCTTCATATGGCTGGGAACGAAGTATTCAAAGTCGCTGTCACTCAGCTATCGAAACTAGTAAAAGACACGCTTGAAGCCAACAACATGCATAAGTCTGAACTAGACTGGCTAGTGCCGCACCAAGCGAACTACCGCATTATTTCAGCGACAGCGAAGAAACTTTCGATGTCACTAGACCAAGTCGTGATTACACTTGATAAACACGGCAACACATCAGCTGCGACGGTGCCAACAGCACTAGATGAAGCGGTACGTGATGGTCGTATTAAACGCGGTCAAACTCTGCTTCTTGAAGCGTTTGGCGGCGGATTCACTTGGGGCTCGGCCCTTGTGAAGTTCTAAGTTTCACAAGAATTCAAAATTTAAGGTGCACTTGGTGCATCTTATTTCTTTTTACTTTGCTTAAAGGAAAACAACATGAGCAAGTTTGCTATCGTATTTCCAGGTCAAGGTTCTCAAGCTGTAGGTATGCTTGCAGAACTAGGCGAACAATATGACGTAGTAAAACAAACATTTGCAGAAGCATCTGACGCACTAGGTTACGATCTATGGGCGCTTGTTCAAAATGGACCTGCAGAAGATTTAAACGAGACTTTCCGTACTCAACCAGCTTTGCTAGCTTCATCTGTTGCAATCTGGCGTGTATGGCAGGAACTTGGCTTAGAGCAACCAGCAAACCTAGCCGGTCACAGCCTAGGTGAGTACTCAGCACTTGTATGTGCGGGTGTTATCGACTTTAAAGAAGCCATCAAGCTGGTTGAATTACGTGGTCAACTTATGCAAGAAGCAGTACCAGCTGGTACTGGCGCAATGTACGCGATTATCGGTTTGGCTGATGATGCGATTGCAAAAGCGTGTAAAGACGCAGCGCAAGGCGAAGTGGTCTCTCCAGTAAACTTTAACTCGCCTGGTCAAGTCGTTATCGCTGGTAGCAAAGACGCAGTAGAGCGAGCTGGTGCGCTATGTAAAGAAGCTGGTGCGAAGCGTGCGCTTCCTCTTCCTGTTTCAGTACCTTCACACTGTGCACTTATGAAGCCAGCAGCGGAAAAACTTGCTGTAGCTCTTGAGTCTATCGAATTTAACTCACCACAGCTGCCAGTTATCAACAACGTTGATGTGGTTGCTGAGACAGATCCTGCAAAAATCAAAGATGCGCTTGTTCGTCAGCTACATAGCCCAGTTCGTTGGACTGAAACAGTTGAACTGATGCACGAACAAGGCGTAGAAAATCTTCTTGAGCTTGGTCCTGGTAAAGTTTTAACAGGTCTAACAAAACGTATCGTGAAAACGCTAACTGCAGCAGCAGTGAATGATATCGCATCGCTAGACGCTGCGAAGTAATCCATCAAGCGATAAATTTGCGATAAGAAAAGGAAACACAACATGATGAATCTAGAAGGTAAGATCGCGCTAGTTACCGGCGCAAGCCGTGGTATTGGCCGCGCGATCGCGGAACTTCTTGTCGAGCGAGGTGCTACGGTTATCGGTACTGCTACTTCTGAAAGTGGTGCGGCTGCTATCAGCGAGTATCTTGGTGATAACGGTAAAGGCTTAGCGCTTAACGTGACTGATGTCGAGTCTATAGAAGCGACATTAAAAACGATCAACGAAGAATTTGGTGTGATCGATATTCTGGTGAATAACGCTGGTATTACTCGTGACAACCTATTGATGCGCATGAAAGATGATGAGTGGAACGACATCATCGATACCAACCTAACGCCTATCTACCGCATGTCTAAAGCGGTTTTACGCGGTATGATGAAAAAACGTGCGGGTCGTATCATCAACGTAGGCTCTGTTGTTGGTACCATGGGTAATGCTGGTCAAACTAACTACGCAGCAGCGAAAGCGGGCGTGATTGGTTTTACTAAATCAATGGCTCGTGAAGTTGCGTCTCGTGGTGTAACAGTGAACACTGTTGCTCCTGGTTTCATCGAAACTGACATGACTAAGGCGCTAAATGATGACCAACGTGCGGCAACTTTGTCGAACGTGCCAGCAGGTCGTTTAGGTGACCCACGTGAAATTGCATCAGCAGTAGTTTTCCTTGCTTCTCCTGAAGCAGCGTACATTACTGGTGAAACTTTGCATGTAAATGGTGGCATGTACATGGTTTAATGCGACAGTTTATGCAAAATAAGCTATTTTACATTGTGAAAAATAGCCTATAGTTGCAGTTAACTGTCATGAACTTGTCATGCTTATGCGCAAGATTTGTGCATGATTTAAGTCAAAAATGTATTGAAATTCGGTTAAATTCGCTAATTTTGTGGTTTGACCAGCAAGGACCCCCTTGCAACTTTCAATAGTTCGAATAAACTACGGAATCATCGCATTAGGCGAAATCTGTAAAGGAAAAGAAAAATGAGCAACATCGAAGAACGCGTAAAGAAAATCATTGTTGAACAGCTAGGTGTAGACGAAGCAGAAGTTAAAAACGAAGCTTCTTTCGTTGACGATCTAGGTGCTGATTCTCTAGACACTGTAGAACTAGTTATGGCTCTAGAAGAGGAATTCGACACTGAGATTCCTGACGAAGAAGCTGAGAAGATCACTACTGTTCAAGCTGCAATCGACTACGTAAACAGCGCTCAGTAATTAGCTCTCCCAGGCGGTCTCCTAGACCGCCTGTGTTCTTTCTAACTTCTTCTATCCTCTCATAGAAATATTCAATTCCCGGAGAATTATATCGTGTCCAAGCGTCGTGTAGTTGTCACTGGCATGGGTATGTTGTCACCGGTAGGCAACACAGTAGAATCATCTTGGAAAGCCCTGCTAGAAGGTCAAAGTGGTATCGTAAATATCGAGCACTTTGATACTACGAACTTCTCAACTCGTTTTGCAGGTCTTGTTAAAGATTTCGATTGCACAGAGTACATGTCTAAAAAAGATGCTCGTAAGATGGACCTTTTCATCCAGTACGGCATTGCAGCGGGTATTCAAGCTCTTGATAACTCTGGCTTACAAATTACCGAAGAAAATGCGGCTCGAGTTGGTGTTGCTATCGGCTCAGGCATTGGAGGTCTTGACCTTATCGAAACTGGCCATACCGCATTAGTAGACAAAGGCCCTCGCAAAGTTAGCCCATTTTTTGTTCCTTCGACCATTGTAAACATGGTTGCAGGTAACCTATCTATCATGCGTGGTCTTCGTGGTCCAAATATCGCGATTTCTACCGCATGTACTACTGGCCTGCATAATATCGGCCATGCAGCACGTATGATTGCCTACGGCGATGCAGATGCGATGGTTGCTGGTGGTGCAGAAAAAGCTTCTACGCCTCTTGGCATGGCTGGCTTCGGTGCAGCTAAAGCGCTATCTACTCGTAATGACGAGCCTCAAAAAGCGTCTCGCCCATGGGATAAAGGCCGTGATGGTTTTGTTCTAGGTGATGGTGCTGGCATGATGGTGCTTGAAGAGTACGAACACGCGAAAGCACGTGGCGCGAAGATTTACGCAGAACTGGTTGGTTTTGGTATGTCTGGTGATGCTTACCACATGACATCTCCAAGCGAAGATGGCTCTGGTGGTGCACTTGCGATGGAAGCGGCGATGCGTGACGCTAACATCACAGGTACTCAAGTAGGTTATGTGAATGCTCACGGTACTTCTACTCCAGCTGGTGATGTTGCAGAAATCAAAGGCGTGAAACGTGCTCTTGGTGAAGAAGGTGCGAAGCAAGTTCTTGTATCTTCAACTAAGTCGATGACGGGTCACCTATTAGGTGCTGCTGGCTCTGTTGAAGCAATTATCACGGTTATGTCTTTGGTTGACCAAATTGTTCCGCCAACCATTAACCTTGATGATCCAGAAGAAGGTCTAGACATCGACCTTGTGCCGCATACAGCGCGCAAAGTTGAAGGTATGGAGTACGCTATCTGTAACTCGTTTGGCTTTGGTGGTACAAACGGTTCTTTGATCTTCAAGAAGTTCGCTGAGTAACACTATCTAACCTAATTTAGATAAGCGAAACTTGTATTCTAACGGCTCGATGCTTAGCATTGAGCCGTTTTGTTTTATTTGTTGTCTGCTAATTTGAAGGTACGTGAATGTTTTGGGTAAATGGAGTTCCGCAAACGCATGTAGAGCTAGGTGATCGCTCATTCCAATACGGTGATGGAGGCTTTACCACCATCCTGACCCAAAATGGAGAGTTGGTTTACTGGCAGGAACATACTGAGCGCATGAGTGCTTGCCTTGACGCTTTGAAGATCTCTTCACCTGACTGGAAAGTTGTGCATGATTGGGCAAGCAAAGCGGTTTTATCTGACGCACGAGCGGGGGTGAAGATTCACGTTAGCCGCGGTATTGGCGGGCGAGGGTATAGCCCTAATGGGATTGAAAGCCCTATCGTGACGATTTCCAATTTTGTGTTTCCTTCTCATTATTCATCTTGGCAAGAACAAGGTGTGGACTTGGGCGTTTGTAATACTCGTCTAGGGATTCAACCTTTACTTGCGGGACATAAGCACAACAACCGTTTAGAGCAGATTCTCGCCAAGGCTGAAATCGACAATACAGAGTTTGCAGATGCAATAACGTTAAATGTGCAAAACCATGTCATTGAAACTACAATGGCCAACCTTTTTTGGGTTAAAGGTAATAAAGTATTTACGCCGGAGCTGACCTTATCAGGCGTTACGGGCGTAATGCGTCGTAAGGTGCTTGAGTTACTTAAAGTAAGTCATATTGAAGTCATCGAGGGGCGTTTTATACTTCCAGATTTGCTGAGTGCTGACGAGGCTTTCATGTGTAACTCAATATTAGGTGTCGCACCTATTCGCAGCATAGTGACATCGAACTCTAAGACTATATTTCCGATAGGAAAATTGACTCAACGACTGCAAGGGAATTTAACTACGTGATTAAAAAACTGTTGGCTTTTGTTGCGCTGATCGCAGTGATAGGCGCAGCAGCTGTTTTTTATATAATTTCACAGGCTAAACAATACGTTGAAAAGCCTATTCTATTGGAACAACCTCAGCTGTTTACTGTAGAAAGTGGTACAAGCTTTCATCATGTCATGCGCGCCTTAGTTGAAGATGAGGTGATTGAAACATCGGAGTACATCCGTTTAATTCCTCACTTGTATCCAGAATTGTTGCAAGTGCGAGCGGGTACTTACCAACTTGAACCTGGTATGTCACTTTCGCAAACATTGGAGCATCTGAATACTGGAAAAGAATACCAGTTTGCGATCACTTTTGTTGAAGGCAGCCGCTTTTCTGAATGGGTAGATCAACTAAAAAGTGCTCCTTATTTAAAGCATGATTTAACCGATCTTTCAGAAAAAGAAATGGCTGCGAAGCTCGGAATTGAGAGAGAAAAGCTAGAAGGGTTGTTTTTAGCAGAAACCTACCATTACACAGCGGGTGCGAGTGAAAGCCAGTTATTAAAACGAGCGCATCGAAAACTCAATAAAATACTGGACGCTAGCTGGGAAGCTCGTCAAGAAAAGCTGCCATTACAGGATAAATATGAAGCCTTGATTCTCGCGTCTATCATCGAGAAAGAGACGGCTATTGATTCTGAGCGTGAGCGCGTCGCTTCTGTGTTTATCAACCGATTGAACAAACGTATGCGGTTACAAACTGATCCGACAGTTATTTATGGTATGGGTGACGCCTACGATGGCAACATTCGTAAGAAAGATTTGCGTACGCCGACACCATATAACACCTATACCATCAATGGTTTGCCACCAACACCGATTGCGATGGCTGGTGAAGCTTCCATTGAAGCGGCTTTGAATCCAGAAAGCAGCAACTATTTATATTTTGTAGCAAGTGGAAAGGGCGGACATGTATTTTCGAAATCCCTTGCTGAGCACAACCGTGCTGTTCGTGCCTATTTAAGAGAACTAAGAAAGAACAAATGATGAAAGCAAACTTTATTGTCGTTGAAGGCCTAGAAGGCGCGGGTAAAAGCACTGCGATTAAAACCGTTTTAGATACGCTAAAAGCGGCCGGTATTGAGGATATCGTAAATACCCGTGAGCCAGGAGGCACACCGCTAGCAGAAAAAATGCGCGCTCTGGTGAAAGAAGAGCACGAAGGCGAAGAACTTAAGGACATGACGGAGTTGCTTCTTCTGTACGCTGCACGTGTTCAGTTGGTTGAGAACGTGATCAAACCAGCTTTGGAAAACGGTCAGTGGGTGGTTGGTGACCGACACGATATGTCGTCGCAAGCTTATCAAGGTGGTGGCCGTCAGATTGACGCATCGTTAATGAAAAATCTCCGGGATACAACGCTTGGTGATTTTAAACCTGCTCTTACTCTCTATATGGACATTGACCCTCGTGTTGGGCTTGAGCGTGCGCGTGGGCGTGGTGAGTTAGATCGTATAGAGAAGATGGATATTAGTTTCTTCGAGCGTACACGTGAGCGTTATTTGGAGATTGCTCATGCCGATCCTTCCATCGTTATCATTAACGCAGAACAGACGATTGAAGGCGTGTCGCGTGATATTCGGGACGCTCTAAACGAGTGGCTAGCTCGTCAATAAGTGAAATGTAAATTTAGGTGACTCATGTTAAATGATTATCCATGGCTACAGCCAATATGGGATAACCTCAAAGTAGGGTTAGAGTCGGACAGAATACCAGGTGCGCTTTTATTACAAAGCGATCAGGGCTTAGGCATCGAAAAACTTATCGAGTTTTTTAGCCAAGCGCTTCTTTGCCAAAATTACGCGAGTGAAGCATGCGGTTTTTGTCATAGCTGCCAGCTAAATCAATCTCAAAACCACCCTGATTTACACTGGATCAAGCCAGAGAAAGAAGGAAAGGCGATAACGGTGGACCAAATTCGCGCTTGTAACCGTCTTGCTCAGGAATCATCTCAGCTTAATGGTTACCGCCTATTTGTAATAGAACCGGCGGACTCTATGAACGAGTCGGCATCGAATGCGCTGTTAAAGACGCTAGAAGAGCCTGGGGCAAAGTGCTTGTTTTTGCTCGTTACCCACAATCAGGAGCGTCTGCTCCCAACGATTCGTAGCCGTTGCCAACACTGGGTTGTTGCGCCTCCGTCAGCGGAACAAGCGATGCAATGGATGCACGAACAAGGGGCGAAGCAAGTTCCTGCTTATGCCTTAAAACTGAATATGGGCTCTCCAATAAAAACATTGGATGCGTTAAATAATGGTGAGCTCGAAGCTTACTTGGCTTTTGAACGCAGTTTTATTAAGGCAATGTCTTCGCCTGTTTCAGACGTTTCTGAGTGTGCTTCTTTAATCGCTAAACACTCAGAGCAATCACTAGACTGGGCATGGTATTTACTGACAGATGCTCAGAAAGCGCAGTTTGGTGTATCAGAAGCTCAAATGCTTCCGGGCGCGACAAAGTTTCAACCGGACAACTATAACGGTTTGTACTCATCAGCGAAGGCGCTGATGAACCTGAAAGCTCAGGTGCAAGCCTTTCCTGGCCTGAACCTTGAGCTACTATCAATGAATTGGTTAATTGAATCACGAGAGGCATTATGTTCGTAGATTCTCATTGTCATTTAGACAAATTGAATTACGACGATCTCCACATCAATGTGGAAGACGTTATTAACAAAGCTAAACAAGCAAACGTAACTGAGCTACTTTCTGTTGGAGTAACGCTGGATTCTTTCCCGAAAATGATGGAAATGATCGAGCCTTATGACAATGTTTATGCTTCGTGCGGTGTGCACCCACTTGATGTTGAAAGCGACTTTTCGATGGACGTATTGCGCCACCATGCGTCGAATGCAAAAGTCGTCGCTATTGGCGAAACGGGTTTAGATTATCATTACAAGCCCGAAACGGCCGCGTTACAGAAAGAGCGCTTTGAGCAACACGTTGATCTTGCAGTGGAGCTCAACAAACCTTTAATTATCCATACCAGAAACGCACGTGCGGATACTCTAGATATTTTGCGTAAGGGTGGGGCAGAGAAATGTGGTGGTGTTATCCATTGTTTTACAGAAGATCTTCCATTTGCTGAAGCTGCACTGGAGCTGGGGTTTTATATTTCTATCTCGGGGATTGTTACTTTCCGTCAAGCTACAGAGTTAAAAGAAGTGGTGAAGACTCTACCTTTAGAGAAGCTTCTTATTGAGACAGATTCTCCTTACTTGGCTCCTGTCCCTCATCGTGGCAAAGAGAATCAACCCGCTTACGTTGTCGAAGTCGCTTCTTATATTGCGCAACTCAAATCGTGCTCTCTTTCTGAAGTGGCACAAAAAACCACCGAAAACTTCCGAAATCTTTTTTTGCGATGAAAAAATAATAAGAGCATAAAAAAGGAGCTTAGGCTCCTTTTTTGTTGATAAAAACAACAGATACGCTCACGAGTTTAATGTTTACTAAAAATGTTGATTTAATAACATTCAAAAATCACAAATGTAATTTTGTTACTAAAAATAACATTGAGGCGTATTTTATTTACGCCTTAAAATTAATTATATAAATAATTAATTCTTTATAAAACAGTAATATAAGTGCAATGCAAACCTTTTCATCGGCTGTTTTTGGGTGTGATCCAAGACTTGTTTTGAAACTAAATTTCGTAACTGTGTGGAAAGTTTGAGGGTCATCAATATATATTTAGAGCCGGAAAATATAATGCAGTTGTGGTTACATTTTCATTGGGTGCTAACCTTTAGGCTACGGGGGTGTGCCGTTAGTGCCCAAATAATACTTATAAATTTATCAGGAGCATAAACATGTTTAAGAACCTTTTTGCTAACCTGCAAAAAGTTGGTAAGGCTCTGATGCTTCCAGTATCAGTTTTACCAGTTGCAGGTATTTTATTAGGTGTGGGTGCTGCCCATCTAAGCTTTATTCCAGAGATCGTTTCTAATCTTATGGAACAAGCTGGTGGTTCAGTATTCGGCCAAATGGCACTTCTATTTGCAGTAGGTGTAGCGCTAGGCTTCACTAACAACGACGGTGTTGCAGGTCTTGCAGCTATCGTTGGTTACGGCATCATGACGGCAACGCTAGGTGTAATGGCGGGCGTTATGGGTGTTGAGAAAATCGATACAGGTGTACTAGGTGGTATCCTTGTCGGTGGTGTGGCTGCTTGGGCATTCAACCGTTTCTTCAAAATCCAACTTCCAGAGTACCTTGGCTTCTTCGCTGGTAAGCGCGCAGTGCCAATCATCACTGGTTTTGCTGCGATCATCCTAGGTGTTATCCTTTCTGTTATCTGGCCACCAATTGGCGGTGCAATTTCTGCATTCTCTGATTGGGCTGCACACCAAAACCCACAGCTAGCATTCGGTATCTACGGTGTTGTTGAGCGTTCTCTAATCCCATTCGGTCTACACCACGTATGGAACGTACCGTTCTTCTTCGAAGCAGGTTCTTGTGTTAACGCTGCCGGTGAAGCTCAAAATGGTGTACTAACTTGTTACCTAGTTGCTGATGAAGCATCTCGTGCTGCTGGTAATGGCTTCGGTCAGCTAGCGGGTGGTTACATGTTCAAGATGTTCGGTCTACCAGCTGCAGCAATCGCAATTGCTCATTGTGCTAAACCAGAAAACCGTGCAAAAGTAATGGGTATCATGGCGTCAGCTGCACTGACTTCATTCCTAACTGGTATTACTGAGCCAATCGAATTCTCATTCTTATTCGTTGCTCCACTACTATACGGTATCCACGCTCTACTAGCTGGTTCTGCATACATCGTTTCGAACACTCTAGGCTTTGTACACGGTACTTCTTTCTCTCACGGTCTGATCGACTTCCTAGTTCTATCTGGTAACGCTCAGAAGATGGTGCTAATGATTGCCGTTGGTCTAGTTTACGCAGTAATTTACTACGTAGTGTTCCGTGGTGTAATCACAGCGCTTGACCTAAAAACACCTGGCCGTGAAGATGAAACGGAAAGTGCAGCTGTAACTTCTGGCTCTGATATGGGCGGTGAACTGGTTGCAGCGTTTGGCGGTAAAGCTAACATTACTGGTCTAGATGCATGTATCACACGTCTACGTGTAGCAGTTGCAGATACAGCTGCTGTTGACCAAGACAAGCTAAAACAACTAGGCGCTGCTGGTGTTGTAGTTGTAGCTGGTGGTGTACAGGCTATCTTCGGTACTAAGTCTGATAACCTAAAAACTGAAATGGATGAGTGGATTCGTAACCACGGTTAATCGCAGTCATTCATAGTAATGCATAAAAGGAGGCTTCGGCCTCCTTTTTTAGTTCCTATTTTATTAACTGACAGTTCCTTTTTAGTGTGATCCTAAACTCATCTTTACTTTTGTCAGCTTTTTCATACATCGAGCTTACCCATCGTTGACATATTGATATGCCATTATGTTTGAATAGCGAATAATGTTTTTTTGAATAATTGATAACGTGTATGAAGAACAAATTCATTTTAGTTTTGGGACTAGTTTCTAGTACGGCAATGGCGGCAAGCGAGCCAACGGATCTATCAGTTGGTATGGCTGTCGATCAACAATTAAGTGTTGTTGTAGAGTTAGATAACAAATATCGTGGCATTATCGGAAACGATGGTATGGCGTTTGATTACATCGCTAAGCGTGGAACATTCGATCAAAACATGCCTGTGACTTGGTATGTCGGCGTTGGTGGCTGGTATGAATGGGATGACGAGTTTGGTGTGAGAGTACCACTTGGTGTGAACTGGGATTTATCACGCGGCTGGGACCTTTATGGCCAAATACACCCAGAGCTAGATCTTTACAAAGGTGCTGACTTGCAACTTGGCGGCGCCGTTGGCATCAAGTACAGTTTCTAGAATTGAACTAATGTATGTATAAAAAAACGCCGGTAACTACCGGCGTTTTTTTGTATGGAACTTAACGTTCTATTGTTTATTCATGGCTCGCTTGATGCAAACGGCAGCGCCGCCCCAAGTGATACCTAAACCAATAACCATCATAATAATTGCGCTGATTGTCATTTTGCTGTCTCCTTGCGGTTCACTG
The DNA here is from genome assembly GCF_000742455.1 of Vibrio sp. OY15. Taxonomy (NCBI): domain Bacteria; kingdom Pseudomonadati; phylum Pseudomonadota; class Gammaproteobacteria; order Vibrionales; family Vibrionaceae; genus Vibrio; species Vibrio sp. OY15. The sequence continues at coordinate 199,461 of NZ_JPIL01000004.1, read as the reverse complement.
CGTTGATCACTAGACCAAAGATAAAGAGTGCGGCGATAAGTGCCCAGCCTAAAGTTAGATCATAGCCACCGTAGCCTTCAGTAATTAGGGCGTATAGCTTGGTCGCTAAGATAATGGCGAGCATGATTGGTGTAACGAAGCGTAAGCAGATCTCGAACCATTGACCAACAGAGAAATCAGAGCGCTCGTTAACGTAATTACGTACTTCTGGCACGCGCTTCAATAGCCACGCCATCAAGACAATCTCAACCAGACCACCAACCATGATGCCAACGTTGTTTGCAAAGTGGTCTACTAGATCGAGTAGCAGCAGACCGCCATTGGTAGCAAACGCCATAGAGACAACGAAGCCAATACCAATCACAACATTTGCAGCTTTTTTACGGCTCCACTTCAGCTTGTCGATAATGGCTGAAGTTACGGCTTCCATAATTGAAATATGCGAACTTAGACCAGCAACCACCAGTGCAAAGAAGAACAGTGGACCAAGAATATATGGGGCAGGTAGTAGGTTAATTGCCGCAGGTAAAGTAACAAAAGCCAAGCCAACGCCTGCAGATACCACCTCTGTTAACGGCTTACCTTGCTCTTGAGCCATGTAACCCAATACTGAGAAGATCATGATGCCGGCTAGGATCGAGAAGCCACAGTTGATCAACACGGTCATAAACGCGTTATTCGTTATGTCTGACTTTTCTGGTAGGTAGCTAGAGTAAGCTAGCATGATGGCGAAGCCGATACTTAGCGTAAAGAAGATCTGACCATATGCCGCTGCCCATACTTTCACATCCCAAATTTTGCTGAAATCGGGTTCGAACATGTAGTTCACGCCATCTAGAGCTCCTGGCAAGAAAATCATACGTCCGATTAAGAAAATCACCATCAAGAATAGGATTGGCATCATAATTTTAGATGCTCGTTCAATTCCTGATTTCACGCCTTTGGCAATAGCGGTGTAAGTAATTGCCCAAGCAATCACCATGGATAAAGCAATCTTCCATTGAATACTGCCTAAGTCTGTTGGTGAGTTGTCACCTAGCTTTAGGTATTCACTAAAGAAAAATGCGTTGGTATCGGTTCCCCAACCTTGAGTGAACGACAACCCAAAGTAAGAAATCGACCAACCGATAACAGCCACATAGTAAACGGCAATAACTGCAGCCACACCAACTTGGAACCAGCCAAGCCATTCAAATTTAGAATGAATTTTCGCTAGTGTTTTTGGTGCCGAGCCTCGGTATTTTTGTCCCATACTGAACTCAAGGATCATAAATGGAATACCGGCAGTGATCATGGCAAAAATGTAAGGAATAAAAAATGCGCCGCCACCGTTTTCATAGGCCATGTATGGGAAACGCCAAATGTTTCCCAAACCGATAGCAGACCCAACTGCTGCTAAGATGAATCCCGCCCGGGATCCCCATTGTTCTCGCTTCATATTTGACTCCTATAAGACTCCCTGAGGAATGAAGCTCTCTACGTAACACAGTAATAATTGCGCAAACAGTTGGAAGAAAGGACCGCTGTTATCCATCAGCTTTTCTATCCTTAATTCTAACTTCTTATAATTTTATAGAGCTATATTCTGGCTACTGTAAGAGAAAGTAGATTATTAATCTTAAAATTTTGATGTGTGTTTGATAAAACTGAAATATTTATCTGTTTTCACTGATCAGACTAACTTCTAATAATACTTAGCGCAATAGAATCTAAATGTTAATTCAGATGCGTTGTCTGGTTTTAATCTTGTTAAATTTGAGTTTGATTGTGGTTTTGTGTGGGTGGGTGGTTGTTTGTCTGGAATAAATGACTGGGATCCAATAATTGCTTTGGTGTTTAAGACTATTTTGATTAATTAGGGCGTACGGCTATCTTTTGTGCACCTATCTAGATGATGCTTCGTTACTTTGCCAAACAATGGTGTTTAGACGATATCCTTTATCGGCTCTGTGCAGGACTCGTTCAGCGTTCTTTGTGACGAGTCCTACAAAGGAACATGCATAAAATTAGAAGCGGAAACTAAAACCGACATTTGATTGGAATTGGTTCATCCAATCAGTATCGAACTTAATGATACAGTTTGAGCCGTCATTAGGTAGAGTACAGGCGCCAGATGTATCGTTATCAACGACCGTTCCTAACCATCTCAGTTGGGCTGTTAATGCAAAGTTCTTTGAAAATTCATATTCCAGCCCTGCAAAAGCGCTAGCCGAAAATCCGTATTTTTTGTCTACCCAATCCACATCGGCGTAAGAAGCGCCCAAACCTACACCGATATAGGTTTGCCAATTTTCTGCGACAGGATAGTACATGCTGCTTTGGAAGTGCAGATAATGGATATCTGCCGAGTTGGACAGCTTTTCAAGTTCCGTCGATTGATTGGAGTAAAACAATCCGATCCTTCCTTTTTCTAAGGGAGTCTCGACTGAAAGAGCGTAATTCACTGCGGGGTCGAGATTGTATGTATTACCACTTGCATCCTCTACTTGGCCGCCTCCTGTATAGCCTATGTATGGTGTAACGATGATATTCGCTTGTGCATTGATAGCAGTACTCATCATCATGATTCCTACTAGCCAGCTGAGTTTTTGTTTCATGCCCTATCTCCTTATTATGACTAAGCTAATTGTGATGGGTTAGTCAAAATTGCGCGACTAAATTAAGCAAATCTTGAACATATTTCACACCGGTGTTATTAATTTGTTACATATTAAGGAGGTGTTTATGGAACACGATCTAAAATCCGCATTAATCATTGTGGTGACTGTTTTTGCAGTGCTTTTGTCATTTGGCATCATTGCTATTACAACAGCTTAAGATAACCACTTTTACCAAACGTTTTAACAAAATGGCGTGAGCCTATGATACGTAACAGCGGTATAATCACAGAAAGCCATGCAGAGCTTGATGTAAAAGTTTATGAGCACTTTAGGCATGGTAAAACTGCTTTAGTCACGCAAGGTGGAGGGCAGAGAGGGATTTTTACCGCTGGCGTTTTAGACGCCTTTTTACTTTCCAACTTCGATCCTTTCGATGAATTCTATGGCACCTCTGCCGGAGCACTTAACTTATGTTCTTACTTGTGTCGTCAACATGGCATGGGCAAAGCTTTTATTACCGAGCTGACAACGTCTCCTGAATTTTTTAATCTGTTTCGCTATATCCGAAAGCAGCAGTACTTAGGTTTAGAGTGGGCATTAGAACGGATTCAAGATTTCCCATACAAGCTTGACCTTGATTTAGGTCGCAGCGCATTGGGAAAACGAGGAGCGTTTGCTGCGGTAACGAATATAGAGACGCTATCAGATCAATATCTACCAATCTTGGATGACTCGTGGTTTAACACTATGCTAGCGACATGTGCGATTCCCAAGTTGTACCACGGACCTGTCGACGTAAATGGCAATAAGTTTGTTGATGGCGGCGTGTCTGCCTCTATCCCTGTACAAGAAGCGTGGCGTCAGAATGCTCGCAACATTATTGTCATTCGCACAGAGCCGTTTTCAGAGATTGAAGCGAGAGCCCAAAGTGAAGTGGGGGATGTGCCTGTCGAATGGTATCGAGAGTCTATCAACTCAGTACAGCAATCATGGCAGCAAAAAGTGAATCAGTGGAAGCTGGATTGGGCGTCGTTCTTCCAACAAAAAATTAATGCAGCACATCAATCGAAGCTTGCAGGGAAAATGCTGTTAAATGGAGGCCGTTGGTTGTTCGGTGCCGATAACTTGTATCGTTTAAGTCATCTGATTGGTGAGAATTTTGATTCAGGTTTAGCCGACATGCTGATGATTCATTATCAAACATTTGAGCTCACTCAGGCCTTTATATCTGCTCCACCTGACGACACTTTTATTTTACAAGTTGCGCCTAAAGAGGGACTTCGTTCTTCTTCTTTGTTAAGTGACCAAGAGTCACTAGAGCATGACTATCAACTTGGGCTTCAAGCTGGGTTTAACCTAGTTCAACTCTATGACCAGCTGGATGTTGAAATTGATGGTAGAGAGAGTGCATAAACCTTCTTACGTTCACGATGTGCGCAATATACAAAGCATATAAATAAGGCTCCATTTTCGGAGCCTTATTTGCGGGTTCTTGTGGTTAATTCCAGTTAGGTATAACGACTACGCTTGTAGAATGCGCATGCAGTTGGTTGAGCCCACAACATCCATTACATCGCCTTGAGTAATAATGACTAAATCACCTTTGTGCAAGAACCCTTGCTCTTTAAGGCTAGTAATCGCTGCTTGAGCCGTTGGTAAACCCGCATCACTTTTTGACTCGAAATATACAGGTGTCACGCCTCGGTATAATGCTGCTCGATTTAGTGTCGATTCATTCCGTGATAAGGCAAATATTGGCAAGCCAGAGCTTAAGCGAGACATCATCAACGCAGTCCTGCCGGACTCAGTTAACGAGATCATCGCTTTAATTCCTTCCATGTGATTCGCAGAGTACATGGTTGCCATTGCGATGGTTTCTTCAGCGGTTTCGAAGGTTCTATCTAAGCGATAGGTTGATAGACTTGCCTCCGACATTTTTTCTGCCCCCACACATACTTCGGCCATAGATTTGACCGTTTCTACAGGATATTTACCTGCAGCAGTCTCTCCAGACAGCATCACCGCGTCAGTGCCATCTAGAACCGCATTGGCTACATCCATCACTTCAGCACGCGTTGGCATTGGGCTAGTAATCATGGATTCCATCATTTGTGTCGCAGTAATCACGATACGGTTTAAACTGCGTGCGCGGCGAATCAGTTTTTTCTGGACACCTATGAGCTCAGGGTCACCGATTTCTACACCAAGGTCACCACGTGCAACCATCACTACATCGGATGCGAGAATAATGTCGTCAATAGACTCATTGGTCGCGACGGTTTCTGCTCGTTCGACTTTAGCCACTAACATGGCTTCAAGGCCTGCATCTCTGGCTAAGCGTCGAGCGTAATGCATGTCTTCGCCGTTACGCGGGAATGAAATAGCAAGGTAGTCTACTTGAATTGCTGCGGCGGTAAGAATGTCGGCTTTATCTTTCTCTGTGAGCGCATCGGCTGACAATCCGCCGCCTTTTTTGTTGATCCCTTTATTGTTGGACAGTGGACCACCGACAATCACACGGGTATGAACTTTATTACCCTCTACTTTGGTAACTTGCAGCTGAACGCGTCCATCATCGAGTAATAAAATGTCATTTGGTGAAACATCTTGCGGTAGTTCTTTATAATCTAACCCTACAGATTCTTGATTGCCTTCACCTTTTGGTAAATCACTATCTAATGTGAATTTATCGCCCACATTCAAAATGACTTGGCCGTCTTTAAACGTTGATACACGGATTTTAGGGCCTTGTAAGTCACCAAGAATTGCAACCTGACGCCCAAGTCTTGCTGCAATGGTACGGACTTTGTTCGCACGTTGAATGTGGTCTTCACTGGTTCCATGTGAAAAATTCATACGGACAACGTTTGCACCGGCTTTGATGATCTCCTCAAGTATATTGTCCTTATCCGTTGAAGGACCCAGCGTAGTGACAATTTTTGTTCGTCTTAATTTGGAAGTCATAGATTCTCCGATGAATGTGTGTGTAAAGGTAACTTGAACTCTATCCTTACTTTACGCAATCGCTCTCAAGGTTAGCCTCGTTGCTGAGCCCACACCTTAAAGCTACTTGAATATAAGTATATGCACAGAATGTTTACATTAAGAGTAACCCCGGTAAAACAGACAGATATTCGACAGGCAATGGCCTTATTGATAAAAATGCGCTGCTTAAAGGCACTACTTCATAATTTAGTGAATAAAAATAAGTTATTTTTCAAACAATTTAACAGGAGTAGATTCTTCGTTATTTGATTGAATACACAAACAAACAGGTTTATACGTGATGCTTGTCACGGGGATTTATTAATTCACTTCACAATTAGTTCGCAAAGTAAAAAAATTGTCCCGTTATAGAATTTCGGAGTGCAAGATGTACATGGCTCAACCGGGCCATATTGATCATATCAAACAGGTCAATGCTGGTCGTGTATATAAACTAATTGACCTAAAAGGTCCTATTTCTCGAATTGATTTGTCCAAGCAGAGTGAGCTTGCTCCTGCTAGTATCACCAAAATCACTCGAGAATTAATTGAAGCGCACTTGATTCATGAAACGACAGTACAAGAAGCGACGAGTCGTGGTCGACCTGCTGTCGGTTTGCAGGTTAATAATGAAGGCTGGCAATTTTTGTCAATGCGTTTGGGGCGAGGTTATTTAACCATTGCTTTGCATGAGTTAGGCGGTGATGTACTGATCGATACTAAAATCGAGATACACGAGCTTGATCAAGACGATGTGCTTGAGCGCCTGCTTTACGAAATTGATGAATTTTTTCAGACTTACGCGGATCAACTTGATCGGGTTACCAGTATTGCCCTTACGCTGCCTGGTCTCGTGAACTCAGAGCAAGGTGTCGTTTTGCAGATGCCTCATTACAATGTCGAAAATCTTGCTCTTGGACCAGAGATATACAAAGCAACAGGCTTGCCAGTTTTCATTGCCAATGACACGCGAGCTTGGGCATTAGCAGAAAAGCTTTTTGGTCATTCTCAAGATAATGACAACTCCGTTCTTATCTCTATCCACCACGGTTTAGGTGCGGGCATCATTCTGGATGGGCGCGTTTTGCAAGGCCGTCACGGTAACATTGGTGAACTCGGGCATATTCAAATTGACCCAAATGGAAAACGTTGTCATTGCGGCAATATTGGCTGTTTGGAAACCGTTGCCAGTTCTCAAGCAATTCGTGAAGAAGTCGTAAGACGAATCGCTGATGGCGAAGACTCTATTCTTGCTAAACAAGAAGAAATGAGTATTGAGAGCATTTGTGAAGCCGCTGCAAACGGTGATCCTTTGGCCGTCGATGTGATTGAAAAACTTGGACGCTACTTAGGCTCTGCAATTGCTATTGTGATCAACTTATTTAACCCTGAGAAAATCTTGATCGGTGGTGTGATTAACCAAGCAAAAGATGTGCTTTATCCTGCGGTTCGTCGCTGTATCGAAGAGCAGAGTTTACCTGTTTATCACCAAGATCTTGAGCTGGTGGAGTCTCGTTTCTATAAGCAAGCCACAATGCCTGGTGCCGCGTTGATCAAGCAAGCGTTGTACGATGGTCAGTTATTGATGAAGGTTGTGGAAGGCTAATTGCTTCAAATATGATTAAGTGTTTAGGTGTCGAGCCTATACATTTTTTAGATGATTTAGGGTGAGGCTTAACAGCTCACCCTTTTTGATCGCCTATTACTAGAAGGTGAATTTGAGTTGTGCTGCATTGCTATATCTGCGCCATTCATGTAATTTCCTAAAAAGCTCAAGTAAATAAACAAAATGGCTTTCAATGTGCTGCGTGACTTTGCGTCTGATGCAAAGAGAAGTAATACGCTAAAACTGTTGTACTTTAAAGCTGTGCTCGAAAAGCCAAATATTTTAAGGTTATTTGGTTATATAACCTTGCTGTGTCTGTACTGATTTCGAGTAAAATAAGAATTATCCATAATTTAGGTAGTAGTATGTCCGGAGTGTTAAATACGGTTGACCAGCGTACAAACTTGGTTGGTGAAAATCGACTAGAGCTTCTGCTGTTCACTTTAAATAGTCGCCAATTATTTGCGATTAATGTGTTCAAAGTGAAAGAGGTCATCAAGCTTCCACCGTTAACCAAGCTCCCTGGATCGCACTACAATATTCGTGGGGTTGCTTCTCTACGAGGTGAAGCGGTACCAGTGATTGATTTACGAGGCGCAATTGGTTTTCCTGCTTTACGTGGTGAAGCGGAAGAAGAAAATTTGATCGTGACAGAGTACAACCGCACGGTGCAGGGCTTCTTAGTCGGTCCGGTTAAAAACATTATTAATACGGCATGGACTGAAATTCAGCCGCCTCCTTCCACGTCTGGTCGCTCGAATTACCTCACGGCTATCACGCAAATCAAAGAGGGGGATGCCTCTCAAATTGTCGAAATTATTGACGTTGAAAAAGTTTTAGCAGAGATCGTGCATTACGACGTGACTATTTCGGAGGACATTCTCGATCAAGAATTGGCCCAAGCAATGGTCGGGCGTAATGTTCTGATTGTGGATGATTCCTCTACAGCTCGTAATCAAGTTCGCGATACGCTTTCTCAATTAGGTATGAATATCATCGAGTGTCGTGACGGGCTAGAAGCGTTAACGGTTTTAAAACGTTGGTGTGATGAAGGTAAAGATGTAGAAAAAGAGCTGTTGATGATGATTACGGATGCTGAAATGCCTGAAATGGACGGTTATAAACTGACCCATGAAGTGCGCCAAGATCCACGTATGTCTAAGTTGTTTATCACATTGAACACTTCTCTGAGCGGTAGTTTTAATGAAGCCATGGTACAAAAAGTAGGCTGTGATCGCTTTATATCTAAATTCCAACCGGATCTGCTGGTTGAAGTTGCTCAAGACCGATTACGCCAGATGCTTTCTAAAAGTGCATGATTAGATCTAGTGAAATCAGAGAGAGCGCACCTCTCTCTGATTTTTAACATCTCTCTCCTTAATTCCTCTGTACTAATGGAAATCCCGAGATTTACTTTGTAGATTGTTCAAGTAGTGCGTGCAATCAATCAACTTGCCAGCAATAACGTGCGTGACTTCTCCCTCTCTTTCAAGAATGCCTTTCACCATTAATACTTTAGCGCCTAAATACGCTTGCTTTTGGGCTCGTGCTGTCGCTTGCCAAACGACCACATTAATGTTGCCCGTGTCATCTTCTAGCGTAAAAAATGTCACGCCAGCGGCGGTGCCTGGAGATTGTCTTCCTGTTACCACGCCTACCACTGTGACCAGTGACTTATGCGGCTTCTCTGCCAGTTGCATCATGCGAGTAAAGTGAGGGAGTTTGCCCGTTTCTTCTAATAATTTAATTGGATGGCGGCTAAGAGATAGTCCCGTGCTTGCGTAATCCTCAATTAAATTTTCATATTCAGAGGGTTGAGTCTGGTAGCTAACATTGGGTTCTTCGACCTTGTGAAACAATGGTAGGTCAGATAAGGAATCCATTGCTGCCCAGCGAGCGTTATAACGATTCCCCGATAAGGCCTGAAATGCATTGGCTGAAGCCAATAATTCAATGTCACTTCGGCTTCTTAATATCTGCTTTACTTCTTGAATCGTTCGGTAACCATTAAGTGGTTTGCGCTCAATAAGCCTTTGTGCGCTTTCTGCGTTAAAGCCTTTCACCAAGCGAAAACCAAGTTGCACGCCGAGCCTGCCATTCGGACGTGAGACGAGATGATGCTGATATTTTGAATGATTGACGCACACCGGCAATACTTCGATGCCATGTCGGCGAGCATCTTGTACTAATTGCGATGGGCTATAAAATCCCATTGGTTGGCTGTTCAACAATGCAGTGTAAAATTCGGCTGGGTAATAATATTTTAACCATGCAGAACAATATGCCAGCACTGCGAAAGACGCTGAATGACTTTCAGGGAAGCCGTACTCACCAAAGCCGCAAATCTGATCGAAAATGCGCTCAGCAAACGCTAAGTCATAACCTCTCTCTTGCATACCATTGATCAGTTTTGGTCTGAATTTAGCGAGATCGCCATTCTTTTTCCATGATGCCATCGCTCGACGGAGTTGATCGGCCTCGCCGCCGCTAAACCCTGCGGCTACCATGGCTAGCTTGATGACTTGCTCTTGGAAAATAGGGACGCCCATAGTCCGCTCCAGAACGCTTTTTACTTCTTCCGATGGATAACTGACAGGCTCTTTGTGATCTCGTCGTTTTAAAAAAGGATGCACCATATCACCCTGAATAGGGCCTGGACGAACAATTGCAATTTGAATCACTAAGTCGTAATAACAAGCAGGCTTTAGGCGAGGAAGCATGCTCATTTGTGCACGAGATTCAATTTGGAATACGCCTATCGTGTCAGCTTTTTGGATCATGCGGTACACGTGTGGATCATCTTGTCGGCGAGTGATCTCGGAAATCGAGAGGGATCGCTGGTGATGTTTCTCGACCAGTTTAAAGCACTTTTTGATGGCGTTTAACATGCCGAGTGCGAGTACATCGACTTTTAGTAGCTTCAAGCTTTCTAAATCGTCTTTATCCCATTGAATGATAGTGCGATCTTCCATCGAGGCATTTTCAACAGGTACCAACTCATATAAAGGGCCAGATGAAATTACAAAGCCACCTACGTGCTGAGATAAATGGCGTGGGAAGCCAATGATCTCGTTGACCAATTGGATAAACTGCTGCCCTTTGAGAGATTCTGGTTGTAAGCCAAGTTCAATAATTTGAGCTTGCCAGCCTTGGCTGCGATCTCGGCGATTAACGTTCTTAATGAAAAAATCTAATTGGGTCTCTTCAATCCCTAGTGCTTTACCGACTTCACGCACGGCACTTTTAAAGCGATAGCTGATCACTGTTGCAGCAAGTGCTGCACGCTCACGACCATATTTTTTGTAAATATACTGGATAACTTCTTCACGGCGCTCGTGTTCAAAGTCCACATCAATATCCGGCGGTTCCTTACGTTCTTTACTGATAAATCGTTCGAATAAGACAGCGATTTGTCGAGGATCGACGGCGGTAATTTCCAGGCAATAACACACCACAGAGTTTGCAGCGGAACCTCGCCCTTGGTAAAGAATGCCTTGCTGTTTCGCGAACATTACGATGTCGTGAATAGTAAGGAAGTAGTAGTGGTATTTCAGCTCTTGAATAAGCGCCAGTTCATTCTCGATGGTTTGATTGACTTCTGCTGGCACGCCTTCAGGAAAACGCAGCTTTTTACCACGTTCGACCAACATACGTAAGTAAGAGTCGGGTGTATAACCATCTGGGATCAGCTCGGTAGGATATTCGTATTTTAAATCGGAGAGCTTAAACTCGCATAAATCGGCGATGTAAGTACTTTCTTCCAGCCATTCTGGTTTGTAAATCCGAATCAACTTTTTAAAAGGACGAAGCGCTCGCTCAGTATTCGAAATACGGTCAAAACCGAGTTTATCGACGCTACACCCATGCTTTATAGCAGTAAGTACATGCTGTAATGGCAAGCGTTCAACATCATGCATGAGAACGCCTCCGCAGGCAGTTATAGGTAATTGAAATTCATGTGCTAACTGCTCGCAGTGCGCAATGTACTCAGTATCGTTGTTACTCAAATGGCGCTGAATCGCTACCCACAAACGATTAGCGTGGTGTTGATTGAGCCAGCGCCCCCAATAGTGATCACTCTCTTGATGTGTGGGCAGCCACAATACCAAACAATGTCGAACCGACATCAAATCCCATTCGAACAGTTGATAGTTGCCTTTTTCACTGCGTCTCCTTGCGTTTGTGATGATACGACACAACTCGGCATAAGCCTTGCGACAAGGGCAAAGCAGTACGATTTGGCATTCATCATTTAACCAAAACATACTTCCAACGATTTGTTTGATATCGAGTTTATGTTGTTCGATGGTTGCATGGGCTTTGACAACGCCCGCGACTGAACATTCATCCGTTATAGCTAGAGCTTGATAGCGATAGAAAGCTGCTTGGAGTACCAGCTCTTCTGCATGAGAAGCCCCAGTCAAAAAAGAGAAGTTAGACTGACAAAATAGTTCCGCGTAACTCATAATGACCCAACAAAAATAACTGTCGATTTAACAAAAATAGCCATGAAGAAACCAGTGCTTGTGCTGATCGCGAAATATCCATAACCAGCGGCCTTGCTTGGTGTGTGCAATGTAGTAATCACGCATGATCTCATCACCATCCCACCACCCAGAAACTATTCGCTCAGGTCCGTGGACCAAAGAAACTTGCTCTTGCAATACAATGGGAGTCGGTAATTGCATTGCTGGGCGTAGTATGGATGGTATGGCGTGCCCCTTTTCATCCGGAGCATCAGCAGGGCGATACTGACTGGCCTTTTCTGGTCTAGGATCGCAAGCAATATTGGGTTTTAAAACGGCACTTTTTCCCAATTTAGCTTGCAGTAAAGAGAGCAGCTCTAAAGCATTCATGTTTCCTTTCTGCCCAGCAAAGAGATCGCGTGATGCACTAAGAGGCTCACCTTGACGGATGACTTTTAACGTTAGCCCTGTGACTGGGCCATTAAGCGAGAGTGATTCTAAGCTTAAACTCGCTAACTGTTGCCAACGCTGACATAGGTAATCACCTTGCGCAGAAGTGAGTTGAAGGTGTTGCTCTTGTTTCTCACGCTGGTGGAGTGTTAAACACAGTTCAAAAGCGACCTTATCTCTTAATTTTAGAAAGGTTTCGAGTTGACGAAGTAATTTGGTCAACGGCTTTTTAATCCACTGAACGTTTTCGATCTCAAACAAGAGCTCTAAATAAACTTGGAAGGATTCGGTAGGGTGATAAAAGTCGACAGGGTGTTTAAACTGCCCAGTCAGTCGACCAACGTAGTTCACCAAATCGATATCAAAGCGTCGTGCGATGTCTTGCAATGGCAGTTCAAGCAGGTTTTGCAATGTGGTGACGCCTACACGTTGTAACTTCTCTACGGTAGCGTTTGATAAATCTGTCAGTTTTAACGGTAGTGGTGATAAAGCTTTTTGTATGGCAGATTTGTCTTCACTGATGACGTTCGCTCCTGATATTGCCATCAATTTGGCAGCAAAAGGCGAAAAACCACATCCGAATTGAAAACTCAGTTTCAGCTCCGATAAGTGAGCTCTGACTTTGTTCCAATAGTTTTCAAGCCCTTCATACAGAGCGAGCATTGGAGTAGCACGCAGCAAAATACCTTGGTTTGGCATCAACACAACGTCAGATGTGATCAAATACAGCCATTGAGCAATTTCTTGTAACTTGCTCAATTCGGTGTGCGGATGATAAGGATGCACTTGTAAATCTCGACACAAGGACGCAGCACTGCCTAGGCCCATACCAGGCTTAATGCCTTGTTGTTCGGCAATCTCGTTGTATTGAAGAATCTGGCAACGTTGGCTTTCGACAATCACCACGGGTTGTTCTTGGTTATCACCAAAGAGTGCGTCTAGCTGCAGGCGAGGGAAGTGCAAGTAAATCCACAGAGCCATATCACTAACCTTGGTTCGCCAGTGGGAAATTGACCACAGTCGAGTGCACAGTTTCAGATGATGGTTTCACCAGTTGCGGGTAATGGTGTTGGAAGCCGATACTAACGCTACCTCTATTCCAGCCTCCTTTCCTTTTCAGCACTTCAACATGAATCCCTTGCTCGTCGCCTTTCAGTTTTAAACTGAGTGACACAGGCAAAGACAAGCGGTTGATAGTATCTGTTTTAAGCATAAAGAGAGGGCAACTCCCTTGTTCACTTGCTACCTGTAAGCGTTTCACTTGATGTATTTCAAGCTCTTCTTGCCATAACAAAACATTACTGCATACCCCACTTTTCAGACATTGCTCTGCAGCCCAAAGAGCATCTTTGGGGTGAGTTGGAGTAACAACCCACACTTGGTTTATATCCAACCCGATGTAGTGTAAAAACAGAGAATTCACTAGCGCAGGTGGTTGAATAAATGCGGTCATACCATTGGTCTGAGTGGCTTTTAAATAGGGAGCGAGCAAACGCAATTCACCAATACTACCAATAGATTCCATCTCCACTACGCCATGAGGTGGAAAGCCTCCGCCGAGCAAATCATCTAATTCAGAAAAACCGGAACTAGTCTGCAACTGCTGAGGATCTGCTTTCGTTAAATTTGCTTGCCAAACAAGGTGTTGGCTTTTTAAGTTCTGAATAATATCTTGCATAATAAATACCTGTATATATGTACAGTATATTTCTGTGGGAGAAAGTCGCAAGATTTTTATGAAGAGAGAAATGAAAAAAGGCAGCGTTTGCTGCCTTTTCAATCGATTATGTGAGGTAACCTGAATGAGTTATTTACGCTTCGGTTGAGCGTCGATGCACTGACCGTTCACATCGGTAACCGCAGGATCCATTAAGTGCAAATATAGCGGCATGATATCCAGTGGCGTTTTGAGAGTATTCGCATCTTCACCCGGATATGCTTTTTCACGCATGCGAGTACGAGTGGCACCAGGGTTAATTGCGTTAACGCGGAGCGGTGTATCACTCAGCTCGTCAGCCAAAACTTGCATCATGCCTTCTACGGCAAATTTAGAGATAGCATATGGCCCCCAGAATGCGCGGCCAGAGTGGCCGACGGTTGAAGAGGTAAAGATAATACGCCCAGCTTCTGATTTACGCATCACAGGCAGTAGTGCTTGAGTCATTAGCACTTCGGCTTTCACGTTGATCTGCATGATATCGTCGAAGTCTTCCTCTTTGATTTGATCAAATGGACACAGCGAACTCAAGACACCTGCGTTGTGTAATAGACCATCCAAGCGACCAAACTGTCCTTCGATTGTCTCTGCCATATCAATGTAATTCTGCTGAGTTGCACCCTTGAGATCCAATGGAATGATAGCTGCTTGTGGATAGCCAGCAGCTTCAATCTCATCATAGATAGATTCAAGGTTTTGCACATTTCTACCCAAGAGAATAACAGTTGCACCGTGCTCGGCATAAGAAAGCGCGGCTTGACGGCCGATGCCATTACCAGCGCCAGTAACAAGAATGACTTTACCTTTTAGAGCATCAGCTGAAACGGAGTAGTTCACGGCGATAAATCCTTATTATTGTAAGAGGGTCCATGATAGTTAATTGACGCTAAAAAACGCCTGTTTCTCAATGGAAAATCTTGGTAATCGTGACAAGATGGTTACAATACACCAATTCATGTGTTATACCAATTCCAGAACTTTCGTTAGGTATGCTATCAATCAGAACAAGTGGTTACAAACCGCGCTGCCTTCTCGCTGATGTTTCTGCGTAACATACTAACGTCATCTGAAATGAGATAAAGGAGCTCTCGTTGGAATTTTTATTAGATTATGGTCTGTTTCTGGCCAAAATTATCACGGTGGTTGCTGCGATAATTGTTCTGCTCATTATTGCAAAATCGGCTGGTGGCAAATCGGGTGCGGCGAAAGGGGAGTTAGAGATTACCAACCTTTCAGAGCAACACAAACAATCTGTTGAGCAGTTAGAGCATCATTTGCATGACGATGCTTTCATCAAGGCTCGAGATAAAGCCGTCAAGAAAGAAGAAAAAGAGAAGAACAAATCTCGCGAGAAAGAAATCAAACAAGCGAGCAAAGACGGTTCATTAGATAGCAAGCGTGAACCACACCTATTTGTTCTTGATTTCAACGGTAGCATAGACGCAAAAGAAGTCGCGTCTCTACGTGAAGAAATCACCGCTATTTTGGCTGTCGCACGTGAAGGTGATGAAGTGTTACTTCGCTTAGAGTCTGGCGGTGGTATGGTTCATGGTTACGGCCTTGCCTCTTCTCAACTGGACCGAATCAAAGCTGCGGGTCTTCCTCTGACCATCTCTGTTGACAAAGTTGCGGCAAGTGGCGGTTACATGATGGCATGTGTAGCAGATAAGATTGTTTCTGCACCATTTGCAATTGTGGGGTCTATTGGCGTTATCGCACAAATTCCTAACTTCAACAAACTGTTGAAGAAACATGACATTGAGTACGAACAACTAACAGCGGGTGAATATAAACGCACGCTAACGATGTTCGGTGAGAATACCGATAAAGCGCGCGATAAGTTTAAGCAAGAACTTGAAGAAACACATGTCTTGTTTAAAGACTTCATCCGTGAGCGTCGTCCTAGTTTGGACCTAGACAAAGTAGCCACTGGTGAGCACTGGTTCGGTACACAAGCGAAAGAGCTTGGTTTGGTGGATGACATTAGTACATCTGATGATATCGTTGTTGCGGCATGCAAAGATAAAACCGTACTTTCTGTGCATTATGTGCAGAAGAAAAAGCTGGCAGACAAGCTAGCAGGTGTGGCGGGTAAAGTCGCTGATAGTGTGATTTTAAAGTTAGCTGAGCGTGGTCAAAAACCGATTGTTTAATCGAGCTTAAGTTCATGACATTTAAAACGGCGAGGGCAGAAGCTCTCGCCGTTTTTGTTGAACTTTATGTTTATTGATGAATCCAATTACGCATTAGGTGTAATGCTTTACACGACATTTTTCCTCGCTCCAAAGACTGATTACCCGTATAATGTGCGCCTCGAAAACCGAGCAAATTGCTGAAAAGAAACTATTGGTGGAGAAGAACATGTCCTCTCAAACTCCGGTTGTAACCGTAGATGGACCTAGTGGTGCAGGTAAAGGCACTTTATGTATGTTGCTGGCGAAAAAGTTGGGTTTCCAACTCTTAGATTCTGGCGCAATTTATCGTGTACTTGCACTCGCTGCGATTCACCACGGTGTCGACACCGAGTCAGAAGATGCTCTTGTCCCACTAGCAACCCACCTAGACGTTCAATTTATCGCGGAAGGTGACTTAGTTAAGGTCATTCTAGAAGGCGAAGACGTGTCAGGGGAGCTTCGTAAAGAAGAAACGGGTATGGCAGCATCTAAAGTTGCGGCTTTGCCACGTGTTCGTGAGGCATTACTACGTCGTCAGCGTGCATTTGAGACCGCTCCGGGTCTGGTTGCTGATGGTCGTGATATGGGCACAATTGTATTCCCGAGTGCGCAAGCAAAAATCTTCCTTGATGCGAGTGCTGAAGAGCGTGCAAATCGACGCCTTAAACAGTTGCAAGAGAAAGGGTTAGATGTTAGATTTGCTGACCTTTTAAGCGAGATCCAAGAGCGTGACGACCGAGATCGTAACCGCCCAGTGGCGCCATTACGCCCTGCTGAGGATGCGCTTGTGCTAGATTCTACGTCGATGACTATCGACGAAGTAGTAGAAAAGGCACTACAATATATCGAATCGAAGCTAGCTGAGTAATAATACTCGACTAGGCTAAGAGCGTTGGTCGCAAGGATGATGACTGGCGAATTTAATAACCCCATGCGGTAGGATACCCGTGGAAGTTTAATTTATTGAAGATTAATTAAATGACTGAATCTTTTGCTCAACTCTTTGAAGAGTTTCTAAACGAAACAGAATTCCAACAAGGCAGCATCGTTAAAGGTACTGTAGTAGCTATCGAGAACGGTTTCGTTCTTGTTGACGCTGGTCTTAAGTCTGAATCTGCTATCCCTGCTGAACAGTTCAAGAACGCTGCTGGCGAACTTGAAGTTGAAGTTGGCGCTGAAGTAGACGTAGCTCTAGACGCTGTTGAAGATGGTTTCGGTGAAACTCAACTTTCTCGTGAGAAAGCTAAGCGTCACGAAGCTTGGATCGTACTTGAGAAAGCTTACGAAGAAGCTGAAACTGTTGTTGGTATCATCAACGGTAAAGTTAAAGGCGGTTTCACTGTTGAACTAAACGGTATCCGTGCTTTCCTTCCTGGCTCTCTAGTAGACGTACGTCCAATCCGCGACACTGCTCACCTAGAAAACAAAGAGCTAGAGTTCAAAGTTATCAAACTTGACCAAAAACGTAACAACGTAGTTGTTTCACGTCGTGCAGTTATCGAATCAGAGAACAGCGTTGAGCGTGACGAGCTTCTAGAAACTCTACAAGAAGGTTCTGAAGTTAAAGGTATCGTTAAGAACCTTACTGACTACGGTGCGTTCGTTGACCTAGGTGGCGTTGACGGTCTTCTACATATCACTGATATGGCTTGGAAGCGCGTTAAGCACCCATCTGAAATCGTTAACGTTGGTGACGAGATCCAAGTTAAAGTTCTTAAGTTCGACCGTGAGCGTACTCGCGTATCACTAGGTCTTAAGCAACTAGGCGAAGATCCATGGGTAGCAATCGCTAAGCGTTACCCAGAAGGTCACAAACTAACTGGTCGCGTAACTAACCTAACTGACTACGGCTGCTTCGTTGAAATCGAAGAAGGCGTTGAAGGTCTAGTTCACGTTTCAGAAATGGATTGGACTAACAAGAACATCCACCCTTCTAAAGTTGTTAATGTTGGCGACGAAGTTGAGGTTATGGTTCTTGAAATCGACGAAGAACGTCGTCGTATCTCTCTAGGTCTGAAACAGTGTAAAGCTAACCCATGGCAGTCATTCGCTGAAGCACAAGCTAAAGGCGACAAAGTTACTGGTAAGATCAAGTCTATCACTGACTTCGGTATCTTCATCGGTCTAGAAGGCGGCATCGACGGTCTAGTTCACCTATCTGACATTTCTTGGAATGTTGCTGGCGAAGAAGCTGTACGTGAGTACAAGAAAGGCGACGAGATCTCTGCAGTTGTTCTAGCAGTAGACGCTGAGCGTGAGCGCATCTCTCTAGGCATCAAGCAAATGGAAAATGACCCATTCAATGCTTACGTTGCTGACAACAAGAAAGGTGTTCTAGTTAACGCTACTGTAACTGCTGTTGACGCTAAAGGCGCTACTGTTGAAATCGCAGAAGGCGTTGAAGGTTACATCCGTGCTTCTGAAGTATCACGCGATCGCGTAGAAGATGCTTCTCTAATCCTAAGCGCTGGTGATGTTGTTGAAGCGAAGTTCACTGGTGTAGACCGTAAGAACCGCGTAATCAACCTATCTATCAAAGCTAAAGACGAAGCTGACGAGCAAGAAGCAATGGCATCTATCAACAAGCAAGATGACAATGCATTCGGTAACGCAATGGCTGACGCTTTCAAAGCTGCTAAAGGCGAATAATATACTCGCTTAAGCAAAAAAGGAGCCGCAAGGCTCCTTTTTTATATTTGGTCATATTTAAGTAGTAATACTAATGACAGTAAACTATCTTAATAAAAGGCATTTCTTCATTGCGCATTTTGCATAAAATTTGTCTAGAATTGTCAGCAAGTGTTTGTTGGAATTAGTATTACTTACTATAATAAGTGATAAAGATACTCAAAGAGGGCAACTATGACTAAGTCTGAACTGATTGAAAGACTCTGCGCTGAGCAAACACACTTATCAGCGAAAGAGGTAGAGGATGCTGTAAAAGATATTTTAGAGCACATGGCCTCTACACTAGAGAGCGGTGACCGTATCGAGATCCGTGGCTTTGGTAGTTTTTCTCTTCATTACCGCGAGCCTCGCGTAGGTCGTAACCCTAAAACGGGCGATAAAGTGGAATTGGAAGGTAAATACGTTCCACATTTCAAACCTGGTAAAGAACTTCGTGAGCGTGTAAATATTGGTTAATGCACTCTTATTAGTTTGAAAAAAGCGGCATACGTTTGTGTATGCCGCTTTTTTGTAATGTATCCAAGTTAGTCATACATCCAAGATCGTTTACTAATCTAATTGTGGATTCAGCTGTTTTCTATACCCAAATAACTTTAACTTCTAAGCATGTCTACAAACTAAGCATCTTGAGGTTACTTGGGTATAGATTATTGCTAATATACGTAGTCTGAAGAAGCATTTTCCTGCATAATCTTACCGACTTACTCCTAGAAGGGTGATGTAACATGAAAATTATAAAAATCGTTGCTGTTTTAGCTCTCTTTTTAATTGCATTGGCGTTAGGTTCCCAAAACCAAGAGCTCGTGACTTTTAACTATCTTCTAGCAAAAGGAGAGTTCCACTTATCTACGCTATTAGGTGTAGTATTTGTGGTTGGCTTTGCTTTAGCGTGGGTTATCTTTGGTAGCATCCAACTGAAAACTCAGCTACAGGTCCGTCGTTTAAAGAAAAAACTGAAAAAGTACGAACCAACTGAATCAAACAACGCTGCTGATAAGCCAGCCATTGAAAAACAGGCATAAGGATAAGGCTTAACTTTAATGCTTGAACTACTCTTCTTGTTGTTGCCTATAGCTGCTGCGTATGGCTGGTATATGGGGCATCGCAGCGCTCAGCAAGACAAGCAGAAGCAATCTCATCAAATCTCTCGTCAGTATATGACGGGTCTTAATCTGCTGCTCTCTGACCAATCAGATAAGGCTGTCGATCACTTTATTGAATTGCTCCAAGTTGATAACGAGACCATCGATACTCACCTTGCGTTGGGTAACCTGTTCCGGTCTCGTGGTGAAGTCGACCGCGCAATCAGAATTCACCAAAATCTTATTTCTCGTTCAGGCTTAACACTGGACCAAAAGAACCTCGCCCTTCAACAGTTAGCGAAAGACTACATGGTCTCAGGTTTTCTTGATCGTGCAGAGAAAATCTTCGAACAGTTAGTCGAAGAGCCAGATTACAAAGAGGCGGCTCTTCAACAATTAGTGACCATTTATCAGCAAACACGAGAATGGGAAAAGGCGATTTATTACGCGAACCAATTGGCTAAGTTAGGTAATAAACGCTCAAGGATGCGTGCAAATATTGCCCATTTTTGGTGTGAAATAGCCATGCTCGACCAAGCTGATGGGAATACTAATAAGGCAATACAGCATTTTAAAAAAGCGTTAGCGGAAGACCCGAAGTGTGTTCGAGCAAGTATTGCTTTGGGACGAATTTACCTAGAGTCTGAAGACTATAAGCACACCATCAAATATCTGACGGGGGTACTTGAGCAAGATAAAGACTTTATCAGTGATGTCTTGCCAACTATTGCAGAATGCTATCATCATCTGGGTCAGGAAGATGAACTTGTCGAGTTTCTGAGAGCTTGTATTGATAAGAAAGCAGGCGTATCAGCCGAGTTGATGTTGGCTCAATTAGTTGCTCATCACGAGAACGTTGGGGCTGCTCAAGAGTTACTGACGAAACAATTGCTGAAAAACCCAACCATGAAGGGCTTCTACCGTTTAATTGGCTACCACATTGCAGAAGCAGAAGATGGTCGAGCGAAAGACAGCCTATCAACACTACAAGCGATGGTGGGTGAACAGTTAAAAGTGAAACCGCATTACCGATGCCGGAAGTGTGGATTTTCTACCCATTCCCTTTATTGGCATTGTCCGTCCTGTAAAGGATGGGGGACGATCAAGCCAATCCGCGGATTGGATGGTGAATAATTCTTAATGCAGCTGGCAGAGTTTCTGTCCGCTGCATTTTTTTAACTTTTTATTGAATAAGAACCAAAACAGTTAGGAGATGAAATGATCGACCAAAAAGTTATTGTCGCACTGGATTATGATAACCAAGCAGATGCACTTGCGTTTGTAGATAGAATTGATCCTGCGTCATGCCGACTAAAAGTTGGCAAGGAGATGTTTACGCTATTTGGTCCTGATTTTGTACGTGAACTCCATAAACGTGGTTTCTCTGTATTCCTAGATTTAAAATTTCACGATATTCCAAACACCTGCTCGAAAGCAGTTCGCGCTGCGGCTGAAATGGGTGTATGGATGGTGAACGTACACGCGAGCGGTGGTGAGCGTATGATGACGGCATCACGTGAAATTCTTGAGCCATATGGTAAAGATCGTCCACTTCTTATCGGTGTAACGGTACTAACCAGTATGGAACAAAGTGATTTAGCTGGTATTGGTTTGAATGTTGCGCCTCAGGAGCAAGTGATTCGTCTAGCAACCTTGACCAAAAACGCAGGCTTAGATGGTGTGGTATGTTCAGCGCAAGAGTCCTCATTACTGAAGAGCGAACTAGGCCAAGAATTTAAGTTAGTGACCCCTGGTATTCGACCTGCTGGCTCAGAACAAGGTGACCAACGCCGTATCATGACGCCAGTAGACGCTATCCAATCAGGTTCAGATTATCTTGTGATTGGTCGCCCTATCACTCAAGCGTCAAATCCTGCAGAAGTGCTGAAGTCGATCAATGAGAGCTTATCTAACATGTAAGCACTGTCTCGATTGTATGGAGAAAAGTGAGGCTAAGATGCCTCACTTTTTACATCGAATGAAAATACTGATCGCGGTAAACAACCATTCCTTTTAACCAGCTATGTCTGATCATTTACTCGCTTTAACTGGTATATCGGGGCCAATTGAGATAAAGGTTCTGCGGTTTATTCTGAGTAAAGTAGGGCTTGGTACTATGCCGATCACACTTTTGTAACATAACTCACTGTGATGCCTCGAAAATGCAACCATGTGTTATTGATGGCTTGCGTTACAAATGTCTAAAGAATACTATGGCGAAGATGCATTCACTGCGTTGTAAGGTCTAGGATGACCTAGTGAAACTCTTTGAAATTAATATAGAAGCTGGCAGGACGTCACTTCATATTACGTTCCTATTATTTCCTATCTGCGTATTTTAAATCGCAGCTTTCTGTGAGCTTTCACACGCTGTCTTCCTTGTTACGACCTTAGTGCGCAAACACAACAAGGAAGAAACATGACTAAAAAACTGCCATTTTCAGTACTAGCAACACTGACCGCTGCCAGTTTTCAACTGAGTGCGGCAGAATTGCCAGCTGATATCGAATGGATTTCAAACAACAACGAACCTCTATTTGCCTCTGAAGAAGCGGTACGAGGTGGCACCTATCGCACTTACATTCAGAGCTTTCCGCAAACATTACGAAGTGTTGGTCCAGATGCGAACTCAGGTTTGCGCCAATACTTAATGGATGGTTCACCAAAACTGGCTCAGCGTCATCCAAATACTGGCAAATGGATCCCTCAACTTGCTAAGTCATGGGCATTTGGAGAGGACAACAAAACCGTATTCTTTAAACTCGACGAAACGGCCGAGTGGTCAGATGGTGAAAAAATTACAGCAGATGATTACGTCTTTATGATGAAGTACTACACGTCAAAAGACATTATCGACCCGTGGTATAACGACTTCTTCACAAACAGTATTGTGAGTGTTGAAAAAATTGATGACTACACGATCAAAGTCAATCTTGCTGTAGCTCAAAGTCATGACTCACTTATGGTTATGATTAACATGCCAAGTAATGGTTTTCAGCCTCGTCCTGAACACTTCTTTGAAGGAGAAAAGGACGCAAATAACGATGGCATGCCTGATAACTTCGTCAGAAAGTTTAACTTTAAATCTGAGCCAACCGCAGCGCCTTACTACATTGATCAAGTGAAGAAAGGTAAGAGCGTAACATTCAAACATGTCGGTGAAGATTGGTGGGGATACAACAACCGCTACTATAAAAACCGTTATAACGTTGAAAAGGTTCGCATTAAGGTAATTCGCGATCCTGATATTGCCATGAAGCACTTTGAGAAAGGCAACTTAGACTACTTTGAGATGGTGCTACCAAGCTTTTGGCATGACAAAACCAATAGTGATGTGTACAAAAAAGGCTATATCCAAAAGTACTGGGGCTTTAACGAAGCACCGCAAGGAGCTGGTGGTCTTTGGATGAACACAGCGATGCCGATGTTGGATAACCTAGAAGTGCGTAAAGGTGTTATGGCAGCCACTGACTATGACGGCATGATTGAAAACATCATGCGTGGAGATTATTCACGTAAACCGCATGGACTCGGCTTTGGTCATGGCGAATACGATGATCCTAACAATACACCGCCAAAGTTTGATGCTGATGCGGCGGTTAAACACTTCGAAAAAGCGGGCTTTGACAAAGTGGGCGCAGATGGTATTCGTGTTAACGACAAGGGCCAACGCTTGAGCTTTGCCATCACCTACGGATACAACTCTTGGACACCGCGTATTGCATACCTGAAAGAGCAAGCGAAACTTGCTGGTCTTGAGTTCACCTTAAACTTGGTGGATGGCTCATCTGCGTTTAAATACATTCTTGAGAAAAAGCATCAGCTAGCGTTTTTGAATATGGGCTCTGGTGAGATCCCTGCGTATTGGGAATACCTACACTCGGATAATGCAAATCGACCACAAACGAATGCTCACACCAACTACAGCAGCCCTGAGCTAGACAAGTTAATTGAAGCGTATGACTCTGAGTTTGATCAGGAGAAGCGTTACGACTTGTCGCATCAAATCCAAAACTATGTCAGCAAAGCAAATATCATCGTTCCTGGCTACATGGTGCCTTATTCTCGAGTTGCTCATTGGCGCTGGGTTAAAATTCCTAAAAACGGCATGACAAAAGCGACAGAATGGGTGCTTCATCCAATGGATATCGGTAATTTCTGGATTGATAACCAAGTAAAAGAAGAGACAGAAGAAGCGATGGACGAGGGTAAAACCTTCCCAGAACTAACGGTAATTGATGATCGTTACAAATTGTAAATCAGTAGTTTAGATAGAAAATGATAGCCCCGATAATGAATTTTATCGGGGCTTTCTTTTTTACTTAATAAGGTAAGACACTTCTAAAAGGTAGGTTTTTGCATCACCAAGCAAAGAGAACGCTCTATCGATGGTTTTAAATCGATCATCAAGCGAGTCGCTGGATATCAGCTGGCTGAATGTTTGCAACGAAAAAGCTTCGTTTGCTTTGAAGAACTGATGTACGTTTTCAAGCTGAACTTTATGAATATGCTCCACCTTATTTAGGGCGGTGGTTAAATCGGAAATGTTAATCGACATTGCTACTCGGGAACCTTATCAATAAGACCTATATGAGGTCATAGAGTGGGGTTTTACATTTTGCGACAGAGAGTAACACCGAAGAGCAATTTATAGTCTGATGAAGATCAATTTGCCTTATTTAAGCATCTGTAACGCGACACTAGACGTGTACCTAGAGCTAGTACACGTTACAACGCTTGAATATAGGCTAGGGTTTCACCTGATCAAAAGTAAAAGCCAAGTCCGACTAAAAGCCCTTGAGAAGCTGTATCATATTCAAATACTCCCTCATTTTTGTAATCAACCCAGGTCGACTTGTAAGCTAAGTTGAGATCAGACCATTCGTTAAAACGATAACGAACACCAGTTTGAATGGCATAAGTGAAGTGAGTATCGTTGCCAAGTCCGGCGTCGATGCTGGCATGAAATCGCCAGTTTTCGCTCAATTCATCAATGAGTCGCAAGCCAACTAAAAAATCGACCCAATCTTCTTGTAATGACAGTCTATCTTCTAGTACCCGGTTATCATTACGATACAGCTTGCCGGTGATGTCATTGTCCCACCAACGTAATCCAAACATATAATCCAGTTTACCAAATGAATATTGTTCGCGTTGGAATGCCTTTGCTTCTAGAACACCTTGCCGTATTTCGATGTCCGCACGATAACGAGCGTTAGGCAGAGCGCCCTTGATATTATTAACATCACCACTTAAGTTCATGAAACTATAATCTATGTAGTAGCCCCACTTACTTTGGTAAATACTCTCGAATCGCAACATCGCCCCAATATCGAGGTGGTCTACGATGAACTTAGGATCGACATCCACCTCTGATGAAAAGCGACCAATACTGGTATCCCCGTGGATATTCAGTCCTAGCATGTACACTTCTATGCTATTTCGCCAACGAGATTCTTGTGTCTCGGCTGAGAGCGCTACTGATGTAGGTAATACAAGAATGAGTGAGGAGAGTGATAGCAAGTTACATGGTTTCATCCAATTTCCTTTTCGGCTTTTCGTCAGCTTTCAGCTTAGTAGAAGTCGCTACACTCTGCATAAAAAAGGGAAGCAACTTGCTTCCCTGTAATTAACATTGACTTAGAGTTGTTTGGCAATGTCTGAGGTTAGGCTTTCTAAGCCTATGGATAAAGCGTTGACGAGCGCTTCATAGCCCTCATCTTGAAGCGGCTGTGAGATTTGTATTGGCGCACTGTTTTCGACCTTACCTTCGGCATTAATGAGCAACCATTCTCCCTCAATTTCGATATTACCTTTGTAGCTGCCATTAAATTTATTTAACGTAAGCTGTAGTTTGGCTTCACCGCTTTGATCCAACAGATTGTTCATTTCAGTCGGCCAGTAATGACTTTGCTTTTGACGTAGTTCCGCGACAACTCTCTGAGTGATTTGCTCAGAAATACTGTGCGCCCATTGATTGTGTTTCGCCTGAATAACTTGGGTCTCAGAGGTTCGATAAACAATGCCATTATCATTCAAATAACTCGCCAATGTCACTGGACTAACAACTAAAGTTGGGCGCTGAGCGATATCAGAAGAGCTCAGCGTCACTGGTTCCGCCTTAGGTAGAAGGTACATAGCTCCTTTAGTTTGCGGAGCGCTACTGCAACCCGTTAGACCGACAAATAGCGCGATAGACAGAAAGAATACTCGTTTCATTAGTTTTGGCCTTTAACTGGTATTGGGTCACTGATTTCATCTTCTCCAAACACAAGAGAGTTTGGCTTTTCGTTTAGCTGTTTAAGTACGGGTTTAAACTCTGTCATCACGCTTTCTAATTCTTTTAGCGTGGCTTCCATTTCGCTGTACATGGTTGAGTTGGGCCCATAACCATCGAGTGTTTTTTGTAATTGCTGTAAGCTTTGGCGAATATCTGTTGGGATCTCTTGCGTTTCTTTTTGATTCAAAAGTTTATCAATACTGTCCGCCACGCGTTCTGCTGAAGCTAACGTTTTTTCGGACGTTTTTAACGTTGAATTGAGAGAATCTAGCGTTTCTTCCATCGGTAAGTTATTAATCTTATTTAGGAAGTCGTTCACTTGGCGCTGAACCTGCGCAAAACCACCACGCATGGTTGGGAAAACATCTAAATCAGCAAACTTACTCGGTACGTAAGGCTCGTCATTTGGATAGAAGTCGGCGTCAACATACAGTGCGCCTGTTAATAAGTTACCTGTTTTTAAAGTACCACGTAGGCCTTTAGCAAACTCACTCTTCAATTTATCTTTTAACATTGGTAAAGATTGGGATTGGAAATCGCCATAAACACGGCCGAGCTCGATACGTACCAATACAGGGATTTTTTTCGCAGAAAAGTTCTCTTCTGGGGTTGGAAGTCGCATTGGTACACGCATCACAGTACCAATTCTCAAGCCTCGATATTCGACAGGTGCCTTACGTTTAAGTCCTCGTACCGATTCATCAAAAAGCATAACGAATTCAATATAATCATCGTACATGCCTTCTCGAAGTTGTTTAATATCATCGTACAAGCGGAAGTTGACCATATTTTCAGTGAGCTGTTCACCGGATTCAAGACCTGGAACGGTATCGAAGGTAACACCACCCGTTAGCATGCTCTCTAATGAGCCAAACTTGACTTCGAACCCTTCAGCGTTGAGCTGTAAATCTACGCCAGAATTCAGCCAGAACTTGGTACGAGTGCGCACTAAGCTGTCATAAGGCTTGAAAATAAAGAGTTGGTATAACGCTTTGCGAGTGTCAACATCAAAGCTGGTTTTCTCTACACGACCAACCGTAAAGCCTTTATAAATGACGGGGTCACCAACGCCTAGCTTACCAGCCTCGCGGTGTGTTAACACAAGGCGTAACCCCTCTGCATCAGGAGAGGCGACTGGGGGAACATCTAAGACCGTAAAGCGCTCTTTCTCTATCTTAGATTTACCCGGCTGAAGTTGGATATAAGCGCCAGAGAGCAAGGTCTCTAAACCTGAAACGCCATCACGGCCAATACGAGGCTTCACAACCCAAAACATGGTGTCATCTCGCAGCATGCGTTCTGCATCCTTGTTCATTTGTGCCTTAGCGATGATGTGATCGTAATTTTCACTGAGAGTGACTTCAGTAATCAGTCCGACTTTTACATTCAATGCTCGGATTTCGGTTTTGCCAACCTCAATCCCATCTGCGGTTGGCAGTTGGAGAGTAATTTGTGGGCCTGTACTGTTGATATATTGGAACAGCATCCACGCTCCCATGGCTAGCGCAAGGATCGGGACAATCCATATCGCAGAAATCTGCTTTTGCGGTTTTATTTGAGCGGTTACGTTGTTCTCATCACTCATATTTGGCTTTCTCGTTTAAGTTGTCAGAAATCGGCTCCTGCACTTCGTTTTGTGGCAATTGCCACAACAAACGTGAGTCAAATATCATTGCAGAAAGCATAGTAAAAATGACCACTGCCGCGAAAGAGAGCGCAGCAGGACCTGGATAAATCGCCATTAAGTTTTGCAGCTGAACCAGTGCAACTAAGATCGCGACGACGAAGATATCGATCATGGACCAACGGCCAATAAACTCAGTTATGCGGTAGATCTTTAAGCGTGAAATACTCTCTTCGTGCGGAAGATATCGCGCTTTTTGCGCATTGTAATACAGCCACGCGAGTGCCAGCATTTTCGCCATTGGAATAAATACGCTAGCAAAGAAAATTACCATCGCAATAGGGTAAGAACCTAAATGCCAAAGCAATATTACCCCCTCCATGATAGTCGAACCTTCTGCATGTCCAAGGCTTACGGTGTACATCATAGGGTAGAGGTTCGCAGGGATATAGAAAATGATTGAAGCAAACAAAAGCGCCCAAGCTTTTTGTAAATTGTCTGCGGGGTTGTATTTGTGAATAGGGCTTTTACAACGAATGCAGTGTTGGTGTTTTTTAGCTTCAATAGGGTTGAGCTGGTGGCACGTATGACAACCAATATGGTTGTGGTTATGGTGCGTATCACCCTCTTTTACATCAGGTAGCTCGATAGCTGGAATAAAGTGCCCCCAGAGCCAGCTTTTGTCGACCATTGATATGCATTTGACTACCAGAACGGTATATACACAAAACGCCCAGAATGAAGTGCCCATTCCTATGTCTGCGAGGGAAGCGATTTTAATTAAGCTGACCAACACGCCAATCAAAAATACATCCACCATTAACCAAGGTTCGACTCGAAACAGAAGACGGCATAAAACTTTTGCCATTCGTTGCTGCTTTTTAGAGGGGGTATGTTTACGTGCTTTTAATGCTTCAAGGTGAAGAAAGAGAATGAGACCAACATAGATTGCAGGCAAAACGATAACTGTTGCGAGTAGCAGCACACCCAAAAGCACATTTTGAAACTCAGCCAGCATTTTGGCAGCGTGCAACAAGGTGATTTCTTGCGACAACCCTTGCACGCTGAACGACATAAAAGGGAAAGAAATGCTTAGCACTAACATGATCAAACATGCCGATGATATGGCGATCACGCTTTGGTAAGGCTTGGCATTCACTTTAGTCAGCGAATGCGAACATCGAGGACATTGTGCTTTTTGCCCCTGTTCGATATCGGGAATGCGAACAACAAGGCCGCACTCTTCGCATGAAATTAACTGACGGGAATTAGGTTGAATACTCATCGGGTAGGTTTTAGATTCATTTGCTTTAAGAATACTCTTTTTTCACTAGGCACGCTTGTTTTGATTCAGGAGTTTACGAGTTTCTTACTTTTGGCATTAGAGGATATGGGAGATCTAAGACATAAACGAAGTCGCGTTTGGTACAAGATTTTACGGCGAAGATGAGTATGTTGGAAGTCGAAAATAATGTGATATTGCTTGTCTGTGGAGGGGGGTAATTACTTGTTTTTAAGGGTAAGTAACCCTGCCCAGATAATCAGAGCAGGGAAAAAGAGCATTTTATTTAAGGTACTTAGTTGTACTTTACTTGACCGTTCCGCTCTTAAAGGCATTGGAGCCGACTTGCGTACCGTTGAGCGTTTTGCCGTAATAGCCTTGGTGCTGGTGATATTTCTCCGCGTTTGCGGTGACATTGCCTTTGAATCGAGGATCTTGTGGACGCTCATGGCTGTTGACGTATGCTGCGACATCCCAAGCTTCTTGCTCTGTCAGCTGCACACTTTTCCCAAGCGGCATGTTTTCGTAAATAAAATAGGCCGCTGTGTTAATCCGGTGCATACCTGCGCCCCAGTTATACGCATATTCGCCCCAAAGTGGTGGAATGTATGAATGGTCGTTGGTGTCTTTGATGCCTGAACCGTCGGCGCGATGGCAAGTTTCACAGTTCTTTTCGTAGACCAATGCGCCTCGCTCTATTGATGGTTCTTGCTCAGGGGCGGCGATTTTTGGGTAGCCACGCCCAGAGAGATTACCCCGCTTTTCAATTGGTAATGCTTGTGCGATGGCTTCGGGCAACGGGAAGTCTTTTGCTTTTCCACCAATTTGCAACGTTTTTGCGTCTAGTTCTGGAATGGGTTCATCCGCCATACCATGTTTGTCAAGCAAGCCGCCCATCGCTAACCAGTAGGCGTAAGCACTAAGGGCAACAATTTCTGTCGAATCGTAAGCGGGCGCTTTACCGTTCATGGAATACTCGAAACAACCTTGGATACGGTCAGCATAGCTGTTTACGCGATCGTTTTTCTTACGATATGCCGGGTATGCCATGTAAGCTGCCCACAGTGGCGCAGCGTTTGCTTTTCGTCCTGCCTCCATATGGCAGTTCACACAGTTTTGTTCGTTGCCAACGTATTTTCCGCGCATTTGTTGTGAGTTAACAAAGAGCGAGTAACCGCGTTTTACTTGCTCACCAAATGCGGTGTTTGGGATTGTGCTGAGATCACGCGGTTTTAAGTATTCACCGTGCTTTTCTTTTTCTATCGCAGGTAGCTCTTTCTGGCGGTCCGGTAATGGAGCGTTAGCTAGTACGAGCGTAGAAATGAAAGGCAGTGCGAACAAAGAATAGAAACGTTTCATGACTGCTCCTAGTAACGTAATGAGGCAAAGTAGTAAGCAAGATTTTCGATCTCTTTGTCAGTGAGATTTTTTGCGATGGTCCCCATCATATTGAGCGGGTCGCCACTGCGAGTGCCGTTTTTCCATGCCATCAATTGCGTTTTTAAGTAATCAGCATGTTGGCTTGCGAGGCGAGGGAACTTGTCGACGCCCATACCGCTGGCTCCATGACAAGTTGCGCAAGCTGGAATATTTCTATCCCAATCGCCTTGGAAAATTAATTTACGATACGGGTTACGAATATCAGCTTGGTCGCCGCGTTGTTCTGGATTCGTGAACTCGTAGCTCGGGAGGTTAGCAAAGTACTCCATAACTTCCTTACGGTCTGCGGGATCGTTGAGTTCCTTCGCCATGCCTTGCATGACCACATTTTGGCGTTCGCCACTAAGGAATAGTTCGATTTGAGTGTTGAGATAGTTCGCGTTTAAACCAGCGATCATCGGCGCGATATTTGGCTGTCCCATGCCATCTTGGCCGTGACAACCGCTACATACGCTGGCTTTTTCCGGAATAGAAGAGGCGCTTGCGCCCATAGTGGTTGCTAACAAACAGGCCACCACCACTGGAAGAATTTTTGACATGCTGACTCACTTTAATTTTTATTAATATGTCTAAGTGCTACTTGGTAGTCACTTGGACGATATTGTCGGCCTTGTCAATAATGAAAGGTATTGTGGATTTCCACATATTTAATAAGTGTAAATGGCCGTATTTGTTTTTATTGGTTGTTCTATAAGCGATAAAAACAAAGTGGTGAAGAGCTGCACAAATCGGCAGCTCTAAGTGGTAGAGACGTCTTAACGTGCGGCGTTACGCTTTGCGGATTTTGGCTGGTAATGATTGACGAGCCGCGGCTCCTACCACCCAATCTAACAACACGCCTTTCCCTTCTCGGGTTGGGTCAATTAATCCGATGTCGTTAATGTTGACGCCATCTTGGCTGCGAGTTTTTACTGGTTGCTGTTTATCGCCGATCCAGTGCGAGCGTTGTCCTAGCTCGGTATGACCAAACCCATGTTCAAATCCGAGTGTGCCAGGGCGAATCCCGCTGACTATCATCGCAAGTGCTTTGGTGCTTGCAGATGGTGTCTCGATAACAAACTCATCACCCGTTTTAATGCCTGCGCGCTCGGCATCGATTGGATGGATGTACACTGGGTTTACGCCTTTAATCGAGTTCAACCTTGGCGATAGATTGGATACCGCACTGTGAATGTTGGATTTAAAGTTCGTCAGGCTGAAAGGCCATTCTGAGCTTGGGAACTGGTCTTCCATTGGTGTGCCATCGGCCAGTTTTTGTGGATGCCATGTTGGGCAACCCGTGTAGAAATCACCGGTCATGGTGTTTCTTGCGTTGCCGACACGTTCATTCCATATCGCGACAGGTCGTGTCCATTTGTGCTTCATTTGCTCACCTTGATACGCTTCGGTTGCATTTTCAAAGCGTCCGCCGCGAGCAAAAATAAACGCCACTCGTTTCATCTCATCCGCTGTTAGCGTTCTTTGCATCGCTGGCATTAAACGCTCTAAGCCTGACCATGCAATGTCTTCTGCCGAAACTTCAGGCACGCCGCCTTTCACATAAGCCAAGTTTGCCGCAGCTCGCAAATAGAAATCTTCGGCGTGATGGAGAGCGTGCCAGTTGCCTTGTGCATCTTGAATTGCATTGTCACCAAAACCGCCCAGCTGCATTTTCTTAGCAACATCAATCAGGAAGTTCTCTAAACAAATCGAGCGACCGTCGGCGGTTTTCTCTGTTCTCGCTTCCACTATCGGCCAACGAGCGGTGACGGTTTTCACCGGAACGTCGTGCCAAGGCGTTGCCATGCCCCAGCTTTCGTAAGTAACGGTGTCCGGCACAATGTAATCCGACAACGCGGTGGTTTCGTTAATGAATGCATCAACAGACACAATCAAACCGATCTGCTTTGGATCTTTAAGCTTGTCTTCCAGCAGTGTTTTCAAACCGGGTACACCATACATCGGGTTCGCCATGTGGTTGATCCACGCTTTAACGCGATATGGATAACCATCAATAGCCGCAGATAGGTGTTCTGTCAGCAGTGGCGCGGCAAACGGATACCAAGGGGCGCGAGTTGGATAAGGGGATTTTCCTGCCTCAACGCGACGTTTGTATTCGCTGGTTTTGTGGTATGGGAATTTACTGCGCGACAAAAAGACGCCTTTCGGGCCGACTTTGTCAGCAAATTTGGTGAAGTC
Source organism: Vibrio sp. OY15 (assembly GCF_000742455.1). NCBI lineage: Bacteria > Pseudomonadati > Pseudomonadota > Gammaproteobacteria > Vibrionales > Vibrionaceae > Vibrio > Vibrio sp. OY15. The sequence goes on along the minus strand of NZ_JPIL01000004.1, from coordinate 166,889 downwards.
GTAACGAGGACCCGCAGCGGAAGTTGGGTAGCCACCCGCTTTCGCCATCGCGCCGCCTTTCATGTTGATATTACCAATCAACGCATTGAGCATCATGATGGTAAACGAGTTATAGAACCCATTGGTGTGCATGTTGCCACCGTGGGTATCGACCACCGCTTTTGTTCCGTGACTGGTAAAGCGCTTTGCTAGTTCAACAATTTGTTCGACAGGGATTTCACATTGTTGGCTGTAGAACGCAAGACTGTATTTGAACGCCTCTTCTTTGAGCCTTTGTAGAGACGATTTTACGCGCACTTCGCCTGATGCAAGCGAAACCGTTTTATCGACAAACAGTGCCGCTTCTCCTGTCTGGGTATGCACACCAAATTCGCCGCTTTGATCATCCACGATGACGTACGGGTCGGAATCAGACAACGCTTCGCCCTCGAATGGCAGATTCATATCCGATGCGCGTAAAAACGTGCCGTTTCTCGGGTGCTGCTCATCGCTTATCACGAGATGTGTAGCATTACACCAGTGCGCGGTGCCTGCTCGTTTCATCGCGTTTGCCCCCGGCTGCGCCAAGAAGGTTTTGTTGTAGCGTTGGTTTTCGATGATCCATTGGATCATGCCAAGCACGAGGGCAGAGTCGGTGCCCGGTTTGATTGGTATCCAGCGGTTATTGTCACCTGCTGCCAAGCTCGATGAACCCGCCGGCAAACTTGGTGTGATGATGGTGTATTCCAAGCTGCCTTCTGTTCGCACATTGGCGAGTTGGCGCGCCTGACGCTTAAAAGGGTTACCCGCTTGAGCTGGCGACATACCGATGAAGATGATGTATTCCGCATTATCAAAGTCTGGCTTTAAGTGTGCGTTCTTATCTAAATCGTTCATAAATGCGCCGCTGCCAGCACGAAATGCATAGCCGCAGTAAGAGCCATGATGCCCAAAGTTACGCGTACCATAGCTGTTGAACGCGAAGCGTTTGAATATGTCGTCTCGGCCTTCGTTACCTGCGTTGGTCATTAACAATTGGTTGGCTTTCGGTCCATATTCTGGGTTTTCAGGATCAACGGGCGTTGTTAAATCGCGAATATCGCGTAAGCCATCAACATGGCCTTCACCAAATAAATCACCACCTTCAACGACTTCTTTTATCAATTGCTCGTAGCTGATCGGAATCCATTTTCCTTCGCCGCGTTTGCCAACTCGTTTCAGTGGCTGAGTAATGCGGTACGGGCTGTTGCGAATTTCTAGCATCCCATTGCCACGTGCGCATGCTGTTGAACGACCGTCAAGGCCCGCTTCTCCTGTCAAACTTAAATAAGCATCTTTGACTGGCGTTTCGAACGGAATGTGTTGCTGATGAGAGAGTGGGTGATATGGGTTGCCAGTAATACGCAAAATCTCGTCGCTGCGGTTATCAATGCGTACACGCAATCCGCACAGTGACCAACAACCAAAACACATTGATGGCGCAACGCGCTGATTTGGATTCGGGATTAGGTTGCCTTTGCTGTTGACCGTGTACTCTGGTTCAAGCGAGTTACCGTGGTGAATATCACGCGTTTTTTCTCCCGCAGTGCCTTCGAGCGCACCCTCGACCATGTGTTTGGTGGTGGTGGCGTAACCCGCAGCGAATACGCCAAGCCCACTCACTGCAATGCCTGATTTCAAAAACTGACGGCGTTTGTTATCCATGATGAAATCCCCTTTGATTAGCGTTCAGTTAAGGTGAGTGATGAGGCTTTTACTTCGATCTTTTGTTTTGGCTGAACCAGCTCCGAACCGAGCAGTGCCAGTGCAAGCCATAATCCGAGCATGCCGATAATGCCTATCCAGCCATTTCCATCCATAGTGAGTTGGTATGGATACAGCCCTGCATCGAACTTGGCGATGATTTGCACTTCCATGATGGTAAACCAGCGAATCAGCCATGCACTTGCCAGTGCGGCAGCAGACACAAAACTGAGCCCTATGACGTGACGAAATCTGGCTGATGCGGACTTTTGGGTATCGCGCAAGAAGATGAAAGCGAGCAAAACACAACCTAAAACGACAAAAGTGAGCAGGGCAATGTTGTGCATCCACTGTTCGCTAGAATAGAGCGAAAATGCGGAATTGTTGGATGCCCAAATCGGTAGCAGTATCAGCGTTAATACACCGCTGGTAACCACTGATTTTTTAAGTAAATTAGTATCGCCAGATGTCAGTGTCTTTGACTGACTAGGCAGCAAGAGCCAAATCAACAGAGAAAATCCGACCGCGCTCATAAATGCAGTGACAAACCAAAGAACCGGCGACGCGGGTTGGTGCCATAAAGAGCGCGATTTAACGACTGCAATTTCAGCGCCTGTGTAGACTGCAATGGTGATGCCTGATAGCACCGTGATAACAGATACCATAAGCATGACTCTACGAGAGAGCGCCCAGTCATCCAGTGACAGCTTTGAAATTAGAGGCAGTACTTTCCCTGGCTGATTACGTAAGTTGATCAGATCCTCGCGGAGATACAGCCATGCAGTCACTACCGCTAAACCTGAGAAAACAGGCAGGAACAGCGAGCCTAGAGACATCCATGACCACGGCGTGATGTGCGCGTAAAAATGCCAAGCTCGTCCCGGCTGGTGAAGGTCGCCAGTTAACGCCAACGGGCCTACGATAGCGCCGATGGCCATCGTTAGCACCAGCGCGGCGCGTAACCGATGACTGGTGTGTTGCTCAAATAACAGTGCGATTAGGAACAAAATAGCGGCAGCGTAAGCAGAACCGATGTAAAAGAAGTACTGCACCGCCCACGGGAGCCAAGCCATTGCTTGAGGTTGGACTAACACTTCGGTGATGTTCATGCGCGCTCTCCTTGTGGGTCGTAAATAGCTGGCTGCCCGTCGATGTGGCTGGTGAAGCGTTCATCCATGCCGATGTAAAACACATGCGGCTTGGTCTCTTCATTGGGCTTTAGCACTTTGATATCGTCTTGGTGCTTCGCAATTAAGCGGCGAACTTCACTTGATGGATCATTCAAATCACCAATTACACGTGCTCCGCCAACACAGGTTTCCACGCAGGCAGGCAATAGACCTTGTTCTAGACGGTGAGCACAGAAGGTACATTTATCTGCGGTGAGGGTGTCTTCATTGATAAAGCGAGCATCGTAAGGGCAAGCTTGTACACAATACGCACACGCTACGCAGCGACTGTTATCCACCATGACAATGCCATCTTCGCGCTGAAAGGTTGCTTGAACCGGACACACTGCCACGCAAGGTGGGTTGTCGCAGTGGTTACAAAGGCGCGGTAGCATAAAGGCTTTTGCTTCTCGCGTGGCTGTAGAGCCATCATCTAACGTAACTTCGTATTGCTTTACGGTGGTTCGGAATTGACCGATAGGCACTTGGTTCTCGATGCTGCAACCCACAGTGCAAGCCTGGCATCCGACACATTTACGCAAATCTATCACCATGGCATAACGCTTCCCGACTTGTCCTTTTCGGTCAGCGGACTGGTTATTTCGAATAATGTTTCCCGCAGTTGCCGTGCCAATGCCTGCGGCTGGAATTAACGCGGCTCCGGCTGTGACCGCGCTGAGAAAGCGACGTTTGGTGGAATCCATAACTCACCTGCTTTTTTGTTGTATTTGAATTGACTGATTCCATTGTGAGAAATGCGCCGCGAGGCTTATATTGTGGATTTCCACATACCCAGATCAAACTTGATCTAAAACAAATGTGGTTTAGGGAAGGTAGCTGTTATTCTTGTCGTACTCTCTTGACGGAACGATTCGACTCATCATGAAAAAAGCACTGTGGCTTCAGCTTTGGATTCTTTGCTTAGTTGCCTTTGCATCTTTGGCTCAGGGCGCAGTTTCTGAACAAGCAGATCTGCAAGGAATGCAAGAGCAAAAAGCAGAGCAGCCACAGGCCAAGCAAAAAGTCGAAGTGGGCGTGTTAGCGATACGTGGTCATCTTTATGCTGAGCAGAGATGGCAACCGACCATTGATTGGCTCAATCAGCAAATTTCCGATGTGCATTTTGTCCTTCATCCCCTTAACTTGGATGAAATGGGCGAAACGGTGAAGTTTCAGAAGATAGATTTCATCTTAACCAACCCAGGTCAGGCAGTGCGATTGGGCAGGCAATACGCGCTGTCGTGGATGGCAACGCTAACCAGCAGAGCACCACAAAACTCGAATTACGGCATTGGTTCGGCGCTTGTGGTTCGAGCCAATTCAAGTTATCAAACGGTGCAAGATGTCTCAGGACGTCCCGTTGCAGCGGTATCAGAAAAAGCCTTTGGTGGTTATCTCACGATGCGCTATCAAATAGTCAAAATGGGTCTTAATCCAAACGATTTCTTTTCTGATGTCCGCTATCTTGGTTTTCCTATTGATGCCAACCTGTATCAACTACGTGATGGCAATGTGGAAGCGGCCGTTGTCCCTGCTTGTTTATTGGAACAGATGCTAAGTGAAGGGCTTTTACAACCGAGTAATTACCGAGTTTTAAATCAACAGCCGAACGAGCGTTCGTTATGCGCTGTTTCCACACCGCTTTATCCGAACTGGTCATTTGCCAAAACAGAGCGCGGCTCATCTCAGATTGCCAAACAGATTGCGCAAGTATTGTTAGCGATGCCACCTGAACACCCTGCGGTTATTGCGGCAGGCGCGTCAGGTTGGACGTCCCCCGTCAGCTTGCTGAGTATCGACAAACTGTATCAGGCGTTGGATCTCCATCCGTTGCAACAACCTTGGTGGAGTGAGGCTCTACGCTGGCTGCGTAGTCATCAAGAATGGGCATGGGCGCTGTTCATGTTTGTGATTGTGTTGAACGCGTACCACTTTTGGCTTGAGTATCGATTTAGCAAGAGTAAGCAAGCGTTGGAGCAGACATCGTTACGATTAAAAGAGAAAAGTGAACAGTTAGAACATTCACAAAGGGTCGCGATTGTCGGAGAAATCGGCACTAGTCTTGCTCATGAACTCAATCAGCCATTGGCAGCCATTCGCAATTATAGTGAAGGCGGTTTACTTCGCTTGGCCAAAAAACGCCCACATGAAGATATTGTCCCTGTACTTGAGAAAATACAGGGCCAAGTTGAAAGAGCCGATGCAATTATTCAGCGATTAAGAACGTTGATTCGCAAGCGCAGTGTCGACAAAACGTCGTGCGATCTTCAAGTACTCATTGATGACACGATTGAGTTGCTCCATTTTAGAATGCAGAAGCAAAACATTTCTATTGTGGCTAGTACAGAAGGGAACATTCGTCCGTTACTTGTCGATGCAGTTGGCGTACAACAGGTTTTAGTTAATGTGATCAGCAACGCGATTGATGCGTGTACTTTGTTCCAAGAGAAATATCACTCATCAGGCTATCAAGGTAAAATTGCCCTGCATTGCGATTACCAAATCAATCAACTCTCTATTCGAGTGTTAGACAATGGTACAGGGTTGCAGCAAGAGAATCCGACTCAAGCGTTTGTGAGTAGCAAAGAAGAAGGGCTTGGGCTAGGGTTAGCCATTTGTCGCGATGTGATGGAAATGCATGGTGGCGAGTTTGTCATCAGCTCGACAGCACCACATGGTTGTTTGGTTGAGCTTGTGTTTCCATATCAAAACTAATCTGAACTAGGCATAGGAGCATTCAATGAGCAGCGGTGAAAAGCAGCTACCTGTTTTTGTAGTCGATGATGATGAATCGGTGCGTGACTCGCTCGCTTTTATGCTGGAAGAGCATGAGTTCAAGGTGACGACTTTTGCTGATGGGCAATCTTTTCTCGATAAAGTGAACATTCATCAGGCCGGATGCGTGATCCTTGATAGCCGAATGCCCAACCTTCGTGGTCAGCAAGTGCACCAAGTTTTAAATAAAGCCAACAGCCCGTTAGCCGTTATTTATCTGACAGGGCATGGTGATGTCCCGATGGCGGTCGATGCATTGCAAGCTGGGGCGGTCAATTTCTTCCAAAAGCCAGTCAAAGGCGATGAACTGGCACGAGCCATTTTACAGGGACAGGCGCAGTCTGCCACAAACCTCGATATGGCAGCAGCTAAATCGGCTTATGAATCGCTCACACCTAGAGAAAAAGACATTTTACGTTTGATCATTGAAGGAAAGCGCAACATTCGTATTGCTGACGAACTTTGCATAGCAATGCGAACGGTTGAAGTACACCGAGCTAATCTATTGAAGAAGTTCTCGGCAAAAACCGTCGCAGAGTTGGCATATATTTATGGCAAGCTAGATTAAAGCTTACCGAGTGAAGCCTCTTAAGGCTATTTAGAGGATACAACTTGAGCTTTATGACGACTCGCGTATTATCTTCTTCGTTCTTACTTTATCTGAATTCTTATGAGTTTGTTGACTAAACGACATCACACGCCACATAAGCGGGCAAAATGGCTACTGGCGATTATTGGCTGGGTGGTCGTTGTGTGTCTGATGCAAAATTCAGGTTTTGCCTCGTCATGCTCTATGAAATATGAGACGGAATCGCCCGCGGTTTCACTTACTGATGAGCGTTCGAGCGTCAAGTCGATTGATACTAAAGAAACCAGCAAGTGCGAATTGTCTGAAAAGTTAATTCAGTTTTCTCAACATCAACTCGATGTATTTATTGTTGTTCTGTTTGTGGGTCTTTTTGCTTCGGCAATTTGGTTGTGCAGTGCCTATATTGGTGCGCAACATTGGACGGAACCGATAGGCCGTAAGTATCGAGTCCATCTGACTTTCTGTGTGTTCCGAGAATAAAAGCGTGCTTTCTGACCACTAGCGTCAGTTATTTAGCACCTTTGTCTTTTAACTAGGAATCACTATGAATCAAATTACTAAACTGACTCAGTTTGCGTCCATGTTTTTTATGACGCTTGCTTTGAGTTTGCTCTCTCTGAGTATTTCAGCTCAAACTACTGATACAGGTTGGCTAACCAACCCACAACATCCTCCAGTGCAAACGCGCTTTGTGCTCACTGGTCAACAAGATCCGCAAGCCAAAACAATTACTGGTTATCTGGACGTCAAGTTGGCTGGGGACTGGAAAACTTACTGGCGTTCACCTGGTGAGGGCGGCGTAGCACCATCTATTGATTGGCAAAATTCACAAAATTTATCCAAAGTGGATTGGCAATGGCCGCACCCACAAAAATTCGAACTATTAGGTATCGAGACTCTTGGGTATAAAGGCGACACTTTGTTCCCCATGACGCTGCACGTCGAAGACATGTCCAAACCTGTCACGATTGATGCGGTACTGACACTTTCTTCTTGTACGACGATTTGTGTGCTGACCGACTATCAAATTCAATTGACGTTCTTGCCTTCTGATCTAAAAGTCGATGAAGACGTGATGTTCAGTTACGCTCAAGCAGTGAGTAACGTGCCGCAGCCATCGCCGTTTATTGATGTTACTCAGGCGAGTTGGGATGCGAACCAATCGAAACTACAAATCAAGCTACAGAACAGTCAGGGTTGGCAACAACCACAAGTGCTGGTGGATGGTGTCGATGAAGCAACGCGAGACTATAGCTTCAAGCTTGAAGGAATGCATCCAGAAGGAAACATCGTCACCGCGAGCTATATCGTTGATACTTGGCTGGGCGATGTGGAGTTAGATGGTCAGTCGCTGTTTGTGACCATCAAAGACACCAATTTACTAGCAGAAGAAACCACTCAAGCAACTGCTGAGGCAATAGCTGAACCGCTGCCGAGCACGTCTCTAACGAGTGTTTTTCTATTCGCGTTGCTCGGCGGTTTAATTCTTAACATTATGCCTTGCGTTCTTCCGGTTTTGGGGATGAAGCTAAGTAGTATTGTTGCCGCTCAAGGTATCGAGCGTCGTCAAATTCGCGCTCAGTTTGTTGCCTCGTCACTTGGTATATTAACGTCGTTCTGGATTCTCGCTGGTTTTATTTTGGTGCTCAAGCTAACAGGTAATGCCATTGGTTGGGGCGTGCAATTTCAAAGCCCCTGGTTCTTAGGTTTGATGGTGTTGGTCACCACTTTGTTTGGGGCCAATATGCTGGGGCTGTTTGAAGTCCGTCTATCATCGGGTACCAATACATGGCTGGCCTCGAAAGGTGACAACTCGTTAGCTGGACACTATGTGCAAGGGATGTTTGCAACCTTGCTTGCTACGCCGTGTTCTGCGCCTTTCCTAGGAACGGCCGTGGCGTTTGCTTTGGGTGCCGATGTGGTTACGCTGTTTGCTATTTTCACCGCCTTAGCGTTGGGGATGGCGTTGCCTTGGATTATGGTGGCAATTTTCCCAAGTATTGCGCTTAAATTGCCGAAGCCGGGTCAGTGGATGAACGTGGTCAAAAACGTATTTGGTGTGATGATGTTGGCCACCAGCGTTTGGCTACTGTCTTTGATGGCCAATCACCTCCCAGTGTTTTGGGTCATTTTCGCCGGTTTAGTCGCGTTTATTGTTCTGATGATTCGCGTTAAACGCGTTCATGGCGATAAAGCACTCGTGCTATCCGGCTCTGCATCGCTTATCTTAATTGCTGGCGGGCTGCTACTTGGTAGTATCACTGCCGACCAATGGGCGACACCGCTTCCTGAGGACTTAGCGTGGCAGAAGCTTTCTAACTCGGCGATAGAACAGCACGTCAATAATGGGCGAGTGGTGTTTGTGGATGTCACTGCGGATTGGTGTGTCACGTGTAAAGCGAACAAGATCGGCGTGATCTGGCAAGATCCTGTCTACTCATTGCTGCAAAGCCCTAATGTGGCGACGTTAAAAGGGGATTGGACACATCCGGACGGCTCGGTAACGGACTTTTTACGAGCTCATGGGCGTTACGGTGTGCCGTTTAACATCGTCTATGGCCCGGCGGCGCCACAAGGTATCCCGTTACCTGTTATTCTGACTGATGATGTTGTTTTAAGCGCGGTGAAACAAGCGAGTGGGGGAACCATTCAATGAGTTCGACAAAGCAGCGTAGAACATTCCGATATTGGCTCGTTCAAATCGTACAGATGGTGCTCATTGTCACCGCGATTTCTATCGCGATGGATTGGTATCGCACCAAAGATATTCCTAAACAGGAGGCTCCACCATTGAGCTCCGTATTGAGCGATGGTGAATACTTCGATGCAATCGCGCAAAGTTATGAACAACCTGTCGTTGTTTATTTTTGGGCTACTTGGTGTCCCGCTTGTAAATTTGTAAGCCCAAGCGTGAGTTGGCTGAGTGATGACTACACCGTAGTTGGCGTTTCTGGATCGTCGGGACCGAATGAGCGTGTGGCGCAGTTTATGAGGGCAAAAGAATATCGTTTCGAAAACATAAACGATCCTTCAAGCGATATTATGCGTGAATGGAAAATTAGCGTGACCCCAACCATTTATGTTTTAAGAAATGGTGAAATTTCCTCCGTCACAACTGGCGTTACTACTCCGATAGGAATATTAGCGAGAATTTGGTTAGCTCGATAACGTAATAAAAATCCGATATTCAAAATATTGAGTATCGGATTTTTTCTTTTTATTTTCTTGCTCTAACGGGAATAATAATGTGTGCGTATGGCATACCATTCCACATCACGTATGGGCCATCATAACTTGAACCGATGGGTAGATAGTCGAGCAACACTTGGTCTAGGGTAATAATCATCATGTGTGGTCCTTCCACAATCCATTGGTTATCGTCCGTTATTCCTTCTGAAAATGGGTCGGTGTTATTGGCGCCGCCATCACCCGCTAACATGCCAAAAAGTACAATTAACTGAAATGAAATTAGTTAAATAGTCAGATTAATAAATTAAAGCTCAATTTAATAAAAATTAAAGTTTGATAAATTTAATTATAGAGTGTCTTTAAAAAGGAAGTGTTATTTAAATTTAAAATAGTAATTGATAGTTTTACTATGTTAATTTAAGTGTTCATTTATAAACATTTTTTCGTCTATTAATACGCATGGTTTAAAACATCTTGGCTGTCCTGCTTTGAAGTGTGACCAAAAGGTGATAAATAGGTGTTTTTAGTGATATGAGCTGAGTTTATTTGTAATCTATATTTTCAACACCTAATTCCCTCGTATGGCTAATCGTATAAAACAACATTTTATCTTTATTGTTGTCACGCTAAAGCGTACTTTCTTAATTATATGATTAGTTATAAAGGTAACGAGAATGGGATTAAAAATCCGTGGCTCTGTTGGTATAAATGGCACTAATTCGAAAAATGATGTTAAAGCAGTTCAACAATTTTTAAATGATAACCAAAAGAGAATAGGTTTTACCCGACTGTTGGTTGTTGATGGCTCGTTAGGGCGGAGTCCTCATTTGTCGAAAACAGTAGAGGCAATAAAAGTGTGTCAGCGTAAGCTACTTTATATGGTAAAGCCAGATGGTCGGATCGATGTAAATGGTAGAACTCATCGTAAGCTCAATGGATTACCATCCTATAGTTCAGTGAAAAATGATCCTCATGATGCTCAAAAACTAGTAACCAAAGTGCCTTGGATGAAAACAGCGTTGGGAGAAATTGGACAAAAAGAAGTTTCAGGCACTAAGGCCAATCCAAGGATTTTAGAGTATTTTACAGCATCTAAGTTCTGGGGCACTGATGACTCTGGAGGTCAAAATGCTTGGTGTGGTTCGTTTGCCGCTTGGGTTTTTAAACAACACGGAATCACTCCAGTAAAAGAAGCTTATCGAGCAAAGGAGTGGAAGGGTTTTGGTAAAAACATCTCAGAACCTATACATGGAGCTCTAGGGATTAAATCGAGAAAAGGTGGTGGGCATGTTGCTTTTGTCGTGGGAAAGAGCCCTGATGGTAGGCATTTGTACATGTTAGGAGGAAACCAAAGCAACCAAGTCAATATAGCAAAGTACTCTATTGATGTCTGGGACAAGTTCGTAGTACCGAGTAACTACGATGAAACAAAAGGTACTTTACCTGTATATACAAAAGGCTCTGCCTTAGCAGGAACGGAAAGTTAAACATGAATAAATTTATAAGTTTGCTAGGCTGTGTGAGCTTATCAGCTTGTGCTTCACAGGGAGTGTACTCTCAGAATGAGGTACTCAAAGATGCGATATTTCAAACGCCCTATTCTGCAGTGGTGAAAATTACAGGTTTTGAAAAGTTTGCTGAACGCGAGGAAGATGTTCTCTTTAAAGTTCAAGCAGAAGTGATTCAGAAACTTCGTGGAGACGTTGGGTCTGAGATTACTTTCAGTATGTATGGCGAGCTAGGAGATGAGCCCAATATACACAATGATCCTGTCATTCTCACACTATGTCGTGATAAAGATACATATTATTGGCCTGGAACGGGGGCTGAGTTTGGGGCTAATCAAGAGAACATATTAAACGCTCAAGAAACAGCTGCTCACTTGGATACAGAACAGCGCCATTTTGCACATTGTTCAGAATGAAAAGGGTGGCGGTTGAAACGAGCGGTTACAGAGCATGTTAGTCGCCATCGTAGACAGCGTCTTTGCTGAATGATTCGTCGAGATTTTTTAGTCTTTGATTGTCAGAGGCGACTGACAAAACCATACCAACTGTGACAACCATACCGCTATTAAAGCAGGATATTATTCCTTCAACTTTGTGTTTTAGGAGTAGTCATTAGACTACCCAATAATTGTTGGAATAAATAATGACGAAACGTTGGCTTGTCTCCGCTGTGAGCATTGCGCTGCTCGGCGGTGGTACGTATTTCTATCTCCAATCTGCCGCTCAACCAGAATTGCTGCCTACATTGATTGTGGAAAAAGGCACGATTGAAAAACAAGCGGTGGCTGTTGGTAAAATTGTCCCTGCACACTCCGTGTCTATCAAGTCACAAATCGACGGTATCGTCGGTGAAATTTACGCGAAAGTTGGTGAAAAGGTGAAGCAAGGCCAGCCGCTGATCAAAGTGCGTCCAAACCCAACCCCCCAAGCATTAACGGATGCATCGGCAGAACTCATGCGTAGTGAAGCCGATCTGGAATCCGCCAAACAAAAACTGTCCAACTTAGAAAGCTTGGTCAAGCAGGACATTATTCCAAGTAACTACGACGAATACGTAAGTGCGCGCTCGGCAGTCAAATCTGCGCAAGCGGACGTATTGCAAAAGCGCCAGAATCTCGAACTCATCCGCAGTGGTGAGGCGTCTATCGGCGATGCGCGTTTAACGTCGACGATCTACGCGCCAATTGATGGCACAGTACTCAACCAGAAAGTAGAGGTCGGAGAACCGATCATCTCGACTCAATCAAGCCAAGCCGCGACTGAAATGATGTCATTGGCCGACATGAACAGTCTGATTTTTAAAGGTAGCGTCAGTGAGCATGATGCTGCGCAGTTGTCTCCGGGAATGCCCGTTATGTTGACGGTTGCGCCTTATCCTGATATGGCGATTTCTGGTGTGCTAACCAAAGTGGCGATTCAATCTGAGAACCTTAACTCACCAGAAGGCAACGCTTCGGCAAAAAGTTTTGATAACGGTTTTGAGGTTGAAGTGGGAGAACTCAAGATCCCACAAGATGTGTTGCTTCGTTCTGGTTTTTCATCGACGGCTCAAATCATTCTGAAGAAGTCTGAAAACGTGCTCACTCTACCGGAGCGCGCTCTGCAATTTGATGGTGACGCACCGAATGTTCTGATCCCCGATAGCTCAGAACAAGGGTTTCATAAACAACCTGTGAAACTCGGTCTGTCAGATGGCATCAATGTCGAAGTGCTTGACGGCGTGGAGCTTGATGAAGAGGTTATCGACAACAGTATGATGGGAGCGGCGCATGGTTAAGCTGCAACGATCAACAATCGCCTTTGCATTGTTGGCTGCCACACTCAGTTTGCCGACCTACGCAATTTCTATTGAACAAGCTTGGCAACAAGCAAAGCAGAACGATCCTAATTACGAAAAAGCGAAAATCGGCGTCCAGCTTGGCGAGGTTGGCGTACAGAGTAGCCGCAGTGCGTTATTGCCGGGTTTAAGTGCCAGTGCGTCAGCGGATTGGAATGAGTCCTCAAGCCATTCGAACAGTTACGGCGCTACCTTATCTCAAACTATTTGGGATAGCAGTTTGTGGTCGGAACTGGATCAAGCGAATGCCAATTATCTCAAAGCACAGTTAGAGCTATCTCAATCACATAACGAGCTTGCGCAGAAGTTGCTCACCGCTTACCTAGATGTGGCAAGCGCACAGGGCGACCTCAAATTGGCGCAGTCCAAGCTGGAGGAGGGGAAAGAACTTCTCAACATCATCGAGAAACGCTATCGAGCAGGCAAAGTGAAGTCGGTTGATGTCGAAGAGATGAGAGCGAATCAAGTCTCTGAGCAAGCAAGTATCCTCAATGCAAAAGCCGATCTCGAAGTGAAAAAAGCAGAGCTTGCGGCGTTAATCAATCAAATGCCGGAGAGTGTCGACCAAATTCGAACGGATTCTTTGATTCAGCCGCCGATGCTGGTGGACTCTCAGGAGCAATGGCTAAAGCTGGCTAAAGACAGCAGTCCAGAGCTGTTGGTGGCGGCGCAGATGGTGAAAGCGAGCGAGTTCGCGAAAGATTCAGCTAAAGGTGGATACTACCCAACCGTCAAAGGCAGTGTGGGCTACAGCGATGGTGACAATCGTTCAAACGGCGAGTTTAACGCTGGGATTAGTTTGAGTTTGCCGATTGACCTCAATGGTGCAGTGCGAGCGAAAGTGGACGAAGCATCGTTGAACATTTTAAGCGCCAAGCAAGATATGCGTAGAGTGGAAATTGATATTCAGAAACGAGTTATTCAGCAGTTTACGCAGGTCGATATCAACTGGAATCAAGTTTTGATAGCGAACGAGCTAGTTGAGTCGCGCGCCAGAGTGTTGCAAAGCAAAGAGAAACTTTACGACGCTGGCCTGCTTGAAGTGTCGGAAGTTATCAGTGCACACAACAGCTTGTTTGAGGCGAAAAACAGTCTGCAAACCAACTTGTACAGCTATTGGCGTAAGAGAATCGGCTTACTGCAAACCGCAGGGAAACTCGATGACGATACCATGGCGTTGATCTCTCGGGCTTTTCATTCATGAGCAGCCTGTTGCAGCAAACTTGGCAAACGTTGATGGCACACCGCATGAAGAGCGTGCTAGCCATTATCGCGATTGCTTGGGGCGTGATCTCTGTGGTGGTGTTAATCGCACTTGGCGAAGGCTTTTATCGCCATCAGACCCAGTCGTTTTCATTTATGATCAACAATGTGCAAGTGGTGTTTCCGTCGAGTACCAGTAAACCGTGGCAAGGGTTACCTTCAAGACGACAAATTGATATTCCACAAGAAAAAGTCGACATGATCAAACAGTCGGGCTTCGTGCAACAGGCGTCGAGCGTTTACGCCAAATGGGATGCGAATATCACCAATCTCAAAGGACAGAATTTATCGAGTACGGTCAGCGGTATTGATACGTCTTACTTTCCTTTAATGCAACGCAAGCTGCAATCCGGTTCGAGAAACCTGTCACCAAGTGATATGGACAACCACACTCGCGTGGCAGTGTTAGGCGATCAAATTGCGCAAATGGGCGGAATCCAAATCGGGGATAGGCTCAAAGTCAACGGCATTCCGTTTTTGGTGATTGGGATAACCGTTGGTGAGGACACTGGCATTTCATTCGGCGATAGCCGCACGGTTTTCATTCCTCAAACAACGTACCGCGATTTGTGGGATGCGAAACCTTGGATGGTATTGATGAAGCCGAGAGAAGGGATGGATGCATCGTCATTTCGACAAAATATCGTGAACTTTTTCGCCAAGCAGTTTCATTTTGACCCAAGTGATAAAGATGCGGTCGAACTACCCGATTTTAGTGAAGGTGCGGCGGTCATCAGTGGAATTTTGCGTGGCATTCAGATTTTTCTCGGAGCGAGCGGCGCGATGACCATGGCGGTCGGTGCGCTTGGTGTTGCCAACATCATGTTTTTATCCGTCACGGAGCGCACGCGTGAAATCGGTGTGCGTTTGGCGATCGGGGCGACTCAAAAATCCATACTCAGTCAGTTTATTCTTGAAGGGCTTATATTGGTAGCCGTGGGCACGGCATTAGGTCTGATGTTTTCGTATGCAGTGGTATCTGTCCTAAGCAGCATGGCATTACCGGAATGGATTGGTTTACCTGTGATCACGCCAGATTCCATTGCTTGGTCTTTACTTGTGACGCTTATCTTGGCATTGATGGCGTCGTATTTCCCAGCAAGGCGAGCATCGCGTCTCACGCCAGTCATTGCTTTGAGTGCGAGGGCCTAGTCATGTTGTTACCGATGAGACAAATTTTCCAAGAAATGGCTGCAGAAAAGCTGAGATTGGGTTTGACCATTCTGGCTGTAGCGTGGGCGACCCTCTGTATCGCTGCTATGTTGGCGGTAGGTGAGGGCATTCGTCAGGGCGTATTGAAAACCGCACAAAATGGTAACGGCAACTTGATTTATTTGACCGGAGGGATGGCCACCGTCGACCACGGTGCTTTTCACCAAGGTAAATTTCTGACATTAAAAATGGACGATTCAGAGGTCGTTCGAGCGTTACCCGATGTAAAAAGTGTTGCGCCAACTGCGAAGTGGAAAGAGCGCATCACCGTTGGTGATAGAAACTCGTGGCAAGAGCCGTTAGCGGTCACGAGCGAGTTTCAATCCATGACCAATTTGGTGCCGATGGCGGGGGGGCGATGGTTAAATCCACTCGATCAAAAAGAGACGCGCAAAGTCGTTGTACTGGGTTATGAACTGGCAGCCGACTTATTCAACCCGAATGAGGACTTTAGTTGGTTTGCGACAGTCACATTGCAAGTCAACCCTGTGGGGAAAAAGGTAAAAATCGGCAATGAGCAGTTCACCGTTGTGGGCGTATTGGAGAAAAACAGCGCCCAAATAGAACTGGGGGATCTTATCAACTATTCCAGCTTTGTGCCGTTAGCGACGTGGAAGCGATTTCATGTCAACGGTGAAATTGGTGGCATCAATGTGCAACCACAAGCCGATGTAGACCGAGAAGCCTTAGCAAAGACGATCAGGCAAGTGATTGCCCGTAAACACGGGGCAAGTGTCAGTGATGAACAGATCGTCCAAGTCGATGATATGTTCCTTAAGCAAAAGAGTATGCAGCAGTTTCTGATAGGTTTGCAGAGTTTCCTTGGCATTATCGGCTTCGTGACGTTAGCTGTTGCTGGTGTTGGCATCGCCAATGTGATGTATGCCACCGTAAAGCGATCTACGCGTGATATCGGTGTGCGCATGGCAGTCGGTGCAACCCCAACGGCTATTCGCATGCACTATTTAGTACAGTCTTTATTGACAATGATGATGGGGGGGGCGTTTGGGTTAGCCGTGACGTACGCGCTGGTGTCTGCCATCAGTTCCATTCCTTTAGAGGGCAATGCTTTTTATGAACAACTGGGTAAACCTGTCCCTGAGTTGTCGTGGGTCGTTGTCGCGATTGTCATCCTCACCTTAGTGATCATTGGTGTGGCATCTGCATGGTTACCTGCAAACCGAGCCGCAAAAGTCAGCCCGTTGGAGGCGCTACAAAGTGAATAACAACAATAACTCTGGAAAGAACATGTCGAACAAGCCGCTTGTTGAGCTGACCAACATCTGTAAATACTACTCAAGCGGGGAGGCGGAAGTTCGCGCGCTAGACGGCGTTGACTTAACCATTAATCAAGGCGAGTTTCTTTCGATTCTTGGCCCGTCCGGTTCAGGCAAATCAACGTTGATGAACATGCTCGGCTGTTTAGATAAGCCCACCGATGGCAAGTACCAACTTGGCGGCCAAAACGTCGCAAGTTTAAGTGCGAATGAGCTGGCTGGCATTCGTAACCAAAAGATCGGATTTGTCTTCCAAAGCTTTAACTTATTGGAATACGCGACGGCGCTTGATAACGTGGCACTGCCGTTGGTTTACTCTGGTATCAAAGCCAAAGAACGTCGCCAGCGCGCAGCTAAATTGCTAGAGCAAGTCGGGCTAGGGGATCGTTTAGACCATAAACCAAACCAGCTTTCTGGTGGTCAAAAACAGAGGGTCGCGATTGCAAGAGCCTTGGTCAACGATCCGCAAATCATCTTAGCAGATGAACCAACGGGTGCATTGGATTCAAAATCCGGCGCAGAGATTGAAGCCTTGTTCAACCAACTCCACGCCGAAGGTAGAACGCTGATCATCGTGACGCACGATAACGCTCTGGCAGAGCGCACTAAACGCATCATCACCATCAAAGACGGCAAGGTGATTTCGGATAGGGTGCCGGTAAGTAGGGAGAAATGAGCTTTTCTTAATTGAGAACTGAGTTTTAAGGGAAATAGCGATACAGAGGCTATCTCCCTTTACTTTTATTCGCGATGTTCGTTTTGTCTCTCTTTTATCAAGTCATGCTTTTTTTCTTTAAGTAGAGTGATTGCGAGCTTAGTGTCCTCAATCAATTTACTGTTATCGTTGAGATCTTTGCTCTTCAAAGGCAAAACTAGATAATGAATGCTGCCATCTGCATTCTGTACTCCGGTAGCGATGATGACATCACCTTCAGACGCCGTACCAAAATACTCTGATACGACTTTGGTTTCGCTGACACCGTAGCTATCCAAATAGGATGACTCCGTATTGTCAAACAAGATAGGAACCCCTTGCTTAGCTAATGTTCGCAATTGTTTTTGCTTTTTCTCGTCGAATGGATAGTCGTTCGTACTGATGTAACTTACCTGTTCAGCTTCAATAAAATCGTACAGTTCATTGCTCAGTTCATTTAATGGGGCAGATATCCAAGGTGTAGCTGGAATGACGTCGGAAGTATCATCATTGCGACTTAGTGGTGTTGGAGCGGTAACAACCTCTTGAGCAGCATCGCTCTCAGGAGGCGTTACACTTATTGTCGCAGCGTCTTCTGTCTTGATTTGCTCATCAAGGCTTGCAACAGGTTCGGTCTGGGCATTCTTGTTATTTGAATTAATTAGAAACATGGCGAGTACTGCACCAAGTGCTAGCGCCGATCCAGTCAAGAGTTTTTTGTTACTTGTCATGTGTCATGTCTTACCGTTTATTTCATTAGTAAATATAGCGGCCACTTATTTATTCCGTGGCCGCAGGCTAATAAGTTAGTGGTAGAGATCGTCATTCCAAGAGATAGTTACGGCTCGGCTAGTCTCTGTCCATTGACTGCTATCACGATTTTTCTTCCAGGTATTTTCTGGTGTGGTATACCAGCTACACCAGTCGCGACCAAAGTAGTAATTGGTTTTTCGCCAACCAGCAACCAGCTTGACCTCTGATGTATCTAGGCCATCTTGAATGTCATTTTTTCTATATACGACGCCGACTTGTGGTTTAAAATCTGAACGCATAACGACAGGTAACTCATTGTAATCTATCAAATTACCCATGTCACAACTGGTCCAACGATACAATAACCAGTCTTTAGCTGGCGTATTATGGCGGATAGTCTTGTTTTCAATTAACCAATTAATGCTTTCGTTAGCTTGGTTAAAATCGGCGACCGTTTGAAACTCGGGCTGGTCGTACGTTACACGGTTGCTCCAGGAGATTCCCCCACTAATATTTGGAGAAGTAGAAGCACTGAATCCAAGGTTAAAATCTAGAGACTCACTGACAGATGCCGTTGCAATGGTGTTTTCTGGAGCATGGCTCATGTGGCGTAAAGGGGCGCCATTTAAATAGCTCAGTGCCAGCTTAAAAGCCGTTGGAACGGTGTAACGGTAATCTCCCCCAGTAGCAAAACCATAGATTTGTTCTTTGTTTGGAACATTAGTCATGTCGAAGCCAGAACCGCCATTTAGGATCAACTTGGCTTCTTTAGCGCCATTTGGTAGCAAAGATTGGTTCCAGACATTTTCTAAAGAATAAATTAAGCGGATTTTTTTCGAGCGTGCATCACCATCATCAAGCTGAAGCAATGTCGAAGTGTAAGATTTCAATGTATCTTCAGCATGTGCTGGTGCTAAAGAACCAAGTAAAGCGAGTGCGATAATACTCGCGGAAAGATGCTGTTTTTCCATTATTTTTTCCTATTAGTCAGCCCATAAAGACTTTTGTTTTAAACCATCTTGATGGGCACTTTATAATTATGGACAGGTTATAAATTCAAGCTCAATAAATGAGCGGTGAAATAGTGCATCTTGTTTTTTATTAAAAAAAGAAAAAGGATAGATTCGTGGGATTAATGTCTCATAGTTTTTAAATTCACCACTCAACTATAATAAATAAGAATTTGGTTATTAAGTCTTGTCTTTTTAAGTTATTGCTTAATTTTAATTTTCTAATGTTGTGTTGAGATTTTCTATTGATAAAAGTGAATTTTATAAATATTAGCCATGTTATTTTTGGGGTTTTTGTTATACCAAATTAAGTAAAGTATCGTTATGTGGTTATCTCGGGTTTATGGGCTTAATTCAAATTAAAACAGTGGTTTATGTTTTTTTGTTATTATTTTTTTAGAGCTTAATGTAATAGTTTAGTGATAAAGTCCGTCAATGAAGTTGCCATGTTCGTGTATGAAGTTATATGTGCTTTTACAGCAGGAAATTAAACTTTACGTTTAAGATGGTAAAGATAGAAAAAGAAATAAATAAGATTATTAAATAATCATGTTTCGAGAATATAAAATGTAACGTACTTCTAATTAAACGAATGCTTGAATAAACGATGGAGTGTGAAAAGTGCTATTTAAGTTACGCTGCCCTATATTCCAGTAGGTGCCTTGTTCATACAATGCGTTTTCTCGGCTTAAACTGGTTTACGTACTGCTAATCTCTTATCCGTTTCTTAATTACACATATTGGCAATATGCTCGCCAAGTTACGTGTATTGGTGTCAATGAAAAACAGTATCTACGATAGCTCTCTCAGGGTTGGAACTGCCACTATGAATTTCCTTCATGTTCAATGTGAAACAATACCAATATTACTCAACTCGTGAAGCAAGTATAAAAAAAGGACTGCTCTGGTGTTAGGCACTGCGACGGTCGTTTTTTGTACGAACCGTTCGTCGTAAGTGCTGTGCAACCTAACGATTGGGAAAACCAAAAAACAAAAAATGTCCCCATGCACAGAGTTAGGAAAAGTCTGCTTTATCTAAGGAAATAGGATACCAACTCACGATGAATAACGATTTCACATTTGCTATCAAAAGCATTCGCTTTGATGAGAATTACCAACCATCAGACAACACGCGAATCACTACCAACTTTGCTAATCTGGCTCGCGGAAACTACCGCCGAGAGAATCTGCGCAATGCGCTCCGAATGATCGATAATCGTTTTAATGCGTTGGCATATTGGGATAACGCGCAAGGTGACCGCTACTCAGTTGAACTTGAAATCATCTCTGTTGATATGGATATCCAAGGTAGTGGAGAAGCATTCCCATCGATTGAAGTGCTCAAAACTAACATTGTTGACCACAACACTAACGAGCGTATCGAAGGCATTGTGGGCAACAACTTCTCTTCATACGTGCGTGATTACGACTTTAGCGTTTTGCTGTTGGACCACAACAAAAACCAGCCACAGTTCAGTATCCCAGCGAACTTCGGTGATTTGCATGGCAAACTGTTCAAAGCTTTCGTTAATTCTGAGTCTTACAAACAGCATTTCAAAAAGCTGCCAGTGATTTGTCTGAGCGTATCGGACAACAAAGTATACCGACGCACCGAAAATCAACATCCTGTTTTGGGCTTTGAATATCAGCCGAACGAATCTTCGTTGACGGAGCAGTACTTCAAAAAGATGGGCTTACAGGTGCGCTACTTTATGCCACCAAACAGTGTCGCACCATTGGCATTCTATTTCTTCGGTGACTTGCTGAACGACTACTCAAACCTAGAGCTTATCAGCACGATAAGCACGATGGAGACATTCCAGAAGATTTACCGACCTGAGATTTACAATGCCAACGCGGTTGCCGGTAATTGCTACCAGCCAAACCTAAAAAACCTAGACCACTCGCTAACTCAAATCGTTTACGACCGAGAAGAGCGCAGCCAACTGGCGATTGAACAAGGGAAATTTGCCGAGGAGCATTTCATCAAACCTTATCAATCTGTGCTTGAACAATGGTCTGCAAACTACGCGTAATCGACAACGAGAATCTAGAAAGGAATGACGATGAAAACACTATTACCGACTTCAACGGCTGGCAGCTTACCGAAACCTTCTTGGCTGGCCGAACCAGAAAAACTTTGGTCACCGTGGAAACTGCAAGGTGAAGAACTGATTGATGGCAAACGCGATGCGCTACGTGTCGCTTTGCAAGAACAAGAACTGGCAGGCGTTGATATCGTCAGTGATGGCGAGCAAACTCGCCAACATTTTGTGACGACCTTTATTGAGCATTTAAGCGGCGTAGATTTTGAAAACCGCAAAACGGTGACCATTCGCAACCGTTATGAAGCAAATGTTCCGACTGTGGTTGGCCCAGTAAGCCGCACAAAGCCCGTGTTTGTTGAAGATGCCAAGTTCTTGCGTCAGCAAACTAAGCAACCTATCAAGTGGGCGCTGCCAGGCCCTATGACGATGATCGACACACTTTATGATGATCATTACGGTAGCCGTGAAAAGCTGGCTTGGGAATTTGCGAAGATCCTCAACCAAGAAGCGAAAGAGCTTGAAGCGGAGGGTGTCGACATTATTCAATTCGATGAACCTGCGTTCAATGTGTTCTTCGATGATGTGAACGAATGGGGCATTGCGTGTTTAGAGCGTGCGATTGAAGGGCTGAAATGTGAAACTGCAGTGCACATCTGCTATGGCTACGGCATCAAAGCGAACACGGATTGGAAGCAAACGCTAGGCACTGAATGGCGACAATACGAAGAAATATTCCCTAAATTGCAGCAGTCAAATATCGATATTATCTCGCTTGAGTGTCATAACTCACGAGTGCCTATTGAGTTACTTGAGTTGATTCGCGGTAAGAAGGTGATGGTTGGTGCGATTGACGTCGCTACCAACGAAATTGAAACGCCAGAAGAAGTGGCGAACACACTGCGAGAGGCGTTGAAGTACGTTGATGCCGACAAGCTTTACCCATGTACCAACTGCGGTATGGCGCCTTTGTCTCGTGAAGTATCGACCGCTAAGCTCAATGCGTTAAGTGCGGGTGCGGAGATCATTCGTAAAGAGTTGGTGGGTTGATATTAATACTTAGGCTCCGCACCATGAACTAAAATTAGGGTCATTCTAGCGAGTTTAAATGAGACTAGGAATCGGTTTACTGCTCGCTAGGAAATGACGATAACTTTCGCACTTCAAAGCAGTCGGTGAGTAGATCCTGAATCACGCTCGTCCCTCACTGTTCAGGATGATGGATGTTGGAAGATACATTGCTCGCCATCCCTCAGGTATTAGAGCAGCTCTAAGGTAGGGTCATTCCAGCGAGTCTAGACGAGACTAGGAATCTGATTACAGCACGCTAGGAAATAGCGATAACTTTCGCACTTCAAAGCACTCGGTGGGTAGATCCTGAACCACGCTCGTTCCTCGATGTTCAGGGTGACCGTTTTAAATAAAAATGCCGCTCACAGTAAAGTGAGCGGCATACATTTCCCGTTTCCAGCCTCGGCCAGATTTAATTCAACTCTACGTTCTTAATCTCAGGATGCTTTAGCAACATCACACGAATCCAGTGATGCACCACCCACATCACCATCGCGGTGAGCAGAACCGCAACGAAAATCGAGCTGAAACGGTACAAGATCGAAAAGAACGCGTCTTTTTGTTCTGGCACCAACGAGGTCGTCAGCGGAACCGATAGGGCAGACATGGCAGAAAACGCGATAGCCGCTTTAATTTGCCCCTTGGTGAGCCACAAGCAGAATGGCCCCATTGCAATGGTAAAGGCGAGCCAAAAGAGTAGCCCATGCCCATACCAACTGCCCAATATCAGCTGAACAGCCATCCCTGCGATGCAGCCTAGTGCGGTGCCGATGATGCGAATTTTTGCCATGGCGAGCGAGCCCGCTAAAGTCATTGGGGTTAGGATGATCAAAATGGAAGCTTGTGCGGATAGCGAGTCATATAAGTCCGCTACTTGGAATACGATAAACGCAGCCATCGCCACTACCCAACCCATAGCAACTTGGCTGATGTAGTCAATATCGCTTTTTACTGGGGTCGACATCTCAAGGTGCTCGGCGGGGGATTTTGGCTCCGGGAACAACCAATACGCGAATGCGCAAACAAAAATATTGCTGAACGCCATCACCCACATGTTGACGTTGAACTCTTCAATATCCATGAAGTTATAGCTGGCAAAATTCAACACAATTGAACCCACCAACAGCCCCATGTAACCAAACAAATAGGTTTTCTGGTTCATCATTGCAATGCACTTGAACAGCATCATAATTCCGACGGCAACGGTCATTAATGTTGGATGAAACTGCAAGTATTCCAGCAAAAATGTGGCTTGTATGGTTGTCCACACCGCAGAGAAAAACACGATCAATAAAGCCGAAATATTAAAGTTGTCCATTTTGCCCAATATAAACAGCGGCATCATGATGGCAAAAAATCCGTAAGACCAACCGAAGATCATGCTTAGCGCGAGCCCTAAAGAGCAGCCGAACCAAATTCGTAAGGTTTTCATTGTCGCCGCCTAGTAAATGAAGTGGAACCAGCTTGCGAGGTGAATCTGTGCTTGCGCCATCAACTGCCAGAAAATGCTGTTGTCTGGGTACAAAACAATGGTAGCGCGAGAGCCGACAAACAGTGCTGGTGGTAACTCTTCGCTGCTGGTTAGGTTCACTCGTGTACGCTGCGCATCACGTACCCAGCGGTTGTTCACTTCCACTTTGGTCAGTGCGCCATTAGGCGTTTGTTGTGCGGCTGCTACACCGTAATCGCGGCTAGCTAAATCAAAGTCGTACACCGAACCTGGGTTGGCATCAAATGTGACCAAGGCGTGGAAAGTCTTGTCTACGTTCGCGACGGACTTTTCACGAAAATCAGCGGCTACCCAGAGTGATCCTGTTGGTACAAACGTCAGCAATGGCATGTTGGTGTTTGCCATCGTGCCAACTTCTAGTTGCAGGTTGGTCACGACACCATCACTGGGAGCGAGTACCGCGGTATTTGCCAAATCAAGTTGCGCCTTTTCGATGCCGTTTTTGGCAATTCGAACGGCGGTGCTTTGACCTTTTTGATCGCCTAATTGCGCCTCAATGACTTTTAAGTTTTGTCGTTCCGCTTTAAGCGCTGCACGTGATACCTGATTTTGGGCAAAGGCATTATCGAGTGTCGATTGAGAGATGACTTTCTGCTTCGATAGTGTCAGTAAGCGGTTGTACTCGCGGTGTGCATTATCAAATGTCGCTTGTGCGCGGGCAATATTGGCAAGAGCGGCTTCGCGTTGAGAATACAGCGTTGCTTCTTTTTCATAAGCGGATTGCAGAGACAGCTCCGCCTGTTCAAGTGCTATCTTGTATTTACGATCATCAATCGTAAACAACACATCGCCTTTTTGAACGGACTGGTTATTCTCGATGAGAACGTCGGTCACTTTACCAGATACCTCGGGCGCGACTTGGACAACGTATCCTTGTACTCGTCCTTCGGTCGTTAAGGGGGCGTGGCGGTCAGCAATGATAATGTACAAAAATAGTACGATGAACAGGACAATCAAAGTTCGCATCCAGTGTTTGAATTTTTGGTCAGCCGTCATTACAAGTTCCGTTAAACATATTGGATAGCGGATTATAGAGAAGTCACTCACAATTCAGTAGAATGATAATACGAACATAAATGACCTAAAAATAGGACAATGAACGTTAATTTTGATGATATTTACCTATTCACTCAGACGGTGGTTCACGGCGGTATAAGTGCAGCGGCAGAGGCGAATCAACTACAACGCTCAAAAGTGAGTCGTCGTCTGCAAGAATTAGAGAAATCGCTCGGGGTACAGCTTTTGATTCGCACAACACGCAGCATTGAGTTGACGGAGCACGGGAAACGCTTGTTTGAGTTGGTGGGGCAGCCTATTGACCATATTCAGCAAGGTTTAAATGCCATGCACGAATATCAACAAGAGCTGACGGGCAAGGTGCGTTTAGCCATTCCTTCCGTATTGATGAGCTCTGCCGCGTTTAACGCGATCATCACCGAGTACACAACGCGGTATCCGGAGATTTCGGTCGAGATTGAAAACCATCAAGAGAGTGTCGATCTCAAGCGTCAATCGTTTGATTTACAGCTTCTTCCGAGCGTGGTCAAAGTCACCGATGACAGCTATGTGCAGTTCAGTCTTTTGCCTTATCGTAGTCACTTTGTTGCGTCAAAAGCCTATCTAGAATCGCATCCGCCAGTAAAAACGGTGGAAGATCTTAAGCAGCATCGCCTTTTAACTAATCGTTACAATGCCGATTTGCTCGATTCAGATCTGCATGTGGCGTTGCGTTCGGATGACCTCAACTTGCTGCGCTCGATGGCGATAGCAGGAAACGGCATCGCGTTTATTCCTCAAATTCATTCCAAGCCTGCACTGAGAGACGGTTTGTTGGTCGAGGTGCTGCCTCAATTCGCGCATCCGAAGCAGCATCTTACTCTGATTTATCCCTCGGCCTTATTTCTGCCCAATAAAGTCAAAGCCTTGATTGAACTAATTCGAGAGAAATTTAAATAGTCAGTTCAAACCACTCTTACCTAAGGGCAAATGTGTGAGCGAAGGTCATCTTTCTAGGTTTTATTGCTCTAACATGAAAGGGTTCTGATACATTAACTTTTGCTCAACTTGTTGAGTATGGTTTGTGGTCGCACAAAATAGGAGATGGAAATGTTATCGAAAGGAAACACGGGCCTGATTGTGGTGGATGTTCAGGGCAAACTCGCTACATTAATGCATGAAAGCGACGCACTGATTGAAAATATCACGAAACTGGTAAAGGGCGCCAAAGCACTAGATTTGCCTATTCTGTGGCTAGAACAGAATCCAGAAAGGTTGGGCCCAACCGCGGAGCCGATTCGTGAAGTGCTTGAAAGCACGCATTTACCTATTACCAAGTACACGTTTGATGGTTGCAAAGAGGCGACGTTTAAGGTCGCGGTGGAGAACGCGAAAGTTGATACCTGGTTGGTTTGCGGTATTGAATCCCACATTTGCGTCTATCAAACCGCGGTTTCTCTGCGCCAGTCCGGTTATCGCGTTGAATTAGTCACGGATTGTGTCTCTTCCCGAACCGCTGCCAATAAAGCGCTCGCTCTTGCGAAGTTAACCGCTAACGGTGTGGTGCTCACTGGGTTAGAAATGTGTTTGTATGAAATGGTCGAAGATTGCCGAGCACCTGAATTCAAAGAAATTCTGGCGCTCATCAAATAGTGGAATCACTGTAATCAGCAACAACTTTATTTGAACACGCTATTCAAATTCTCGTTGATATCTTGGCAACATCGACTCGTTGCCAAGTAACCCGCCTTGGTGAATATAAATCACCGTTTTATCTGTGTTCTCTTCCAACCAAGGGGTGAGGCATTGCCACATATACGGGTCGTATAACAGGTCAAATTCGAGGTCGGTTTGCTCAAAGAGTGCTTTCCATGTGATGTAATCTTCTTCGTACAAGCGACCAAAATGGTGTTTGTTGCGCACGGTTAAAATGGTTGGGTGGCTGTTTTCACCGAGCTGGTTGAACTGCTCAGTTAAGTAATCTGCATCGCCTACGCAAGGGCAAGTTAGCACTTCTATGCCGTGTGGGCTTAAATGTTTATGAAGATATAAAGCCGTCGTGCCAGTACCTGATGGCAGGGCGACCGTAAACTGCTCTTTACCTCTCAATCGCGTCCAATCAAGAATTTCTCGTGCTAACTGTTTGATGCCAGCTTCAGCGAGGTGGGAACGTCCACCCTCTGGAATAAGTAATGTCGACTCATCTAATCTTCGTACCTGGTGGACGTATTCAATAGGGTGGAGTTCGCTACCGATGTCTTGCATGGCGGTGATTTTCATACCCAAATCGAGAGCGCCGCGATAGTTTCCGATGGGGGAGCTTTTTAGCCAAGATGGAATGTGATGAACATAAAACTCAAATGCCCAACCTTTAATCTGGGCGAGAGCCGCTAGCGAGTACATGGCATTAGATTGAGCGGAGCCAAAGCTTATTAACGTGGTGATGTCGGGATTTTGCTCTTCCATTAACGTCATAAACTTACGTGCCTTGTTCCCAGAAAAGTGGGAGTGGAGCATGTCGTCACGTTTAAGGAAAAATTTGCGCCCATTAAAGCTATGTTGGGTGATAGGACTTTCTGAGAGTTTCATGTCGATGCTGACGGAATAAACCGTGTCACCTTTGCCATTTAAAAAGGGCGCGTAGTGTAACGCCATTAAACCCAGATAAAAAGTCTGTGTGTCAGTACAACCATTTCGGTTATTCTTGATGCTCTGACGAAAGGTCAATCACTGCCTCACATCCACCCTCAGAATGTGTATCAATAGTGAATTGCCAGCCATAGCGTCGGCATAAGTCATCCACAATCATCAAACCTAATCCGTGCCCATCTGAGTGCGGAATGGTCGAAAAGCCTTCACCTTCATCGCGCACCGAAATGGTGTTTTCATCCATATTGATATGAATTGATCCCGATGGTGTCGCGGCGATGCCGTTGCGAATCAGGTTGCCAAGAATAATGGTCAACACGGCATTGGTTGCGCGCGTTCTTGGGTTGCCGTCGATCTGTACATCAAAGCTGAGTGCTTTCTCATCCGCCTGAGCTTGGCTTTGGAAGATGATTTGGTTGAGCTCTTCTTCGGTGATGCTGCGCACTGGTGAATCATCTGCATTACGTTCGTAACGCACTAAGCCGAGTAGGGCATCCACCATGGTCGACATCTGCTGCGTTGCATCCTGAATTCGATTCACTTGGCGGGTTTGGAAATCCGCGTTCGCACTTCTCGCCAGTAAGCTGCTTGAGCCTTTCATCACGGTTAATGGTGTGCGCAGTTCATGACTCGCGTATCGTGCAAAGGCTTGCTCACGCTTGATGACTTGATTGATTTTATGGCGGTACTCATTCAACTCATCCGCAAGGGTTTGGAACTCTTTGGCCGAGCCCTCAGGCACACTAAAGGTCTGCGTAGCATCGCCTTGGTGATGATCGAGTTGAGTTTTAAGCGCATTGACGGGTTCAATTAAGCGCTGTGACAAACGCAGTAACAGGCTACCAAACAGGAACACCAGCACGGCGACAATGGACAACACCATAGCGACAACGAGAATGAATTCCTCTGAGGTGATCTCGATTTCATCAATCAAGGAAACCAGAATCACAGGATGTTCAACGCCTTTGTAGGCGTAAGTGCTCATGTAAACCATGCGCGAGTATTCACCGTCTTCTACTTCATCAAGAAAGTGCTTTTGGCCAATCAGGTATTTTTGGTAGCGCTCGGCAACCAGTGAGATGTCGTTGTAAGCGGTGGTGAGCAAGTCAAGCTGAATACTGCCTTGCTCTGGGTGGGACTGGAAATGTTCAATCGCTTCTTTTTTGTCGACCATAATACGACGCTCGCCCACGCGGTCTTCAGACCAAAGCAGGGAGCCGGTAATCAACAAAAAGCAGAAGATGCCAATCACGACCGACACAAAAGAGAAAAACAGAGCGAGCCGTCCTGTCATACTTTGTGTGCTTTGCGTGCTAGCAAGTAAGCGATTGATCATGCACCTGTCTCCAAGCGGAAGCCAACTTTCGGCACGGTGATAAGCACATGTTGTTCAAATGGCTTATCAAGTTGGTTACGCAGTTGGTAAATATGGCTGCGCAGAACGTCATTGTTCGGCTCGTTCTCTTGCCAAAGTTGGAAGGCGATTTCTTCACGTGTTACTACGTCTGGCGCGCTTTTCACAAGCATTTCCAGAATGGTGTAAGTGGTGGGGTTTAGCGCCAGCAGTTTATCTTGGCGGTAAGCTTTACGCGTTTTTTGGTCGATAGAGACTTCGCCGTATTCCAACTTACTCGACGCGACAGTACCACGGTAACGTCGGATCAGCGCCATCATACGCGCTTCTAGAATATCCAAGTCGAAAGGTTTGGTCAGATAGTCATCCGCACCGTGTTGGAAGCCTTTGAGCATATCGTCACGGCTATCAAGTGCAGTCAGCATAAGCACTGGTGTGTTGTTGCCCGCGTCGCGAAGTTTATTACACATGGTCAGGCCATCCATGCGTGGCAGCATGAGGTCGAGCAAGATGATATCGAAGGTGTTTTCCATCGCCAGCTTCAAGCCGAGCTCGCCGTTGTCTGCATAATCGAGTTCCATACCTGCACACTCAAAATAATCGAACAGCATGCCTGCGATTTCTCGATTATCTTCGACTAAAAGTACGCGTTTCATGTATTTCTCTCCAAGTGGGCAGGTGTTCGAAAATAACATTTCGTATTAACCGAACATTATTCACTAAGGACGTGAAAAAGATGTCAATAACATCTCTTTCACGTTGATGTTTGTAGACTGGATTCATTCATCGGATTTAGTGGAAGAGTAGCATGTCAACCTTCAACATTCACGCTGCAACCTTTTCAAAGGTGAGCCAACACACTGAGCCTAAAACAGTTTTGTCTGTTGTGGTGCCATTCTTTAACGAGCAAGAAGTCTTACCTGAATTTCATCGTCGTTTAGCCGCCGTTTTGGATGAAATGCCAGAACATTGCGAAATCGTCTATGTCGACGACGGTAGCAAAGACGACAGCCTAATGATCGCGCAAAACTTTTCTCAATCTTCTAGCGACGTTCGTTGTATTGCACTAAGCCGTAACTTCGGCAAAGAGTCCGCCATGAGTGCGGGGCTGGAACACTGCCAAGGTGAAGCGGTGATCGTGATTGATGCTGACTTGCAAGACCCGCCGGAGTTAATCCCGCAAATGGTATCAAAATGGCGTGAAGGGTATGACGTGGTGAACATGCAGCGCAGTGAACGCCACGGCGAAACTTGGTTCAAACGCTTCTCGGCCGCTTGCTTTTACAAAGTGCTGAATAGCATGGCGAAATTGGATGTGCCTGAGAATGTGGGCGATTTCCGTCTACTGAGCGCAAAAGTGGTCAAACACATCAATGCGCTGCCAGAACGTAACCGATACATGAAAGGTATTTTTTCTTGGCCGGGTTTCAAGCAAGTGACGGTTCAGTTTGAGCGTGACGCTCGTTTCTGTGGTGAAACCAAATGGAACTACCTCAAGCTGATTGGCCTTGCAATGGACGGCATTACCTCGTTTTCCATTCGTCCTTTGCGTTTAGCGACACTTGCCGGTGCATTGGTGGCGTTCAGTGCCTTTATCTATGGCGCATTCATAGTGATGAAAACTGTTGTATTTGGTGAGCCTGTCACTGGCTACCCATCCATGATGGTCGTCCAACTTGCATTGGGCGGTGTGCAACTGCTGTCGATTGGCCTTTTGGGCGAATACATTGGCCGCATTTTTATCGAGACCAAGCAACGTCCTCTTTATCTTGTTCAGTCTGTTTACGAGCAGCCTGCAAAACATCAATCCATCCAAACCATGAAGTTTAAACTGGGAGAAACCGCGTAATCATGAGTATTAATAAAACCCATCTGTGGTTGTTGTTGGCGTTTGCTCTTTTACTCCGTCTTATTTCACTTGCCGCTTACCCTTTGATGGACACCACCGAAGCCCGCTACGGCGAAATGGCGCGCTTAATGGTGGAAACAGGCAATTGGCTTACCCCACAGTTTGATTATGGCGTGCCTTTTTGGGGGAAGCCACCCCTGTTCACGTGGATGAGTGCTTACGGCATTGAGTTGTTTGGATTGAATGAATTCGCAGTGCGCGCGCCTCATTGGTTGGCGGGTGTCGCGACTATTATTTTTGTTGCAGCCATGGCGCATCGCGCTGGCTTTAACGCAGTCATCGCAGCGTTGGTATTGGCGACGTGTGGCATCTTTTCAATTGCGGCGGGTGCAGTGATGACAGACATGGCACTGACATTGGCAATGACCATGGCGATGGTCGGCTTTTACTACTGCTGGCTTGGCAAAGACAAACACAGCCGATTGTGGGGTTATCTCGGTTTCTTTGGCTTGGCTTGCGGGCTGTTAGCAAAAGGTCCGGTGGCGATCGTGATCATGGGCATCGCAGTGTTTCCTTGGCTTGTGATTCAGCATGGTTTCTTCGGTGCCTTCAAAGCCTTGTGGCAGCGTTTTCCAATTGTGTTGGGGGTGGCGCTCATGCTGGCGATTGCTCTACCTTGGTACATCATGGCTGAAATGGCGACGCCTGGATTTATTGATTACTTTATTGTTGGCGAGCACTTTAAGCGTTTTGTTGTCAGCGGTTGGGAAGGGGACCTGTATGGCTCTGCTCATGATCAACCACGTGGGATGATCTGGGTATTCTGGCTGCAATCGGCTGCGCCTTGGTCAATTGTATTGCCTATCTTGGCATGGAAACGTCGTAAGGTACTCAAAGCCATTGAAACGGATCATCAAGGTCTATTTAGCTTCCTGATGTGTTGGCTGATTTCACCAATGATCTTGTTCACCATGGCTGGGAATATTTTGCCTGCTTACGTGCTACCGGGTGTGCCTGCATTGGGTATCTTGATTGCAATGCTGGTGGATAAACACGATTTCAAATGGCTGACCGGAACGGCAGCGGTGTTGCCAGCCCTGCTTATGATTGCGATGTTGGTTTTGAATATGGGCAAAGCAGATAGCCGCAGCGATCGCATCATCTTCGCGCAAATTAATGACAACGCTCCGGTCTTCTACATTGGTAAGCGCCCGTTCTCAGGTCAGTTCTATAGTCATGGTCAGGCGAAAAAGCTTGAAGATAAGAATGACTTAAACAATCTGAAGAAATTCCACCTGATTGGTAAATCGCAGCAAGTGGATAGCATGATTCATGAAAATGCGTTGAGTTGTACCAATGAGTTCACAGCAAAATCGAAACGCTCACTCTACACTTGTGTGGTTGGGTAACGGAATGCGCAAATTACCAAAATTTGCTTCGCTGGAAAGGTTTGCTTCGTTAACAAGGTTTGCTCTAGTAGGTGGTGTCGGCTTTATGGTCGACACCCTTATCTTTTCTGTGTTGTTCCATTGGTTTGGTCTGGATCTGATGCTGGCTCGTGGGATAGCATTTTTGTTTGCAGCAACCACGACTTGGCTTGGCAATCGCTGGCTGACTTTCTCTCAAGCAGAAAAAACCAACCCTTTCGCTCAATGGCAAAAATTTATGGCGAGTGCCTGTATCAGTGCTTTGCCGAACTTTATTGTGTTCAAAGGCGTAACGCTCGCCCTAGGAACGCAAGGGTTGATGGTCTATTTGGCTTTGAGCTTAGGCATATTGGCAGGCATGGTGAGCAATTATTTGCTCAGTGCAAAATGGGTGTTTAGTAGAGGATAGAAAGGTTCGGGCTTACTCTCCTATCCTCGAGTTAAAAATTCGTTATTTGAACCAATTTTTCTTTTTGTACATCAGAGTAAACCTAAAGCTTTTCATGGGGGATGTAAAAAGGTAAATAAGCCAAGGTTTATACCTTGGCTGCCGTTAGTTCAGATTTTGATTGTTCGATTTCAGATTCCGTTTGCCACTTGCCGTTGTAAAGGTATTCACGCTCAGGAAGTGGGGCATTTGACGCCCTTAAATCAAATACCTCTTCGGTTTGATATTCTCTACTACAAACTGGAATACTAAAGAGCCTTGATTCTGGCTTTGCTTCAAACAGCTTTTTATGATCATCGACCTCTTTACAATCCAGTTTGTAGACCTCTGACAGTTGTGTGACCATGGATTCTAAATCCGCTTCAGTTTTAAAGAAAACATAACAATCTGATCTATCTTGTGAGCGAAAGATAGTCTTATGAGCAGTATCTCGATATCTGCATATGTCATGCTTAAAATAGAACTGGATCACTTTCCTTTTTTTATTGTAGTCCGCAAACAGCCAATCCTCACGCTCTCCGATTCTCACTTCTGTTGGTTCATCTGGTTGGCGTTTAAGCATTTTAAAGGAGACTAATATAAAAGCACCTGCACCTACTAACGCCATCGGGCCAACCATCGCTACCATCACCACACATACCACTGCACCTATCCAGCCAACGGCTTGCGTGGCGGTATTCACCCACTTAGGCATGTTGCGACGTTTCTTCATCACAAAGCCTTTGTCAGAAAAAATATAGTCATAGCGATAGTCGAGGCCAATCGTAAGGTAAAAGGCACCAGACACCATCACCGATAAAATAAAAGAAAAAATAGTTACGCCAACCGTGTCACTCGTGTGTATAAACAAAGTTAATAGGAATGGGGCGATCACAAAGGGAAGCGCAAAAAGTTTAAAGTAATAGCGAAATGGTTCCTCTACATCATACTTGTGCCATGTTCTGACATTATCGCCTGCGAGTATTTCTTGCTCTTGCGCCTCTTGATAAACTGCCAACTCTTCTGGGGTGATGTAAAATGGTGAATATGCCAAGGGTTACTCCAGAGCTGTAGTTAGTTTAGACTTTGATTGTTCGATTTCAGACTCGGTTTGCCACTTGCCGTTGTAAAGGTATTCACGCTCAGGAAGTGGGGCATTTGACGCCCTTAAATCAAATACCTCTTCGGTTTGATATTCTCTACTACAAACTGGAATACTAAAGAGCCTTGATTCTGGCTTCGATTCAAACAGCTTTTTGTGGTCATCTACCTCTGTACAATCCAGCTTGTAGACCTTTGACAGTTGCGCGATCATGGATTCTAAATCTGCTTCAGTTTTAAAGAAAACATAACAATCTGATCTATCTTGTGAGCGAAAGATAGTCTTATGAGCAGTATCTCGATATCTGCATATGTCCTGCTTAAAATAGAATTGGATCACTTTCCTTTTCTTGTTGTAGCCCGCAAACAGCCAATCTTCTCGTTCGCCTACTCTCACTTCTGTTGGTTCATCAGACTGACGTTTAAGCATACCAAATGAAACCAATATAAACCCACCAGCTCCGGCAAGAACCATGGGTCCAGCAACCCCAACCATCACGACACAAACTATTGCTCCAATCCAGCCCATGGCTTGAGTCGCAGAGTTGACCCAATTCGGTAAATCACGTCGCTTTTTTATAACCAATCCGCGATCGGACAAGATGTAATCATAACGATTGTCCAACCCAAATGTCAGGTAAGATACACCAGACATGATAATCGTCAGACCCGATAAAATGTAAGTTAAGATCATGTCACTGTTATCATGTAGGAAATAGGTAAGGAAAAATAATGGACTGACAGCGGCTATAGCAATCGATAGGTATAAGTATCGAAAAGGCTCTTCAATATCGTGCTTGTGCCAGGTTGTGAGGTTCATCCCCTTTAGAATTTCTTGCTCTTGTTCTTCTTGATAAGCCGAAAGCTCGTCTGGCGTGATGTAAAAAGGTAAATAAGCCAAGGGTTACTCCTTGGCTGTCGTTAGTTCAGGTTTTGATTGTTCGATTTCAGATTCCGTTTGCCACTTGCCGTTGTAAATACGTCGCCATTCAGGAAGTGGGGCATTTTTAGCTCTCAGGTCAAAGGTATCGGCTACCGGAAATTCAAGGCTGCGAGAAGGGATATCTTCAATTCGAGGTTCAGGTCTTCCTTCAAAAAACGCTTTATGGTCTGGAAAATCAATACATTCAATGTCGTATTTGTTTGAAAGGGTCTCTAGCATTGCATCTAGGTCTTGAACAGTCCTAAAGAATATGTAGCTATAACCACGAGTTTGAGCTCTGAAGATGGTATGCTTCTCTAGGCTCCATTTAGAACACTCGTCATACTTGTGGTAGAAGCGAATCACTTTACGCTTTTTGTTGTAGTAGGCGAACAGCCAATCTTCTGTCTCTGCTACTCGAACTTCCGTAGGTTCGTCAGGCTGACGATTTAGCATACGAAATGAAACCAGTATAAACCCTCCAGCACCGACAAGAACCATGGGCCCAGCAATACCTACCATTACTACACAAACTATAGCACCAACCCAGCCCATGACCTGCGTTGCTGAGTTTACCCAATTAGGTAAATCACGTCGCTTTTTTATCACTAAGCCGTTGTCGGACAAGGTGTAGTCATAGCGATTGTCTAAACCAAAAGTCAAATAGGACACTCCAGACATGATTATCGTCAGACCCGATAAAATGTAAGTTAAGATCATTTCACTACTATCATGTAGGAAATAGGTAAGGAAAAATAATGGGCTAACTGCGGCTATAGCAATCGATAAATATAAGTATCGAAAAGGTTCCTCAATATCGTGCTTGTGCCAGGTTGCAAGATCTTTCCCCTTTAGAATTTGTTGCTCTTGTTCTTCTTGGTAGGCCGAAAGTTCGTCTGGCGTGATGTAAAAAGGTAAATAAGCCAAGGGTTACTCCTGTAAGCTAAGTTCACTAGCATCAGAAGTTAATGAACTTCTGATCGTTGCTTGTTTAGTATTGTCTGAAATCGCCGTATAAGTTGCACGCTGTTTTGCATTATTTTGGAACCAGTACTTACGGCTTAATTCGTTTTTATCATCAAGGATGTATTCAATCTCAAATGCTAGATAGTTAGCTGAGTCTTTCATTGGTAAAGTTAATTTATAGACGCTTTGAGAATCTGAGGAATCCGTTGAACTATTCAACGTTTCTAGATTTACTCCAGTGTACCAAGCTCCCGACATCAGTCCCTCCTCTGTTACAGAAGTATTTGTCCGAAGTTTTATGCCATCTCTTGCATTATTGGTGGGAACTTGGATATGTAGCTCAATACCAAACAATTCTTGTTTTGCTGCTGGGTACTGTGTTGATGAATTCGGAACGGTACGCATCATTGGTGTTTGGCAGATTAAAGGTTTATCCATTATGGTTTTTAACTCAAAAAGGGCCTCTTGTACTAAAGAAGAATTATGCTTTTCTCTCTTTACCAAGCTTGAGGATTTACTCCAACGTGCTTTATCTGGGTGATAGCCCCAAGGAAGTTTATCTAACCATTTTTGATAATCGTCTTGTTTAAGTTTACTCATGATATGATTACTAAGAAGGTAAACCGCAGTGAGTCCCATAATGACAAACATTACTGGTCCTCCAAAGAGAACGTTTGCCGACCATATACCTGTTATTCCACCAATGGCCTGAAAGGCACCAACGACCGTTAATCCGACCAACGAAGAAAAGTTAAAATACCCAGCGATTCTTGCATCTCTTTCTAGGTCATCGATGCTATTTAAAACACGATAAGCCTCTATTCCTGACGCTAGTGCACCTATGATCCCAGTAACTGCAAGCCATTTATTGAAGGTTTTTATGTCGTCTATTATTAGGTGCTCGAAACCATCGGCTTGATCTGCAATTAGCTTTTTAAGCCTTATCCGTGAGTGTGCTCTGAGTTGGGCTTCACCTTTCACGCTATCCCATAGCTTACCGGTGCGAATTCCCGTCCAAGCGTTTACTGTATAAAAAAGCTTTTGCTGAATATCCAAAAATTCATCTGAGGACATTAACCCCGTGTCTTGGATACTACTCATGGCATCACCAAGCGCGATGCAGTTGAATATTAGTGCTAAAAAGCCTAGGCCACCTGCATTCTCGAACAGTTTATTCAAATCATCGAGCTTATTCATAGCGATCCGAGTTCTAAGCTCGACGGTTCTTTGCGGTAGATCATCGGGTAATTCAATATATTGTGGGTACTCCAATGTAGTTACAGCGAGTGCCTTCTTAATTCTCTTTTTATTTTTTAAAGCTGTTGTGTATTTAGAGTCGGCTTTGCGGTTGTTTTTCTGGAAGTCAGCAATGACCGCATCGTTTTTCTTGAGCTCACTTAGGTAATCATTTACGCGTGTTTTCCATTTTTTAAAATCGCGAGCGTAGCTTTCATTTACAGTCACCGGCATATTGTGTGCCATATGCTCTGCAATAACGGCTAACAAATAATAGCTCTGACGGTTCAGAGGTTTAGCGAAAACAGGCATCAGTAAAATCGATGCTTGTGAAGTCATGCTAACGCCAAACTCTAAAACTCCTTTTGCAAGTGCACCTATTGCAGATTTAAAGATAATGTCCAGCTCTTGGAAGCCTTTGGCGATATCCTTGAGAAAGTCCGTTTCCGCAGTGTTTGGGTTGGAAACAAAATCCATGATCTTAGAGTACATATTCACGCGGTTGCTGGTATCAGATATCTGGTCCATCAACTGATTATCAGGATCAGGATTTTCTGAGGCGATCGACTGTTCATCAAGCGCCTCTGTAATATTCTTCTCCATCACTTTAAATAAACTACGACTAAACCCTGAGGCATAGAGAGCAAGTAAACTGGTTGGTTTTTCCCATTGGCTTTCAGCCCACTGTCGGTCTTCTTCTTGCATCACCAGAGTAAATGACTCAACGGCTTGCTTGTGCAGTTGATACAAGCTGTACTGTGTGTCTTCGCTGTATAGGTCGAAGGTTCTTTCGAGATGATGCGGCGTTAAGGACTCCATTACTGCGATAAAGTCGCGTTTGACCGAAACCACTTGGGTTAGCATGTTTTCTTTTTGTTCTGACAGCTCTTGCATCTCGCTCAGCATTTGCTTCCAGTTGAGCTGCTGACGCCAGCGTTCAGTCGCTATCCATTGTTCGTATTTACCAAAACGGCTCGCAGAAATTCGATATTTGTCCTGTATCGCTTTAGCAATGTCACTTTGGGTATGTTGGTGTGATTCAATCGCTCCAGCGGAAAATTTAGCAGGATAGCCGGACTGAACTGAGCTTTTGTTCTGCTCTGCCAAATCAAGTTGGTGAGAGGAGTCATAATAGTCAGCCATGTCGGTATAAAACGACAGCTCTTCGCCGTTACGCTTAACGCTAGCTGGCATGTCTATCTCGTCACTTGCACCAAACATACACAGTTGCATGGCGGTCTGCATCAAGTTCCACTGGTTTGAAAACTGGTCAGTGAAAAGGCGGTAAGGGCTTGCGGCACCAACAAAATGCAGTGACATATCTTGAATGTCTGCGGCGTAATCTTTTATCGCGACGAAGTAGCCTGACTCTTCTTCTGGAATCGCAGAGGTTAAGTCACTCTCGGCTGCGACAGGTTTAAAGACGGAACCATATTCATCGGCTTTGGTTGTGATGCCAGAATCCGCAAAGCGACCATCATCGACGGCAGAAGATTCAATATCAGCGACTTGGGTTAACTTATCTATTGATGCAATGTTGTGCTGGTTCTCGTTTGAGGACAGAACAATGGTTTGCATGCGATCGATATGATTACTCGGATTGTTAAGTACGCGCATGAACGTGTGCCATGTCCAGCGGTGCTCAGAGAAGCAAATCGATAGTACGCTTCCGTTGACGTAAGTAAGAAAGGGCTTTGCATCTTGTGGTGTCCCACGCTGCTCTGATTTTGGGCTTTCTGATTCTCCCAACTTATAGAGCGTGAATTGCGTTCCTTTGATTTCGTATTCGTCTAAGCTTCTGTTGATTGCATCATACACATACAGCCAACCGTCGCGCAGTTGACGCAGGGTGTAACCAACGGTATTGAGTTTGGCTGGGCCTTGGCCTTTCCATTCTTCAGGCAAACCAAAAGGTTGTGTCTCTTCTGTTTCTAGCTGATCGATGGCATAGCGGACTGGGATAAAGTGCGCAGGTGATGCTTCCGTTGCTTCTTTCTCAGTTTTTAGATTGAGAGGCTCTGGTTCAGACGGCGGTGGCGGATCGATTTTTTTTGTTTCTCCCTCCCAAAACATACTGCGCTCTGGGGGTGAGCCAGCAAGATCATCGGATTCCGTGGTTGGAACGATATTCAGCGATTTCAGTGTACCATCGCTTTCAAATGCCTGAACGGCCTCCTCATAGGTATAGCTGTTGTCATACCAGAACATAGAAGTTTTTGGGGGAAGTGGATTATTCATCGTTAGCCCATGTTTAAGAGTTTTACTCTGTTACGCAAATATCGCACCAAAATAAAGCAATTAAAAATCAATGAGTTATATTTTTATGGTTTTGCTTCGATCAAATAATTGTTTGTTTTTCCAATAAGTTGGTTGGTGTTTACCATTTTTTGTATTGATTGAATCAAAGTTTGAGTTATTAGTGATGCCTCAATGAGCCGACAAAACAAAAGGGCTCCAGAGTTAACTCTGGAGCCCTTTCTAGTATTTAAGCTCTAAATAATTAGCGACGCTTTGGTTTACGTTGACCAGCTGGTTTGCCTTGTCCTTGTGGGCGACCTTGGCCTTGCGGCTTGCTACCTGCCGGGCGGTTTGCACCGTTGCCGCTAGGACGTTGGCCGTTGCTTGCAGGGTGTTGACCACCTGTAGCTTTACCCGAACCGTTACGGTTGCCAGATGGTTTACCATCTTTTGAACCGCCTTCAGAGCGTTTGTTCAAATGACCACCGAAGCCTGGTTGGTTTTTGGTATGTTTGGTTGCAAAGCGGTTTGCCCCGTGACGACCAGATTTACGACGTTGCGCAGGTGTTTGTGCTTCAATGTCTTCTGCAGGAACGAGACAGCCTTGTTTGTCACCAATCAAATGTTTTTTACCCATACTGACTAGGGCTTCACGGATCATTGGCCAGTTTGCTGGATCGTGATAACGCAACAGCGCTTTATGTAGGCGACGTTGACGTTCACCTTTTGCTACAGGTACATCTTCACGTTTTTTGTACTTCACGCGTTTCAGAGGGTTTGTCTCTGAGTAGTACATCGACGTTGCGTTACACATTGGCGAAGGGTAGAAGTTTTGTACTTGGTCACATTCGAAGTTGTTCTTTTTGAGCCACAGAGCAAGGTTCAGCATGTCTTCGTCTTCTGTGCCTGGGTGCGCAGAGATAAAATAAGGGATTAAGTACTGCTTCTTGCCTGCTTCTGCACTGTATTTCTCGAACATCTCTTTAAAGCGATCGTACGTACCCATGCCTGGCTTCATCATTAGATCAAGAGGACCTTTCTCTGTATGTTCCGGTGCAATCTTCAAGTAACCGCCTACGTGGTGAGTCACGAGCTCTTTCACGTATTCTGGTGATTCAATCGCAAGGTCGTAACGTACGCCAGATGCAACCATCACTTTCTTCACGCCTTCAACTTTACGCGCTTCGCGGTATAAATCGATCGTGTGTTTGTGGTCTGTGTTTAGCTTGTTACAGATGCCCGGGAATACACAAGAAGGACGACGACAGTTCGCTTCCGCTTTTGGATCTTTACAGCCCAGGCGGTACATGTTTGCGGTCGGGCCACCAAGATCGGAAATTGTGCCAGTAAAGCCCGGAACTTTGTCGCGAATTTCTTCAATCTCGTTGATGATAGATTCTTTCGAGCGGTTTTGAATGATTCGACCTTCATGCTCGGTAATCGAACAGAAAGAACAGCCACCAAAGCAACCACGCATGATGTTCACAGACGTCTTGATCATGTCGTACGCAGGAATTTTTGCTTTGCCGTACATAGGATGAGGAACACGCGCGTAAGGCAGGCCAAACACAAAGTCCATCTCTTCGGTCGTCAATGGAATTGGAGCTTGGTTTACCCAAAGTTCACGATCACCATGGCTTTGAAGTAACGCTCGACCAGAGTACGGGTTCGTTTCTAGATGCAATACACGGCTTGCATGCGCATAAAGAATACGATCGTTTCTTAGCTTTTCAAACGAAGGTAAACGGACCGCAGTCGTCGCAGCATCGTGGCGTGATGGGCGAATCGTGATTGGTTGTGCAACTGGCTCGTCTTTTTTAGTTTCACACTGAGTTTCTACTTCGTATGGGTTCTTTGGTACGAACGCTTCTTTACGAGGTTTTTCAATACGAGAAGAATCAATAACCGTGTAGCCTTCTGGCGCGACTGGCAAGTTCACGGCAGTACCACGAATATTGGTCATGGTGCTGATGTCTTCGCCGTTTGCGATGCGATGTGCTACTTCGACAAGTGCGCGTTCTGCGTTACCAAAAAGTAGGATGTCTGCTTTTGCATCAAATAGTACCGAACGGCGAACTTTATCTGACCAGTAATCGTAGTGCGCAACACGGCGTAGGCTGGCTTCGATACCACCTAAAACAATAGGTACTTCTTTGTAAGCTTCACGACAACGCTGAGAGTAAACCAAAGTCGCGCGGTCTGGGCGTTTGCCACCTTCGTTATTTGGTGTGTACGCGTCATCGTGACGAAGTTTTTTATCCGCAGTGTAACGGTTGATCATGGAGTCCATGTTACCCGCAGTGAGC
The DNA here is from genome assembly GCF_000742455.1 of Vibrio sp. OY15. Taxonomy (NCBI): domain Bacteria; kingdom Pseudomonadati; phylum Pseudomonadota; class Gammaproteobacteria; order Vibrionales; family Vibrionaceae; genus Vibrio; species Vibrio sp. OY15. The sequence continues at coordinate 125,794 of NZ_JPIL01000004.1, read as the reverse complement.
CCGAAGAACAGATTTGGCTTACCAAGCTGCATGAACGCATCTTTGTTTTGCCATTCTGGTTGAGCAATGATACCGACACGGAAACCTTGTGCTTCTAGCAGGCGGCCAATGATAGCCATACCAAAGCTCGGGTGATCCACATAAGCGTCACCGGTTACAATGATAATGTCACAGCTATCCCATCCTAGGGCATCCATTTCTTTGCGACTGGTCGGCAAGAAAGGTGCCGTACCAAAACACTCTGCCCAGTATTTTTTGTACTCATGAATAGGAGTGATGTTATTGGTCATATTTTGCTCTCTGTTCCAGGGAGCGCGAATTATAGCGATTTGATTATCAGGTATCTATAACAAACTCATCTATTCCAGCTTAGTTCATCGAGTTTTATTTGGTTTGTAAAAATATCAATGCTCTATCGGCGATTTTCTGTCTAATTTCACCTTGAAAGCCTCATGGTTATAGATCGGTTCATGAAAAATGTCGCAATCTTAATACAAAGCATAAGCAATGGTGTGCTTATATGGGGTAAAGCCTATAATCAAATTGGTGCATATTAAATGCAAAAGGCTGAGCTGCTCTGGAAATAGTTCTAAGTCGATAGGCTTATCGTTGACACAATCCATCTATAAAGAGGATCGGCAGGTCCCAACTGGAATGTCGCGAATTGACTGTGAATTTTGAGCCTTGGGCTAATTACAAAAAAAGGGGCTAGGGTATGAGTGAATCTACGACAACAGTGCATCCAAAAATGCAAACGACTTCCAGTCTAACTCCTGTTATAGAGTGGTCTTACGATATTGATACTCGCGAGTTCGAATGTGATCAGCAAGGAATGGCAAAGGCATTTGGGATAAGTACGCCAGTAACCAGCCTAAATAACTTGTTTGATCATATGCTGATGGGGCAACAAGAAACGCTAAAACAACGAATTCTAGAAGTGGAACTCTTTGGCGGACGGGGGCGGTTTTCTTGTTGCATGATGCTAAAAAACGTTAACTTAGTGCACGTTACTATTAGTTTTGAAAGGCTCAATAAGCGCATTATCCAAGGCACTATCATTCCACAATTAACAATCACTGGTTGCGAGGAGTTAGCGAAAATCCTCGAAACGATTTTTGATTTGCCGAATGTAGGCGTTTTAGTTGCCGATGAAGATACGCGCATCTTAGGTTGTAACCGTGCCTTTGAGTTACAAATGGGCTATCAAAACCGAGATCTGGTTGGGCTTAAAACTCATATTTTCAGTACCTCTCACCATAGCCAAGCGTTTTATGATCAGCTGTGGCAGCAAATTAATGATGAAGGATGTTGGTGTGGTAACTTGCTGAGCAAAACAGCAAACGGTAGCAACCAAGCTCATCATCTTTGTATTTACCGACTTACGTTTCACTCTGGACGAATTCTTTATCTCGGATTTTCTACGGATATTTCTGCTTCGTTGTTGTGGATGAAAAATCGTTGTGAACAACAGCATGATTGGGCTGCCTTTTTACCAACGAGGAAAGAATTTGAACTCCAATTAGCTAACTTAGCGAATGAAAGCAGAAATAAAGAACTCAACATTGTTATGACACTCAGACCCAAGTTTTCGGAGAGATACTTGCTTGAACAGCAATTAGGTTTTGCAGATTTTATTATGCGAAGTCGCTACACCAGTATTGCGGGGCAGTTATCTCGGGATGTGTTTGTCGTATGCTTGCAGACCCCTCATTGTCAATGGTTGAGCCCGGTTCGTTTGATCCAAATTGCCATGAAAGGATTCTTTAATGAGCTTAGAAATGAAATGGGCACAAAAATGCATGCCACTATCGTTAAAGGCCAAACTGGTGTGTCAATCCTTGGATATGATACGAACCGACCAAGACAAGCGCTAGCACATGCAGCGCAAGCGATGTTGTCCTCTATTTCCGGTGAAGGCAGCTATTTCAACTTTTACGACAGTGAACTTCACTCTGAATTAGTGAAGCGCCAACATCTCGAGGCGTTTTTGGAGGCGCAAATAGAGAGTGGACTAGTGGACGTTTACTTTCAACCGATTATCAACGTTCAAACCGGAAGAGTGGTTAAGTTCGAGGCCCTCGCACGCTTCTATGATGAAAATGATGCGTATTGTACGCAGAAGATGATCGCTATTATTGAAGATCTAGAACTCATAGCGGCACTTGATGATGTGGTCTGCCAAGCTGCGTTGAAGCACTTTCCGCGCTTACAAGAAATTTATGGCGAGGAAGTGGGCGTGACCATCAATCGCTCCCTCAATACGAAATTGGATTCTCTTCAGATCCTTCAGCGGTCGCATGATTTGATTAAAGCCAGTGGTGTAGACCCTAAGCGAGTAACTATCGAGCTAACAGAAACCGCGTATTTTGAACAAGATGAGGAGCATACTCGAGCTCTAGAGGAAGTGCGGAAAGAGGGCATTGAGATCGCGATTGATGACTTCGGTACTGGGTATTCTTCTTTTTCTTATCTAGAAAAAGGGCAGTTTGATTTACTGAAAATAGACCGAAAATTCATCAAGAACATTCATAAAGGGAGCACCAGCTATAACATTGTGAAAATGGTCACCGAGCTTGCACAGCAAATGAATGTAAAAGTGGTTGCTGAAGGCGTGGAATCCAAGCAAGAACTTCAAGTATTGGCAGAAATCGGTGTCGATTACATGCAGGGCTTTCTATTTTCTGCTGCCGTGCCTGTCGATTTGATGGATAAAGCGAACAGTTATGAGCATCTGTTCTCTGACATCGCGATTGAGTCTAAGCAAAGTGATGTGTTGCAATCTGTGAGCCATGAACAAGTCAGGTCTATGGACCCTGGAGAACCGCTCTCCTTGGCAGTGGAGTACATGAATTTGAATCCAAGCTCGCCTTTAGTTGTTCTCAATGAAAATCGTTGTGTTGGGTTAATTACGAAAGAGACGGTGAATTTACACCTAACGCCCTCGATGGGCACAGAGCGAGAAACTGAACGAGAAAGCCGAATTTGGAAACGTCCTGTTAATCAGATAATGAGCACCGATTTTGTGTTGGTTGATGAGGATTTACCTGTCTCTGTTATTCGAGAGTTGGTTAAAACCGGCATTCGTTTCCCTTGGGTACTGTGTAATACCAAAGAAGAGTACCGTGGAGTTTTAACGCAGGAAGACGCGTTGAAGTATCTTGCCTCTCTGTGAATAAAATTGTCTTACCGTTTTAGCTCATTTGGGGGCCGACTTTCGGTGGTTTGGCGATAGTTGATTTGATATTATCGCCCCCCAAAATGACTTTTGAGCGTGCATTCAACATGATTCAACAATTGCTGGTTACTTTCCCTCCGATGCTATTTGGCGCACAAGCGCTACTGACTTTGCTTCTAATAAAGGGCGATATTTGTCCTGGTCAGCGAGGACGTCTTCATAAAATGTTGCCAGCAGTAGCTGTATTGTGGCTCGCTGTTGCGTCACTTCGCATTGAAGCATTTATGATCGTGTTTGCTATTTTCTACTTTTATTCTCAGGTTCAAACCAAGAAAACGCGTGAGAAAGGGCCACTATGGGCGATGCATTTAGCGAATGGTTTGGCCTTTGCGTATGTGAGTATTCAAGTATTTGAGCAATCAAGCTGGCCAGCATCGATAGCGATGGCGCTAATGATATTTTTCCTTGGGGCGTCATTTTCTCAATTGCTGCTTACGATAGCTCGCAGCAGACTACAGGCATTTCACCGTATTTTACCAGTTACGGGCATTGTGTCTGGAATGCTATTAGTCATCGCAACGTTGTTTGCTTCTTACCAGTTAAATGAAGCCACACTAAACGCTGCGACACAGCCGATCTTGCTGTCTTTAGCTATGCTAATTTCTTCAATTATTGTGTGGTGTTGGCATATTTTTACGCATAAGAAACCAGAAAAGGTGCAACTGAGCGTTGCCTTGTTGCTAGCACTCGCGTCGATGACGAGCCTGCAAGGTTTATTCTCTCTCGCGGCTTAACCTCTATTCTAAAGACAAAGCTAGACAGCTTATATCCAAGTGCTTTCTTGGTGCTTGGGTATAAGGTGATCACGTTTTAGATCGCACTCACTTTAAATTCGCATAATTGCTACTACGCTTGTTTATATACCTTGTCGAAGAGGAGAGTCGCGATGGATTTAAGCAATGTAGGTAATCTGGACAGCACTATTTTGCTAGGTATCGTCAACGAAAAGCTACGTTTAGAGTGCGACAGTTTTGACGAGTTAGTATCAGTGTATGAGATGGATGTAGAGTCTGTAGTCGGCAAGCTTGATATGCTCGGTTATCAGTACGATCCATTGACTAACCAATTTAAAGCATATCAACGCTAAGCCTTTCATAACCCAAATCTTTTAAGCCACCTTGATTCCGTCAAGGTGGCTTTTACATTGTAGCCTCGCGGTTGCGAAAAAAGCTTGTAAGTAACGCTTTTCTTTCTCTGAGTGACGCGTTGCAGCAAACAAGCGACGCCATAAGCCTTGGCCGAAAGGTTTACTGGTAATAAGACCTTGGCGAGAAAATTCAGAAATCGCCCAATTGGGTAGTGCGGCCACCCCCAATCCAGCAGAGACCATCTGAACTAACATGAGAGTGTTGTCGGCTTGCTTCCATTTCGCAGGTTCTATTCCTGCTGGCTGAAGAAAGTGTTTTACGACGTCTAGCCGTTGTTTTTGAACAGGATAAGAGAGCATGGTTTGATCTGCGAGATCTTGCGGATCAATAATTTCTTTTTCCGCCAATGGGTGGTTGGTTGCGGTAATTAAACGCATTTCAAAGTCGAATAGAGGCTCGTAGTGGACTTCGGATCGAGGTTGGATATCGGAAGTAATAACGAGATCGAGTTCGCCTGCCAATAGAGCTGGGAGTGGTTCAAAGCCAAAACCAGAGGAAAAGTCCAATGTTACGCTAGGCCAAGCAAGTTGGTACTCCCTAAGTGCAGGCATTAGCCATTGGAAGCAAGAGTGACATTCAATGGCCATATGTAATCGGCCATTGACGTCCTCTTTCAAGCTCGCTAAATCATTTTCTGCTCTTGCGAGTTTCGGAAGGATATCTTCTGCAAGACGCAATAGGATTTCTCCCTCAGAAGTGAACTTCACCGGACGAGTCTTTCTCAGGAACAGTTGCCCTCCAATTCGCGCCTCCAAATCTTTGATCTGATGAGACAGTGCCGACTGAGTGAGATGCAAAGCGGTCGCTGTCGCCGTTAGAGAGCCAGTGTCTCGAAGCGAAGTGAGTGTCCGCAAATGTTTTAGCTCTATCATGAATTCCTTTCATCCTTTGTTGTTCGCTATGAACAGAATAGCAATCGTGTAAATAACTTAACGACAAAAAATGGATATGTAAACGTCTAGACGTCTATTTGTTGTTTTTATTTGCGAATCATGTCGCTTCATGATGAATTTTTTTAATAAACAAGTTGAATAAATGGACGTTGTTCTAATATCAGATGAGAGCGATAGTTTAGCCATCCAGACATCTTATTCTTTACCGAAAGATGCTCTGATCCAAACAAATTGAACAAAATTGAGAAAGGAATAGGGACATGGCGACAACGACTCACATACTAGGTTATCCACGCATTGGTGAAAAAAGAGAATTAAAATTCGCTCAGGAGAAATACTGGCGAGGAGAAATTGATCAAGCTGAGCTTAAAAAGGTTGGGGCAGATCTACGCGCCAAAAACTGGCAAACACAAACGGATTCAGGTTTGAGTTTTGCCACTGCTGGCGACTTCGCTTGGTATGATCATGTACTGACGACCACGTTGCTATTGGGTCATGTGCCAAAGCGTCACGCTGATGGTTTCCCTGATTTGGATACGCTATTCAAAGTGGGTCGCGGTCAATCTCAAGCGGGTTGCGGCTGTGCGGGCGCTGCAGCATCGGATATGACTAAATGGTTCAACACAAACTACCACTACATCGTACCTGAATTTAGCAAGGACGATACATTTGAAGTGAGTTGGCCTCAACTGTTTGAAGAAGTCAACGAAGCAACCCAAGCTGGGCATAAAGTGAAGCCAGTTTTGCTTGGTCCAGTCAGTTATCTTTACTTAGGTAAAGAGGTAGAAGAAGGGTTCGATCGCCTGACGCTACTGCCACGATTGCTTACGGCTTACCAAGCTATTTTGGCAAAGCTCGCAAGTCAAGGTGTTGAGTGGGTTCAGATTGATGAGCCAATTTTGTCACTGGAGCTAGAAAGCAAATGGGCTGATGCGTTCAAGCTAGCGTACCAAGTGATTCGAAGCGATGTAAAAGTGCTGCTAACGACGTACTTTGACTCTATAAGCGATACGCTAGACAAAATTGTAAAGCTACCAGTGGATGGTTTACATATCGATTTATCTGCCGCGCCTCAGCAGCTTGACGACGTGGTTGCCAAACTACCGGAGGGGTGGGTGCTGTCTGCTGGCGTGGTCAACGGTCGTAACGTGTGGCGTTCGGATTTAAGTGCCCAACTCGAGCGTCTACAGCCAGTCAAAGAGAAACTGGGCGACAAACTTTGGGTTGCCAGTTCATGTTCTCTGCTACATAGCCCTGTTGATTTAGAACTGGAAACAGAACTGAGCGAAGAAGTAAAAAGTTGGTTTGCCTTTGCAAAACAAAAAGTGGCAGAAGTCGCCTTGCTTGGCCGAGCGCTCGATGGTGACCAAAATGCGATTCTCGCTTGTGATACCTATAGCCAGCCAATCAAAGCGCGCAAGACAGCAACACATGTGAATAAACCTCAAGTACAAGCGCGTTTAAACAACATTACCGCGTCACTTGCCGAGCGCAGCGCACCTTATGCAGAGCGTGCTGCGCATCAAGCTGAAGTATTGGGCTTGCCTTTGTTGCCAACAACGACAATCGGCTCTTTTCCTCAAACGGGTGAAATCCGGGTGCAGCGCAGCGCTTATCGTACAGGTCAATTATCTGAGTCTGAATATATCCAAGCACTTAAAGGACATATTGCTGACGCAGTAAAACGTCAAGAGGCGCTCGACCTAGATGTGCTTGTTCATGGTGAAGCAGAGCGTAACGACATGGTGGAATACTTCGCTGAGAACTTGGCGGGTTTTCAAACGACCAAATTTGGTTGGGTACAGAGTTATGGTTCTCGCTGTGTGAAACCTGCCATTGTAGTTGCTGACATTGAACGTGAAAAACTGATCACAGTTGAATGGTCGACGTACGCACAATCGCTAACCAGCAAACAGATGAAAGGCATGTTGACTGGACCAGTTACGATTTTGTGTTGGACGTTCCCACGTGAAGACATCACACGTCAAGAAATTGCGCAGCAACTTGCTTTGGCACTGCGTGATGAGGTGTCTGACCTGCAAGATGCAGGCATCAATATCATTCAAATTGATGAGCCAGCCATTCGAGAAGGTTTACCACTCAAAAAACGCGATCACAAAGCGTACTTAGAATGGGCCGTAAATGCCTTTAAGGTCTCTGCGGCAAGTGCAAAACCAGAAACTCAGATTCACACTCATATGTGTTACAGCGAGTTCAATGAAATCATTGATTCGGTTGCGGCACTCGATGCGGACGTCATTACCATTGAAACATCTCGCTCAAATATGGAGCTGCTGAAAGCATTTGAAGAGTTCAATTACCCGAACGAAATTGGCCCTGGTGTTTATGACATTCACTCACCAAACATTCCTACGGAAGAATGGATTGAAGGTTTAATCAAGAAAGCGGCAGAAAAAATTCCGGCTCAACGTTTGTGGGTAAACCCAGATTGTGGTCTGAAAACACGAAACTGGAAGGAGACAGAAGCCGCATTGGCAAATCTGGTTTCAGCGGCGAAGAAGCTCCGTGCTGAGCTGGCGTAACACATCGTTACAGCAAATAAAAACGGAGACTGTGGTCTCCGTTTTTCTATTCTTAATTGTTAACTTTCGTTTTCAGATTATCCAATAATAGCGAATCATCGTCTCATGCCGAAAGCAACAAAAATTACTGTAGCTACTTCACCTGAGTACAAGTCTGTGCGGAAACCAACTCATCTGCCATCAACTGACCGCGAGAATTACGTACCTTAATACGATACATCAAGCCCATATCAATTTGCTTGCGAACTTCTGGGTTGCTGCAGTAGGTATAGATACTGGTATTCAGTACTTGATTTAACGGCTTTGCACCGAGTGCGCCATCGTTATAAATCATCATCATCTCTACAACATTTTTGTTGGATGAGACACGCATTATTTGCAGTGGACCGTACTCTAAAGGGAGGCCCGCAGACAAGACTCCTGCTCGGTTTGATGCCATAAGCTCAAGTTGGCGCTGATTATCATCGGTTGATGAACAGCCAGCCAGAGCACCAAATACCAAGAAAAGACACAGTAATTTTTTCATAAATTAAAACACTTTTTTGAACGGTTTCACGATTACATGATCGTAAACACCAGCCGCTACATAAGGATCGGCTTCTGCCCACGCTTTAGCATCCTCTAGAGAGGCGAATTCAGCGATGACAGTTGAGCCCGTAAATCCAGCTTCTCCAGGATTGTCAGAATCTATCGCAGGCATCGGACCAGCTGTAAGAAGGCGACCTTCGTCTTGTAGCTTTTGTAAGCGATCCAAGTGTTGTGGGCGAACGCTCATGCGTTTTTCCAACGAGTTCTCAACGTCCTGTGAAAAGATGACATACCACATAGCATAGTTCCTTAATTGGTAGGGTAAAGTGTTAATTTAACGCCTTTTTTGTGTCTCTCACAAGTGAACAACAGAAAATGTGAGATCCTTTCTAACTGTTAGCGTTGTAGGTTGACTAATTCTGAACCGGACGTGGTTTACCTTCACTGTCAATGGCTACGTAGTTGAAGGTCGCATCACAAACCATGAAGCGTTCGCCAACACCGTGAGCTTTGACGGGTTTGACCCATACTTCCAAATCGACACTCATGGATGTGCGGCCGATCTTAGTGCATTCGCCGTAGCAGCATACGACATCGCCCACACCAACAGGTTTTTTGAACGTAATGCTTGATACCGAAACGGTGACAACGCGACCACAAGAGATCTCTTTTGCCAGAATCGCGCCCGCTAAGTCGAGCTGAGACATTATCCAACCGCCAAAAATATCGCCATTGGCGTTTGTATCTGCAGGCATTGCAAGGGTACGAAGCAGCATTTGACCTTTCGGAGAGCTAATTTCTTGACTCATTGTGACATCCTAAATCTTAAAGGCGCTCAAACTAAGCGCCAACATAGTAAATACCTAGAACCAAAGGTCCTTAAAAAACCGCAGATACCGGACCAGAGAAAGTTGGTTTACAGCAGCAAGAATGGTCTGAAAACGGTACGTTGTTTGAGCGGTTTACTGATACATGGAGCAAAACAGCGACCCTAAGGTCGCTGTGAAGTCGCGGATTATAGCAAAACTGAGTTTTTAATCATCAGTGGACACATCGGATGAGTTATTTTTTTGTTCTTTTGGCATGTGTTTATAAATGTAAAAGCCAGTCGCAATCATGTAGGCAAATGTCGCGATCAACATTCCAAATACTTTGAAGTTAACCCAAACATCCAACGGCAATTCGTAAGCAATATAAATGTTTAGGCCAGCGAAGAATGAGAAGAAGCCAACCCAAGCCCAGTTAATCTTTGCCCAAACAGCGTCAGGTAACGTAATTTCCTTGCCTAGCATACCTTTGATGGCTGATTTTCCCAATGCGTGGCTCACTGCTAAGCCAATCGCCAGAATCGCGTAAATGATGGTGACTTTCCACTTTATAAAATTGTCGTCGTGGAAGAAAAGGGTCATGCCGCCGAAGATAGTGACGATAACAAATGTTATTAGCTGCATCTTTTCGACTTTCTTATACAGCGCGTAGGTGACGACAAGTTGAATGGCTGTTGCTACGATCAGTGCACCTGTCGCCACGTAGATGTCGTACAGCTTGTATAAAGCGAAGAAAATGATGAGTGGTATAAAGTCTAGGATCTGCTTCATGATGGCAAAATCTACCTAATTATTGAATTGAAGACAGTCTAACTGAATCTGACAAGATGTGAATACTGAGGAAGTTAGGGTAAGAATAGTAACGCTTAGTATATCGTACAGCCCGCAAGCGTCTTCCATGTCTAAACAGCAAATGGAAGGAATAAAAATTGCCGCGTGAAGCGGCAATAAAGTTGAGAATTTTAAACCTTAAGCCACACGTTGATATTGGGAAATAAGCGTTTTTACATCTTCCAAATAGCCTTCCCGCAGTAAGTTATCGACCGTTGCTTCTAGCTCTTCGAGAGACATCGTGAAGCAAGTGGATTTACCAGTCATCAGGCTCAGATATTGATGATACTCTTCTTCTGTATAGTGGCCTAAGCGATCAAGTAACAGTGTTTTGATTCCATGATGAATCAAGCCGTAGTATGTATGTCGATGAAGTAACATGGCGATCTCCTTATCAAGCTCATACGCTACTCTTTTGTAGCCTGCTTGACCTTCTGGATAATTCGATTTACTCCAATAATGCACATCTAGTGCCAATTCTATATTTGCAGATTAAAAAGTGTTGGAAGGTGCAAAATTCTCGTTCTGTAACCATCTTTGGATGACGACTTGAAGAGCATTTAACGTGGTGGGCTTTTCGAGTCTGTCATCCATGAGTTTCGAAATTAGCTCCAACTCTCTAGCTCCAGACTCACCAGATAAGGCAATGATTGGAACGGAAGATGTGATTTGCTTAATCCGTTGGCTTGCGTCAAATCCATTCATTACCGGCATTTGGACATCCATAAGAACGAGATCAATCTTGTGAGAGTGGAATAGCTCTACCGCAGAGGCTCCATTATTTGCTTGTAAGCTGTTGACTCCCAATCTTTTTAAATACATCTGTACCAAGGTGCGTTGCACCTCTTTGTCATCAACAATGAGCACTGTTGGTGCATCTTTACATACTTGTACGTGTTGAGCTGAATGATTTTCAGAATGTGATGGAGTTGCTTTCCAGCTATCAAAGTCCGGTGCTCTCAATGTCTCTGGTTTTGGTGCGTTTGGTACGACTGGGAAATACAAGTAGAATTCTGTGAACTCGCTCAATTCAGACTGGCACTCTATTCGTCCTCCGAAGGAGCGTATAACACGTTGGCAATAGCCCAAACCTAAGCCACTGCCTCCGCTTTTTTGATACGAGAAAAAGTCATCAAATATCTTGTGTAAGATACTGCTATCTATACCTGGCCCACTATCTCGGAAGATCAGAATGTTTTCGTAAGCCCCCGTCTGGGTACGAATCTCAATTTGACTGTCGGGATAAGAATCAAAATAGTAGATAGCGTTACGAATCAAATTGAAAATGACAAAGTTAAACAGGGTCTCATTTAACTTCGCGACAAAATCGTGTGCCTGTGGCAGGTTAATTCTCTCTATTATTTGATCGTTTTCAAAACCATAACGGCTTACTGCTTGGTCGATGGCTTTATGTATGGAAGTGAGAGCTAAAGGCTCATGCTCTGGTGAGCTGTCGCTAACTTCTCGTAAAATAATATCGATAAGTTGTCGACCGCGTTGTATAGCGGCTTCACCTTTATCAATTTCTCTTTTTAGCGTATCCAGTGAAGCGTTTGACTCTATATGCTGTTTTAAAGCTTCAAATTGTAATTGTACTTGAGCGAGAGGGTTACGCATTTCATGTGCAATGGAGTTAGCCAGCGCACGGCTTTGGCGTACCTTTCTATCGGCTTCAATGGTGCTCTGGATGCGAACTAATAACGTTTGCAGAGCTGAGATTTCTTCATTAGAAAACAGCTTATTATCTATTTTATGTGAAGAAATCAGCAAGTGAGTAACAGATTTTCCACGACCGAAGAGAGGCATAACGAGCGCAGTATTGCTTGAGCGCATGCGCTCGTAGAGCTTTCTCATCGACCCTTTAGAAGAGGAGGCATAATCAATTTCTTCAGACAGCTCATCAAGCACGAGAACTGACTTGCTTGACGGCAGGTACTCTTCGTAAAACGTTTCTGTGTAATTGCTAGTGACTAGCTGTAGCTTGTTGTTTGGTATGTTAAGTAACGATGCCAACTGACGCATAGCATCATCTATTGAGCGTTTAAACTCTTCCTCTAACCCAAGGATTTGCTGAACGGGAGTGTGTCGTTTCCCATAAATAAAATACGAAGCGTAACGACTGACTCGCTTAAAAAGCAAGTGCCAAGTGATACCGATAAGCGCACATAAAGGTACCGCAACAAGCCATTGGTTATCTTCAGAGATCGGAATAAATATCGCCCCTAGCGGCAGAACAAAAATGGCGCAGACTAAGAGCGCGCTTACCGTTAAGTACGTGAGATATTTAGCGCTGTAGAAGCGAGAGGTAAGTAGGGCATAGCCCACAAACAACATTTCGCTGATTGAAAGTGCTGGTGGTAACCAAGTTAGGGAGAAGTCGCCAAGGAAATACGTCATTCCAAGGTGTATCACTGCCGTAGATAACATGAATACCAAAATGCCAGCGATCATATAGTTGCTTTTTGCTAGCGTGAGCTTGCTGCTGTTCGCGCGCATGGCAATCAAGTTAAGCAGCGTTAGTACCACGAAAGCTAGCAAACTAATGAAAAAATATGAGGTATGTGGGCCAAATTCAATGACGAACTGGCTTGGACCACTAATGGTGACATTTTCGACAGTAAGATTCGGCACTAAGTTGATGTACAGTGAATACGTTGCTAGTGCGACAAAGACGACTTTTTGCCAGACTTTGACCGCTGTTTTTTTAACATCTGCGGTTAACTGGCAAGAAAAATAGAATGCAAACGCAAAGGCGAAAAAAGACGCTAAGTTCGCTAACTTAGCCATAAAAATGCCACCAACAGAGCCTAATTCTGGCAATAAATCGGTATGGAAATAGGCGTTGCTGCTTATCCAAACAATGATACAGCTGGAATAAGCGATGTAAGGCGCGTGATGCGAGCCTAAGATTGATTCACTCTTCTGTTTTAGGCGATAGCAGTAATACAGTAGCCAAGCGAATACTATTAGTACAGTCGCGTACAATGCCATTGCTTTTGGGTAAAAGAGACCGTGCAAATGAACATCAAGCATGCTCATTCACCTTTTTATCCATTCTTTTTGTTCGTACGCAATGTTTGTAGTCGCGAAATTGTATGTCTTGAAATGCTTCAACCATCATACCTAAATTCCAGAAACCGCGGTATGTCTTGGTACCGTCACCGTTAATGTCGCGGTATCCTGAGTGAAAGTAGGCACTTAAATCAATAGATTGATAGAAATTTAACATAAATACTTGCTCAATAATGGTAAAGCCGAGCTTATAGCCTGCTTTATAGAGCTCGCTCATCATAGTTTTTTGCGCCAGATACAAAAAATACAGCTTTTGTTGAATGTTGCCTCCCACCGTAAGACGCAGTACTTCGCAAACCGCTTCAGTGTTCTTTACATGAGATTGAAACTGAGCATCAAACCCAACAAGAGTGTGCTCAGGAGTTAGAGCACGACACTCCAAAATACCCAGTTGATAGAGAACACTGTACCCATGATTAGGAAAGCAAAACTGCCATTGTTCGTTACTAAACTGTGGTGAGTAACTGAGCCAGTTATTTCGTTGATGCCAGCCTTGCACTATAGCGGAGGAGACCATGATTGGTGAAGATGACGATTTGAGCAAGAGCGCAAAGTGCTGCCCTTTTTGCGAGAGTGATAAAAGAGGCAAGATTTCAAACCACTGTTCAGCTTGGACGAAAAGCTCAAGATTACTCAGTGTGATCGCTTCGGAAATCGGCATTAACGCAGCATGATTTGGCAGCATTACCTCAAGATCGCAATCTGCGATATCTTCAATTAACACGCTAGTATAGCTGTGGTCGTCAAACGGAAGCGGAGTAGGAATCGCAGCTTCGTTTGAAGGATATTTTTGCTTGATTGCTTCGATCTCGCATTGACACCAGAAAACCATCCAATGCGGGTAACAATCTGCGGCAAGTTGTTCAAGTAAACGAATCTCTTTGGAGAAACCTGTCGGATACTGTTGCACTAAATCTCGATAATCCATTAACTCAAATAGTGCAGAAAGACTTTTTGATGCGTGTTTAGGAAAGAGAGATTTAAGCAGTTTTATTCGATACAGAGCAACCTGTTGAAAAAGAGCATCTCGTTTTTGTTTCGTTAGGGTAAGAATAACTGAGTCAACCAAGGCCTGCTGCTTTGATTCGATCGGCAAATTTGTTTTGGTGAGATAGTCCAAAGATTGCTCAAGACTCATGATATAACCTAGCTCTAACGTTTTGTTATATTTTGTAATGGTTTATATCATTTTGAAAAATTTATGCCATCGGTTTCTATTTGTATAGTTACGTAATGCAAGAAAAGACAAAAAAACCGCTCATTATGAGCGGTTTTTGGTCTATTCAAGAAAGGGTTAGGCTTCTTGCTTTTTTAGCTCAGCTTCTGCCGTTTCTTCTTCAATTAGCGCATCAACGATAACTGCACATGCAGCATCACCTGTGATGTTCAGTGCTGTACGAATCATATCGAAAATACGGTCAAGAGCGAATAGCAGCGGTAGACCTTCAATTGGAATGCCAGCGGCAAGAAGCACGGCAACCACTAGGAAAGAAGGGCCAGGAACACCCGCTTGACCAACCGCACCCAATGTAGACGTTACGATAATTGCAATGTAAGCGCCCATGCCTAGATCGATATTGAACAGTTGAGCAAAGAAGATAGCAACCAAGCCATAGTAAATCGCATTACCTGACATGTTGATCGTTGCGCCTAGAGGCAGAACAAATGATGCAGTTGAATTTTTTACGCCCAGCTCTTTTTCACAGGTGTCCATTGTAACAGGCAGTGTTGCCATAGAAGACGCTGTTGAAAGCGCAACTGCTTGCGGTTTCTTCATTGAAGACAGGAATTTCTTCGCAGATGTCTTCGTGAAAACATGCACCATTGCTGGGTAAACAACGAAACCGAAGATTAGGATGGCGGCAACGTAAACAACGAACAGTTTAAACACCACCATTAGCGCACCAAAACCGAACGTACCGACGGCTTCTGCCATCAGACCAAATACACCGATAGGTGCAATGATCATTACTTTGTTGATCATCCAAACCATTGCGTCAACGATGCAGTTAACACCATTGATGATTGGTTCACGACGTTCTTTTGTTTGCTTAGAAATCGCAATACCAAAGAACATACAGAAAACGAGGATCTGTAGGATGTTTGCTTCATTTAGTGATTGGAAGACGTTGGTTGGGATCATACCCGTGATGGTTGCCCAGAAAGTAGGTAGTTCACCTTTTGAAGCGTATTCTGCTGAGAACATGCCTTCAACGCCAGAGACGTCGATACCCATGCCTGGTTGGAATACTTCACCCATAAATAGTGCAAGCGCAACGGCTAGGGCGGATGTTAAACCAAAATAACCTAGAGTGACGATGCCAACTTTACCTGCTGACTGGCTGTTCCCAAGACCAGCGGCACCAGAAATCAAGGCTACAGCGACCAAAGGAATAACCAACATTTTGATTAAGTTGATAAAGATAGCACCTAAAGGAGCGAACACTGTCGCATCATGACCCATCATGGCACCAACGGCTGTGCCCACGATCATGGCGATTACGACTTGTACGCCAATGTTGTTTAGCAAACTCTTTTCTTTTAACACTTCCATAACCTCTGTGCTAATAAAATGTAAAATCCTAAAATTACCCACTAACCATAAATGGATTTACGGATAATTATCTCGCCTTGCTTTTTACACTTATCGTTTACAATTGGCAATATGCAGCAAGGTATTATTGATGGATTAATCGATATTTTATTGACGAACGATAAAGTTTTGTTCAATAGCAAACGTTTGCTATTGATTTTTCTTATAAGGGTCGCGCTTAGGATTGTTCAAGTTTATTTTTCTTTATTTGTTTTCTTTTTGTTAATTTTAACCGCTTTTGTATTTGCTATTGCAGTCAGAGTTTTTAGTGACTTGGGGTGATATTTATAACAATTCATCTCTTTCAAGCTCACACTTTTATTAATTTGCGTTCTGAAATGTTAATTGCTTTACATTCTTGGCTCTAATTGCGTTGTAAACATAATGTTAAATGATAATGACTGGTGAGAATCAAATGCTGACGATCCAGTGTTAGGGATAACTTGCTTAGTTAATGCTCCTGAGCTGATTAGACGAGAAAGACAAGTAAGAGGTGAAGAGACTATGATGAATCTTGCTGCTGCGTTACAAAGAAATGCTGCGAGTAAACCAGATAAAACGGCGTTGATATGTGGCGCTGAAAAGATAAATTATGCGCAATTTGATGCGATCGCTGGCAAGATCGCAGCGTCTTTAATCAATAAAGGCGTAAAGCCAGGTGACCGCGTTGCGATTTCATGCCCAAACATTCCTTTTTTCGCGTTTGTTTATTATGCAATACAAAAAGCTGGCGCGGTTGCAGTCCCATTAAATGTGCTTTTGAAAGCGCGAGAAATTAAGTATCACTTAGAAGATTCAAAAGCGAAGTTTTATTTCTGCTTTGAAGGGACGAAAGAACTGCCAATGGCAAAAGAGGGTGTCAAAGCCTTTGAACAAGTCGATACATGCGAAGGCATAGTCGTATTGACTCAATCTCAAGATGAAAGCTATTGGAATGGTGTAATAACTCTCAATGCGTTTATAGCCGATGTCCAACCGTTGCCGGATTATATACCGCGTAATGCGGATGATACATGTGTGATTTTGTATACATCAGGGACGACAGGCTTACCAAAAGGCGCTGAACTGACTCAGCAGAACATCATAATGAACGCTCTGGTGGCACAAAACATTATGGGCAGCCAGGCCGATGATATTCACTTAGTAACTTTGCCTTTATTTCATACATTTGGTCAAACCGTCCACTTAAATGCTAGTGTTTTGGGCGGGGCAACATTGGTGTTAGTGCCTAGGTTTGAGCCTAAACATGTTCTTGAGCTGGTGGAAAAACATAGGGTGACGATATTTGCTGGTGTGCCAACGATGTACATCGGTCTGCTTCATGTGCAGCATCAATTTGATACCTCGTCATTGCGTGTTGCAGTAAGCGGTGGTGCGTCATTGCCAACCGAAATCTTTCGAACCTTTGAAGAAACATTTAATGTGCCGATCTTAGAAGGATACGGGTTGTCGGAGACAAGTCCTATTGCATGTTTTAATCATTTAGATCAGGAGCGAATACCAGGCTCGGTAGGTCAACCGGTTCAAGGCGTCGAAGTAAGAGTTATCGACATTGAAGGCAATGCACTACCGATAGGCGAAGAAGGTGAGATTGTTGTGCGTGGTCATAATGTTATGAAGGGATATCTTGACCGCCCAGAAGTTACTGAATCTGCGCTACAAAATGGTTGGTTCCATACTGGTGATGTGGGCCGCTTTGACAGTTCAGGTAATTTATTTATTGTCGATAGAATGAAAGATCTGATCATTCGAGGTGGATTTAATGTTTATCCCAGAGAAATTGAAGAAGTTTTCATGACTCATCCTGCCGTTTCAATGGTCGCGGTGATAGGGATTCCAAATGAAGAGTATGGCGAAGAGATAAAAGCCTACGTTGTACTTAAACCAAAAGAATACATTGACGCCGATTCATTACAAAAGTGGGGTAAAGAGCAATTAGCCTCGTTTAAATATCCTCGTTATGTCGAAATTCGTGAACACCTCCCGATGAGTGCGACAGGAAAGATTTTGAAACGTGAGTTGAAATCTGAATTGAATATAGCTTAGTCAATTCAATGGTTTTTGTGTCACAGCGCCACTTGCCTAAGTGCAAATGGTGTTGTGCTCTTGACCAATTAGATGCATAAGGTTTTTAGCTATCGTTAGACAATACTTACCGTTTGTTGAATGGATCTATTGCTCGAGTTCTTTAAAGTATTCTTCTAAGCGTTTCGGATTGGTAATGGTTACTGAGCCATAGTTTAGCTCTAGCATCCCAATACTTTCTAATCGTTTTAGTATCTTGTGTACGCTCTGACGAGTTAGCCCCATCATGTTAGCGATATGTTCTCTTGTTACCCTGACAACGCATGGTCGAGTAGCGATCGCTTGATTAAGTTGGTATTCAGCAAGTAGCAGCAACCTTTTGGCGACTCGTTCTTCAATTCCTCTAATCGCGTCATCTTCGATAACAGAAATAGCAGACCACAAGCGGCGGCTAAGTAAGTCGAGTATAGTGGGGTAACTTTGAGGGTATTTGGCGAGTAATTGGCGAAATTTATCTCCAGGAAGCTCCATTACAGTCACGTCCGAATGCGCGGTCGCACCAAAAATACGAGGCATGCCGGGAGAAAAAACATTGTCTCCAAACCAGCCACCAGCTTCGAAAATCATCAGTGTGACTTCTTTGCCTTTTGAACTAATTGAGTTCACTCTCACTGCACCTTGAGCTATGACCATAAGAGAAGATTGAAGCGCACCTTTATTGCAAATCAGTGCTTTTTCGTCGAAGCAGCGAACCTTAGTCATTTGCGCTGCTTCACTAAGCCCTTTATCTGGCAGCCCTGATAGTACAGGACATTTGGCTAGCAGTGTTTTGACTTCTTCCATGTAGCAACCTTACTGCACATTGCTTTATTGAGTTAGTTAAGTTACCCAAGCTTAACACTCTTTGAGTGCTCTGCTTGAGATAGATTTGGAAAGTGCGGGCGTTGAACAAAAAATGACGTGGTATAAACGCGATAGTAAGAAAACGCCCACTAAACATAATGTTAAGCGGGCGTTGTTGTGTCATATCAAACTGAAATTATTTTTGAGTGGCAGCTTTCATTACAGAAACGAATTCACCTAGCTTGTCGAGCATAATTTGTGGCTGCTCAACGTTCGCTTCAATGATTTTTACCACGGCTGAACCAGAAATTGCACCAGCCGCACCAGATTCTAGTGCTTGTTTCACCTGTGCAGGCTCAGAGATGCCAAAACCAAGTAGCGCTGGTGGTGCATCAAATTGGTTCAGTCTATCGAGCATATGACCTACAGGCATGTTTGCTTTGGTTTCTGCGCCAGTAACACCTGCACGAGAGAGTAGGTAAGTGTATCCGCCACCCAACTCTGATACTTGCTTCAGTGTTTCATCACTTGCCGTTGGTGGTGCGATGAAGATTGGGTGAATACCAAACTTTTCTGCAGCAGCAACAAATTCAGCACTTTCATTAGTTGGTACGTCTGCAATCAAAACAGAATCGATGCCTGCTTTTGCACAACGCTCATAGAAGTTCTCGATACCACGAGAGTAAACAAGGTTCGCGTACATCAGAAGGCCAATAGGCAACTCTGGGTACTTAGCTCGGATCTTACCGATTTGCTCGAAGCAGATATCTGGTGTTGCACCTGAATCTAACGCGCGAATGTTAGCGCCTTGGATGGTTGGGCCATCGGCTAGCGGATCTGAAAATGGAATACCAAGTTCAAGGGCATCTGCGCCAGACTCAACCAGTGTTTCCATGATTTTGTAAGACTGCTCTGCGTTTGGATCGCAAACCGTTACGAACGGTACAAACGCGCCTTGGTTCTTTTCGTTTAGGCGCTCAAACATCTTTTCATAACGGCTCATTAGATTGCTCCTTTTTCTTCTAGGATGGCATGCACAGTGAAGATATCTTTATCACCACGACCAGATAGGTTAACAACCAACAATTGCTCTTTTTCTGGGTTCTCACGAGCCATACGCAGTGCATGAGCCAGTGCGTGAGAAGATTCTAGAGCAGGGATGATACCTTCGTGACGCGCAATCTCTTGGAATGCTTCTAGCGCCTCATCATCTGTTGCGTTGTCGTATTCAGCACGGCCGATTGCGTTTAGGTGGGCGTGTTGTGGACCAACTGAAGGGAAATCAAGACCAGCAGATACTGAGTAAGACTCTTCAACTTGGCCGTTTGGATCTTGCATCAATGGCGCTTTCATACCGAAGAAGATGCCTGTTTTACCATGCTTAAGTGGTGCACCGTGCTGGTCAGTATCGATACCTTTACCTGCTGGCTCAACACCAATTAGGCGAACGCTTTCTTCTTCGATGAAGTCAGCAAACATGCCGATAGCGTTTGAACCACCGCCCACACATGCGATAACCGCGTCAGGAAGACGACCTTCACGTGCCAAAATCTGATTCTTCGTTTCTTCACCAATCATTCTCTGGAAATCACGAACGATCGTTGGGAATGGGTGAGGACCTGCCGCTGTACCTAGTAGGTAATGCGCATCTTCATAAGTTGCAGACCAGTCGCGTAGCGCTTCGTTACATGCGTCTTTAAGCGTTGCTGAACCCGAGTGGACAGGAATAACTTCTGCGCCCATTAGCTTCATACGGAATACGTTCGGGCTTTGACGCTCAACGTCTTTTGCACCCATGTAAACGCGACACTTAAGGCCAAGTAGTGCACACGCTAGTGCAGTTGCTACACCGTGTTGGCCTGCCCCCGTTTCTGCGATGATTTCGTTTTTACCCATGCGTTTTGCAAGCAGAGCTTGACCTAACACTTGGTTGGTCTTGTGCGCGCCACCGTGAAGTAGGTCTTCACGTTTTAGGTACAGTTTGGTTTTCGTACCTTTGGTTAGGTTACGAGTTAGAGTCAAAGCCGTTGGACGACCCGCATACTCTTGAAGAAGCGTCATGAATTCGCTGCGGAATTCTGGATCTTCTTGCGCGTCGATAAACGCTTGCTCTAGTTGCTCCAGCGCTGGAACTAGAATTTGCGGAACGTACTGACCGCCGTATTCGCCAAAGTAGGCATTCAGTTTTGCCATCGTTATATTCCTTCTCGTATTTTTCGCTACGAATAGCTTTAAATTTTTTAGCTGATGTCCAGCTTTAGTAGTTGCGAATGGCGGTGAAGGCCGCAAGCAACTTCTGTGAATCTTTTTTGCCTGGTGCGCTTTCTACACCAGAGTTTAAATCTAATCCCAAGCAACCTAGTGTCGCTGCTTGTTGAGCATTTTCTGGCGACAGTCCGCCCGCTAGCATAATTTGACTTGGGTCGCCGATCAGTGACCAGTCGAACACTTGTCCGGTTCCACCTGTTTGAGTGCCAACTTGTGCATCTAATAGGTGACGGTCAATGTTGTCCGAAAGCAGTTCTGGCTTCGCATCTGTCACACCGTAAGCTTTCCAGATTTCAACACATGCTGGTAGCTCTGCTTTTAGCTGATTAACGTAAGCTTGGTCTTCTTGACCGTGCAGTTGCACCGCTTTTAAACCCAAAGAGGTCACGACAGAAGCAACAAAATCGATATCGTGATTTTGGAACACGCCTACGTAGTTAAGTGGAGCACCGCTCATGGTTAAGCGCGCACCTTCAAGGTCGACCGCACGCTTCGAATTCTCGACAAAAATCAGACCACCAAATACCGCACCAGCTTGGTACGCTTTCGCTGCGTCATCTGGGTGCGTTAAGCCACAGACTTTGTTTTCGCCTAACGTCACTTTACGTACTGCAAGTTCAAGGTTGTCTTCCGCCATCAGTGAACTACCAATCAAGAAGCCGTCTGCGTATTCCGCTAAATCACGAACTTGTTGATGTGTATAAATGCCAGATTCTGAGATTACTGTTGCGTTAGGAGCCAGTTCACGAATGGTCGGTGCCAGTTCTTTAGTACGATTCAAATCGGTACTTAGATCGCGAAGGTTACGGTTATTAATGCCGATAACGCGTGCGCCTAGCTTAACTGCACGATGAAGCTCTTCTTCGTTGCTGACTTCGGTCAAGATACCCATGTTCAGGCTGTGCGCTGCTTCCTCTAGCGCTTTGTACTCTTCGTCATTAAGGACAGAAAGCATAAGTAGCACGGCATCAGCACTGTAATGACGCGCTAGGTAAACTTGGTAGGTATCTACCATGAAGTCTTTGCACAGAACCGGTTGTTTGACTTGACCACGCACTTGAGGAAGAAAGTCAAAGTTACCTTGGAAGTACTTCTCGTCTGTTAGGACTGAAATCGCATCAGCATGGTTGTTGTAAACCGATGCAATGTAATCCAAGTCGAAGTGATCACGAATCAAACCTTTAGAAGGAGATGCCTTCTTACATTCGGTGATGAAGGCCGTCTTTTCGCCACTCAGAGCATCGTAGAAGCTGCGGTCCGATGGCAGCAAATCAGACTTAAATGTGCTTAGCGGTTGAGACACCTTACGGTCTGCTACCCACTGATATTTGTCGCGGACAATTTTCGCCAGTACTTCTGCCATTTCTGCTTCTTTCTTAGAAACGTGTTCAGACAGGTTGTCAGCTTGCTGAGTGTTGAAGTCAGTCATCTTCTTCAATTCCTTAAGCGTGTGCGGCAAGTTGTTGTACCAATTGGTACGCCTTGCCTGAATTCATTGCCTCAATCGCTTGTTGCGTGTTGGCTTTTAAATCTTCGTGGCCGAATAGACGCATTAGCAGAGCAACGTTTACTGCCACTGCACCCAACTGTGCGTCTGTACCTTTACCCGTCAGGATATTGGTAATGATCGCTTTGTTTTCTTCAGGATCGCCACCTTTGATTGCTTCTAGTGGGTGCGCTTCTAGACCGAAGTCTGCAGGCGTTAATTTGTATTCTGTGATCTTACCGTCTTTGATTTCGGCAACGGTTGTTTCACCGTGAATTGCTACTTCGTCCAAGCCACTGCCGTGTACTACAGCGGCGCGCTTCATACCCATTTGTAGCATGGTTTCTGCGATAGGACGAACCAGTTCTTCACTGTAAACGCCCATCAATTCGATGTTAGGACGAGCAGGGTTAATCAGTGGGCCAAGAATGTTAAAGATGGTGCGTGTTTTCATAGTTTGACGCACTGGCATCGCATGGCGCACACCACCGTGGTATTGAGGTGCAAATAGGAAAGCGACACCAATATCGTCTACCGCTTTGCGCGTATCTTCTGCGCTCATAGCTAGGTTGATACCAAATGAATCAAGAAGATCAGAAGAACCAGATTTGCTTGAAACGCTGCGGTTACCGTGTTTCGCTACTTTTAGACCACATGCTGCAGCAACAAACGCCGCAGTGGTTGAAATGTTGATGGTGTTGTGACCGTCACCACCAGTACCTACGATATCTGCGAAATCGTAATCTGGGCGAGGGAATGGATTTGCGTTTGCCAGCAGTGCTTTCGCCGCGCCTGCAATTTCGTCTGGCGTTTCGCCTTTGAGTTTTAGTGCAGTCAGTGCTGATGCCATCAAAATTGGGTCTAGTTCACCACGGATAATGATGTCGAATAGCTGTTGGCTCTCTTCCTGAGTAAGCGATTCTTGCTCGTACAGTTTGGTAATAATAGGGTTGATGATTGCTTCCATATTTCCTCTCCTAAATTTCTTATGTGCCAAGTGCTTTTTAAGCAGTGAGTGGGGTCGCTGAAGCTTGTTCTTCAAGTGCCCACTCAATGGCATTGGCCAACAGTGTTGCTCCGTAGGTCGTCATAATAGATTCCGGGTGGAACTGGAACCCGCAAACTTTATCTTCTTTATGTACAACAGACATTACCAAGTCATCCACTTCTGCTGTGATGGTTAGGCTCTCAGGAACCTTGGTCGCAACTAGCGAGTGGTAACGTGCAATTGCAAGTGGTGATGGTAGATTTTGGTAAATCGCATGGTTTTGGTGCTCCATCATAGAGACCTTACCGTGAATGATTTCGCCCGCGCCAGCAACGGTGCCACCGTACGCTTCAACAATCGCTTGGTGACCAAGACAAATGCCGATCATCGGCACTTTGCCTTTCATGCGTTGGATAAGCTCAGGCATTGAGCCTGCTTCTGAAGGAGCACCAGGGCCTGGCGATAGCAGAACCACTGGGTTTTCAAGCTCGTTTACCGCTTGTTCGATGGTTTCTGCTGGGATGTTGTTTCGGTAAATCTTGACCGAGTGACCTAGCGAGCGGAATTGATCCACAAGGTTGTAGGTGAACGAGTCAAAGTTGTCGATAAAAATGATATTAGCCATCTCTGAACCCTATTCCTTATTGTGACTTATGAGCTGCTTGGATAGCAGAGATTACCGCTTGTGCTTTGCCGCGCGTTTCGTCTGCTTCCGCTTGTGGATCAGAGTCGAACACCACGCCCGCACCAGCTTGAACTTGAGCAATGCCGTTCTCAACGTACGCTGAGCGGATCACGATACAGGTGTCGAGTGTGCCTTCACCAGTGAGGTAGCCAACAGCGCCGCCGTAGCTACCGCGTCGTGCGCCTTCTACATCGCGAATCAACTGCATGGCACGAATCTTAGGTGCGCCGGTGAGCGTACCCATGTTCATACATGCTTGATATGCGTGCAGCGCGTCTAGGTCTTCACGCAGTTGACCAACCACACGAGACACCAAGTGCATTACGTGGCTGTAGCGGTCGACTTTTAGAAGGTCTGCTACGTGGCGAGTACCAGCTTGAGCAATACGAGCGACGTCGTTACGTGCCAAGTCAACCAACATCATGTGTTCTGCGTTTTCTTTCATGTCGGTGCGCAGTTCAAGTTCGATGCGGCTGTCTAGGTCGAAATCAATCTCGCCGTTAGGGCGCTTACCGCGGCGACGAGTGCCTGCGATTGGGTAGATTTCAATTTGGTTGGTATCGGTTTCATACTTAAGCGCGCTTTCTGGTGATGCGCCAAACAGAGTGAACAGCTCATCTTGCATGTAGAACATGTAAGGGCTTGGGTTACTTTGTTTCAGTTCTTTATAAGCAGCCAGTGGAGAAGGACAAGGTAGAGTGAATCTACGAGACGGTACAACTTGGAATACATCGCCTTTCACTACGAACTCTTTTAAGTCGCGAACGGTTTGGCAGAAGTCTGCATCAGACACGCTAGGTTCTACCGTTACATCTGTTATTTGCTCTGCACTCGGCAACAGTTTTGGCGCTGCACATTGGGCGCTAATTTCTGCAATACGAGTCTCTAACGCTGTTTTCTCTGAACCATCAACAAACAACGTCGCTTGAAGCTGGCAAGATTCCGTTTGATGGTCGACAACAAGTAGTGTTTCCGCGACGTAGAAAACGTAATCTGGACACTGATTTGTTGCTTCGGCATTACCAAGCGGCTCAAAGTTTGCGACTAAGTCGTAGGCAAACAGACCACCAAGGAAAATTGCGTGTTTGTCTTGCTGTGAAATATCAAAACTATGCTGAACCAAACGCAGCGCATCGAAAGAAGAGGCTTCACGTAGGCGAGAGTCTTCATCTAACGTGTCGCATGGCTGGTTAAACTGCAAAGTTAGCGTTTCGCCATCGAACTTGCTCTCAACGTCACCACGGATGTTCTGGTTTAGGTGAGACAGTAGGTTTTTACCGTTATTGGTCAAGGCGTGCATGCTAACGGTATGGCCGAAGCAAACAATGCGAACCGCTGAATCTACGATCAGCAGGGATTTTAAATTTTGCTTTGAATCGATCTCAGCAGATTCCAGCAATAGGCTGTCAGTTTTGTTCTCACATAGTGTGTGGAACAAGCGAGTCGGGTCTTGAGTATAAGGGACGGAAGCCGTTAGCACTTCAAGCTGTCCAAGTTTCTTAATTTCAATGGCCTTGTTCACAAGACCTCCTTGTAGCTGTTTAAATCTTCCTGCCGTACATAGTCGCATAAAGCAAACGTTCTCCCAATCTAGAGTTGGCTATATTCGATTAATGTTTAGGCAGTTGAATGTGAAATGAGCAACAAAACAAAAAAGCCCGCTTAAGTAGCGGGCTTTACAACGTTTGGTTCTATAAACTAGAAGTATACGTTTGCCCACCAAGAACTAGTCCAAGTGCGCCACCAAGCAAGATCTGATGAGTTTGCCTTATTAAGACAAACCGCAACTTTCGCTTTTTGGTTTTGGTTAAATTCTTGTAACATGGTGAACCTTAAATTACGTACTTTGTATTTGTGTACTAGTTAACTAGTGCGAGAGTAAAAAGTCAACCCCAAAACGGCATTAAAACGATAAAAATATGAGAATTGATTTACATAGTCACACCACTGCATCGGACGGTCGGTTAGAACCTAAAGATTTAGTGGAAAGGGCGCTGAGTTTTGATATCGAGGTTTTGGCGATCACTGATCACGATACGGTTGACGGTTTGGCGTTAGCTAAGCAATACGTTCAAGATAATAATTTGCCGATAAAAATCATCAATGGCATTGAGATATCGACCGTCTGGCAAAACAAAGACATTCATATTGTCGGCCTGAATATTGATCCGGAAAATGAACAATTATCTGCCCTCATAGAGCAGCAGAAGCAGCATCGCATAACACGATCTGAGTTAATTGCAGAGCGACTACAAAAAGCAACTCGAGTAGGTGTGCTTGAAGAGGTAAGGCAAATCGCCGGTGATGCCCCAGTGACAAGAGCGCATTTCGCGAAATGGTTGGTAGATAATGGTTACGCAAAAACCATGCAAATGGTGTTTAAAAAATACCTAACGCGTAATAACCCAGGTTATGTACCACCGAATTGGTGTTCGATGAAGGATGCGGTTGATGCTATCCATGCGGCTGGTGGAATGGCGGTATTAGCGCATCCTGGCAGATATAAGTTGACAGCGAAGTGGATTAAGCGTCTTCTAGCAGCGTTTGTCGAAGCAGGTGGTGATGCGATGGAAGTTGCACAGCCACAGCAAGCGCAACAAGAAAGGCGCAACTTGGCTGATTATGCTATACAATACAAACTATTAGCCTCTCAAGGCAGTGATTTTCACTACCCATCACCGTGGATGGAGCTAGGAAGGAACCTATGGTTGCCTGCTGGCGTCGAACCAGTTTGGAAAGATTGGGGAATAGATCCTTCGTTGAATAATACTCAGTAATACGAAGTCGAGAACCCATAAAAATATAGAGCCGAGAGGCTCGATAATGAGGAATTACAATGAGCCAGTTTTTTTACGTTCACCCAGAAAACCCACAGGCTCGCTTGATTAATCAAGCAGTAGCAATCATTCGTAACGGCGGCGTTGTGGTTTACCCTACTGATTCAGGGTATGCACTTGGCTGTCAGTTGGAGAACAAACAGGCACTGGAACGAATCTGTCAGATTCGTCGTCTGGATGATAAGCATAACTTTACTTTGCTGTGTCGTGATTTGTCGGAGCTTTCTCTCTATGCGCGAGTGGATAACTCTGCATTCCGACTGCTGAAAAATAACACACCAGGTCCTTACACCTTCATCTTCAAAGGCACAAAAGAGGTGCCGCGTCGTTTGATGAATGCAAAACGTAAGACCATCGGTATCCGTGTTCCAGACAATCAAATTGCCTTGGACTTGTTGGAAGCATTAGGTGAGCCGATGATGTCTACGTCGTTGATTCTACCTGGCAGTGACGTAACAGAATCTGATCCAGAGGATATTCGAGATAAACTAGAACATGCGGTTGATGTGATTCTTAATGGCGGTTACCTAGGTGAGCAACCTACGACTGTAATTGACTTTAGCGAAGGTGAACCTGTTGTAGTTCGTTTGGGATCAGGTGACCCTGCACCATTCGAATAGTAGACGCACCACCGCCAAACAAAATAGGAGGCATCGCGCCTCCTATTTTAGTTGTCATATCGAATATCTCATTGAACTTAACTGATTGAGGTTAAGCAAAATCGAAAATGTCGATACCATTTTGTTCTGCATAGTTGATGTATGCAGAGCTCACACCGTTTAGTGTCACTTCAACATTGTATTCATCACTTGAGAATACTGCCCAGCCACACTCATTGTAAGATAAAGTCAGATCATCCGCTGAATCCAAGAACGTATCTCGAATGCCATCGTTATCAGTGTCTCGGCCCATATCAAAGACAAGTTTGTCATGGAAAATATTAAAATCGACAATGTCGGCTTTGACATCAATATCGTTGGAAGATACTGGCTGATCAGGTACACCAATAGCCAGGCGGTTTGTAAGCACGAAGGTGTCGTCTCCACAGCCACCGCTCAGTACTGATTCACCATCACCAACAACGAGGGTGTCGTTACCCCAGCCACCACTCAAGTAGTTGTTGCCTGAATAATCAAAAATTGTGTCGTCGCCACAGCCACCAAAGAGTTTGTCGTTTCCTAATCCTCCGGATAGGAAATCGTTTCCAAAGCCGCCAGAAACAAAGTCGTTACCTCGGCCACCAAGCAAGGTATCATCTCCCCAGCCACCGAAGACAATATCATTACCTCCGTATCCTACAAACTTATCATCACCACAGAAGCCGAAGAAAATATCGGTTGTTTCAGAGCCTTTTGTGCCTGTCATATCGTCATCTTGAGATGTCCCAAAAATCCAATTTAGGTCGAGATTTAGCATAGACATTGTTCTATTCCTTTTTGTCTGATTTATGCCAATCGCCGAGAGTGCAGAGCGAACCTAGAGAGTCAGAGTACACGATAGCATTAGTGTTATTTTTGATGTGAACTAATGACTTAAAGACAATTTTTGTCTTGTTACCCACGACCTTGTTTTGCTATGAGCGCTCATTGTCTGCGGTGATTGGTATTACTTAGCAGCAAACCGGGACGGCTTATTCTTCGTTGCTTTCTAGCAATACGAACAGTAAACACACCCCAAGTGGTTATTGTTGTAACCCTGACAATTTTATCAGGTACAGCGTGGTTAAAGTGGTTCAGGAAGACCGATATTAGTGGGATTCTCGTTGATCAATGCCTGCATTAAGTAGTAAAAAAGTTGCAGAATAGGACAAATATTTCGGTCATTTTTGAAGTGAATTTTGGTGTGGAGAATGGCGCCGATTTAGCTTACATTAACTAAGAAAGTTACGTATAATGTCCGACCGAAAAATCCCACTGAAATGGGTAAATAGCAAAATGCAGACCAATCCTGGTCTAGACGTCTGTGAAGACGACACATAGGTAGATAAATGAGCGAAAAGTTACAAAAAGTATTAGCACGTGCTGGTCACGGTTCTCGTCGTGAGATTGAATCGTTAATTAAATCTGGTCGCGTTAGCGTGAACGGTGTAGTCGCTAAGCTTGGTGAAAGACTTGAAGACGAGAGCAGCGTAGTTCGTATCGATGGTCACATTGTCTCTGCAAAGATTCAAGAAGAAGTGATTTGTCGTGTACTTGCGTACTACAAACCTGAGGGTGAACTGTGTACTCGTCACGATCCAGAAGGTCGTCGTACTGTTTTTGATCGTCTGCCAAAAATTCGTGGCTCTCGTTGGATTTCAGTTGGTCGTCTGGATGCGAACACTTCTGGTCTTCTACTTTTCACAACGGATGGTGAACTGGCGAACCGCTTAATGCACCCAAGCCGCCAAGTTGAACGTGAATACCTAGTACGTGTGTTCGGTGAAGTAACTGAACAGAAAGTTCGTAATCTAGTAAAAGGTGTTGAACTGGAAGACGGTTTAGCTCGCTTTGAAGATGTTGTTTACGCGGGTGGTGAAGGCATGAACCACACGTTTTACGTTGTTATCAACGAAGGTCGTAACCGCGAAGTTCGTCGACTATGGGAATCGCAAGAGTGTACCGTTAGCCGTCTGAAACGTGTTCGTTACGGCGACATCTTCTTAGACAAGAAACTGCCTCGTGGCGGTTGGATGGAGCTTGACCTGAAAGAAGTAAACTACTTGCGGGAGCTTGTAGAGCTTCGTCCAGAGAAAGAAACCATGCTTGATCTGAACAAAGACAACACGTCACGCAAACGTGAGCGTGCACGCAGCCAAAAAATTCGTCGCGCAGTTAAGCGCCATGAAGAGCGTGTTAACACGCCAAAAGGTCGCAGCAACAACCCTTCTCGTCGTAAGCCGAAGAAGACTGCTGGTGACCAAGGCGCACGCAACAAGCATCGTTAATCGATAGCAAAACATCAGAAAGGCTTGCCAATTCGGCAAGCCTTTTTCTTATCTGTTACATAACAAAAGGATCTAAAGCCGATATAGAGCAGGGTGCTTTGTATAAACAAATATCTCAGCTAGACGAAAACAACAGATAAAAAAATACCAGCACTAGGCTGGTATCTTTGTTCATGATGAAGAAACGTTAATCGCGTTTCCAAAGCATATGGCAGAACTTATGTTCAGGGTCTCGGCTGATTAGCATACGAGCAAATACGTCATCAAGAACGTCATTTTCCTCATTTACTAGGCCGATACGAACCTCTGCATATACTTCTTTGTCGATCTCGAAGCCAACATGTTCAACCCAGTCATCACCGGTTTCAACAAGTTCTGCGGCACCACGATCTTCAAATTGCGCAGTAAACAGAATCACGTCAGCAGGCTCTAGGTTATCTGGAGCCATCTCAAGGAAAATGTCGTACGCTGCGTCGATGACGTCGTCGTAAGAAATCAAATCAGACATGCTTATGCTCGGCTCATGTATTTACGTTCAGCTGTGTTAATGATAACTCGGTCACCAGTTGCAATGTACTCAGGAACCTGGATGACAAGACCTGAAGCGAAGCGTGCTGGTTTAGTACGAGCAGATGCAGAAGCACCTTTGATTGAAGGGTCAGTTTCTTCAATCACTAGCTCAACAGAAGATGGTAGTTCAATACCCACTGCAGCACCGTTAACAAGGATAATGTGGATACCTTGTGTATCTTCGTTGATGAACAGCATGTCGTCTTCAACTTCATTGTGCTTGAATGTGTATTGTGAGTAGTCTTCGTTATCCATGAAGATGTGCTCATCGCCGTCAGCGTATGAGTACACAACTGCACGTTTGTTCATTTCTACCGTTTCAACAACGTCATCAGACTTGTAACGCTCATCTACACGTGCGCCCGTGTTTAGATCTGTACAACGCATTTTGTAGATTTTAGCGCCGCCACGACCGCCAGGAGTCGTTACTTCGATGTCTTTAACTAGAAGAGTTTTACCATTAGACTCGATTGCGAAGCCTTTTTTGATTTCACTTGCCTTTGGCATTGTATATTCCTATTCATACTTATTAAGCAAAACTCGGTGATTATAGCGCTAAGTTAGCCGCCTAGCATTAAAATTCATTGCAGAAATTTGTTGTTACTCCCATGACTAAACACCTGAATGGACTTGATTCGGTGAGTCGGCTAAGAGAACATATAGCCCAACTTCTTGAACCATCTGAGAACACGTTTTAAGTCATGTCTCTGCCTGTTATCGATCCTAAACAACCATTTCAACCAGAGTTTGCGCCTTTAATTAGGGAAGTCACCGCTTGTCTCAAAGGTGGATTGGGGCAAAACTTACACAGCGTTTATGTATACGGTAGTGTTGCTCGTAAAACAGCGATCGTTGGGAAGTCGAACTTAGACCTGGTTGTCGTTACTCAATCATCCTTTGAGCACAATCGCGCGACTTTGCTCAACACAATTAAGTGGCGTGCGCAGCAGAGTTACTCTCAAGTTAATGGTGTATCGGTCCGTACAGCCTTAGTGAGCGAAGTGGCTAATTTAGATAGTATTTTTACTTGGGGCTTTATGCTTAAGCATTGCTGTGTCTGTGTTTATGGTGATGATCTAGCAGACTGCTTCGGTGATTACGTCCCAAGTTGGGAAATTGCTAAGCACTGGAATATGGATGTGGAAGATTGGATTACGGTGTATCGCAAAAAAATCGTACAAGCGAAGACGATAGAAGAGCAGGTGGCCGCCCAGCGCGTGATTGCTAAAAAGTTACTAAGAGCGTCATACTCTTTGGTGATGTATCGAGATAAACGTTGGTTTGATGACCCCGTAGAGTGTGGCAAGGTATTCTTAACTTATCATCCTGAAAAGCAGCTTGAGATCGAGCGGCTAGAAATTTTACTTTCTGGCCGGGGGATTCCCAAGCGTTCTGTTATCGGGCTAATTGATGCGTTTGGTGATTGGTTAGTCAAACAGTACCAGAAAACAGAGTTTCGTATCGGCTAAAACAACCCCATTTGTGGCGCTGAAAGCCTGTCAAAGTCCGTCCCAATGAAAGGGAGAATCGCATCTGCAACGGGTTTGAGTTGTTTATCAATGTAATGTTGATAATCAATCGGGCTATTGAGGTACTCATAAGGTTCAGGGCCGTTCACGGTAATAATGTATTCAATTCGTCCTTTGTTTTGATACTGTAATGGGCGGCCAAGCTTGGCATTTATCTCATCCGCTAAACGAGCTGCACGCACTTGTGGCGGGACGTTTTTCTGATACTCATGCAGTTTTCTGCGCAGTCGCTTTTGATACACCAACTGTTCATCAAATTCACCGTTGTTAGTTTTCTCAACCATCTCTCGGACATAGTCGCTTGGATCTTCACCATGGAAAATCATGCTATAGAGTGTATTTTGAAATTTCTGTGCTAACGAGGTCCAGTCAGTACGTGCACTTTCTAACCCTTTAAATACAATCCGTTCTTGCTCTCCTTCACCGATTAAACCCGCATAGCGCTTTTTCGAGCCAGTTTCTGCGCCACGAATCGTTGGCATAAGGAATCTGCGATAATGGGTTTCATACTCGATTTCCAACATAGATGTTAGGTTGTACTCAGAACGCAGGTGTTCTTGCCACCAAGAGTTGATGTAATCAACTATTTGATTTCCAACAGCGTCAGCTTCTACTTGACTGTATGGTCGATTCAACGACACGAATGTGGAATCCGTATCGCCGTAAATCACTTGATATCCTTGCTCCTCAATCAGCACCTTAGTTTGCTTCATGATTTCATGTCCGCGCATGGTAATACTAGAAGCTAACCGAGTATCAAAGAAACGACATCCCGATGAGCCCAGTACGCCATAAAAGGAGTTCATGATGATTTTGATTGCCTGAGAAAAAGCTTTTTCATTGTTCTTCTTTGCAACATCACGTGCTGCCCAAAGCTTTTCAATCATTTCTGGTAAAAAGTGTTTCGTACGATGGAACTGCCCACCGCGAAAGCCAGGTACAGCCTGATTTTCTTCTTTTCCAATATCGAGCAATAACCCCTCAACTAACCCCATAGGATCAATCAAGAACGAGCGAATAATCGATGGATATAGACTCTTAAAATCCAATACTAAAACAGAATCATATAGGTTAGGGATGGAGTCCATCACGTAACCGCCGGGGCTCGCAATCCAATTTTCAGGGTGTAGGTTTGGGGCAACGTAGCCTGCTCGGTGTATCTGAGGCATGTATAGGTTTGTGAATGCTGCAACCGAACCGCCGACACGATCTAGTTCGACACCAGTGAGACGAGAGCGCTCTATTGCAAAGTCAAGCAGGTGAGTGTGATTGAAAATCTTATTCACCAACACGCAGTCTTGTAAGTTATATTTAGCCAGCGATGGTTTGTCGGAGCGGTACATACGATTGATCTCATCCATGCGGTCATGAACGTTGTGGATTTCTTTCCCTTCCCCTAAGAGTTCTTGAGATACAGACTCTAATGACCAAGACCGAAAGTGATAAGTCGCCGTTTTTAACGTATCGATACCGTCCATTACAACTCGCCCTGGAATGGAAATAAACCCTTGTTGGCTTTGAGATGAACTTCTGAAAAAGCTGGCTTGGTCTGCTCTACCAAGCATTAGCTTCATGTTGTGCCATTCTGCTCGTTTGTGTAGCAGACGAAAGTCAAAATCAATGACGTTCCAACCGACAATGACATCGGGGTCGAATTGTTTAAACCAATCGATGAGTGCTTCTAGAAGCGCTTTTTCATCCTTAACCCATTGTATCGGTGTCTCCGAAGGTTCTGGTTCTCCGATCATGATAACGCGGGAATCCATGACGCTGTCTAATCCGATTGAGTAAAGAATGCCTTTCTCAGAGCATTCTAGATCTAACGAGACAACGTTTAACTTCGGCTCATATTGCCCCGCACGGCATTTTGCGCTCTGGACGCGTTGGTAGCCATTGGTGCGAGTCACATTGCCTGTAAACTCGATACTGCCTTTGATAAAACGCTCCATTAGGTAGCGATCGGCGAGGCGAATATCACTTTCATACGTAGTGATATCTTTTTGAGCGAATGTGTCTTTGAGTGCGAGAGCGTCTCTGGTTACATTGGTATAGCAGGCAGCAAGAGGCGTATGTTCAAACGTTTTGAGATCCAAAAGGCGGATGTCGACGAATATGTTTTTTTCTCGTGCGAGTGTCTTTGCTTGCTCTGAGTGTTTCTGAGCGATGAAAAATACTGGCTTCTCACCATTAATAAGTAACTGAGTAGGACCTGCTTCTGTCGAAAGCCACAGCTCGATTTTAGTTTGACCTTTGATGTCTCGTGCCTGTCGAGTTAGCAGGAAGCCTTGTTGAATATTCAAATGTGAGAAACCTTAGAAAACTTGAAGAACGTTAGTTTAACACTAAGAACTGTGAAAATAACCAGTAAAGAAAGCGTCTCAAATTTTTGCTGGAATTAGTGATTACAAGTTAGTCTTTGGTGCAAGAGGGACAGTGTCATTTTAAGTTATTGCGTGTTTCTCTGGGCAATATGAAACCTAGTTACTTGATTTATTGTACTTAATGTTGTTAATTGTCTTTTCTTAGATTTCGGTTCTGCTCATCACGCTCTAAAATAATAGAGTGGTTTATGAATAAGTTCTTGCTAAAGTTTGCGTTTCAGCACATATTCATAGAAAGCAATTTTTTGTCGATTACGTTAGTATATAGGCAGTCATACTGATATCCACATTTAACAAATAATGGTTATGTGGGTGCAGAACCAATACAAAGTGTGGAGATACAAGTTTGATAAATGTTTTCCTTGTAGATGATCACGAGCTGGTTCGCACAGGGATACGACGTATTATTGAAGACGTCCGTGGAATGAACGTAGCAGGAGAAGCTGACAGCGGTGAAGATGCAGTAAAATGGTGTCGCAGTAATCATGCTGACGTCGTTTTAATGGACATGAACATGCCAGGAATTGGTGGCTTGGAAGCCACTAAAAAAATTCTTCGCGTGAATCCTGATGTGAAAATCATCGTACTTACCGTTCATACAGAAAACCCGTTTCCAACCAAGGTGATGCAGGCAGGTGCGTCTGGTTATTTAACCAAAGGTGCTGGCCCTGACGAAATGGTGAATGCGATTCGTGTAGTTAATAGTGGACAGCGTTACATCTCGCCAGAGATTGCGCAGCAGATGGCATTGAGTCAATTTTCTCCAGCCTCTGAGAACCCTTTT
The DNA here is from genome assembly GCF_000742455.1 of Vibrio sp. OY15. Lineage (NCBI taxonomy): Bacteria > Pseudomonadati > Pseudomonadota > Gammaproteobacteria > Vibrionales > Vibrionaceae > Vibrio > Vibrio sp. OY15. The sequence goes on along the minus strand of NZ_JPIL01000004.1, from coordinate 90,802 downwards.
AAAGACTTATCCGAACGTGAATTGCAGATCATGCTTATGATCACCAAAGGCCAAAAGGTAACGGATATTTCTGAGCAACTTAATTTAAGTCCAAAGACAGTCAATAGCTATCGCTACCGACTCTTTAGTAAATTGGACATTAATGGTGACGTTGAGTTAACTCACTTAGCGATTCGCCACGGAATGCTGGACACCGAGACCCTTTAGCGTGAATCCTCCTTTCGATTCGGCTTCCTTTCTCAAGACAGTAACTCATCAGCCCGGCGTTTACAGAATGTACAACGCCGAAGCTGTTGTAATCTACGTAGGTAAAGCCAAAGACCTTAAAAAGCGCCTTTCAAGCTACTTTCGGAAAAAAGTAGACAGTGAGAAAACTCGCGCGCTTGTCAGTAATATCGCCAAAATAGACGTCACGGTGACTCACACTGAGACAGAAGCGCTGATCCTAGAGCATAACTACATCAAGCAGTATTTACCGAAATACAATGTGTTGCTGCGAGATGATAAGTCTTACCCTTATATCTTTATTAGCGGTCATAAGCACCCACGGCTTTCTATCCACCGTGGCGCCAAGAAGCGCAAAGGTGAATATTTTGGCCCCTACCCAGATTCTGGTGCAGTAAGAGAAACATTGCATTTGCTGCAAAAGATATTTCCTGTGCGCCAGTGTGAAGACACTGTCTATTCCAACCGAACGCGCCCATGTTTGATGTACCAAATTGGTCGTTGTGCAGGACCATGCGTTAATACCATCATTTCTGATGAAGAATATGCAGAGTTGGTTGGCTTTGTGCGCATGTTTTTGCAAGGCAAAGATCAGCAAGTACTCAAACAGTTGATTGAGAAAATGGAAGTTGCCAGTCAGCAATTGCGCTTTGAAGATGCCGCTAAATTTCGCGATCAAATCCAAGCGATTAGGCGTGTTCAAGAGCAGCAGTACGTCTCAGAAGACAGCATGGATGATATGGATGTACTCGGGTTTGCTCAGGAGAATGGTATCGCGTGTATCCATATCCTGATGATACGCCAAGGCAAAGTGCTTGGTAGCCGTAGCCATTTTCCGAAAATCCCACAAAATACAAGCCAGCAGGAAGTGTTCGATAGTTTTCTGACTCAATACTATTTGAGCCATAACGAAGCACGTACAATTCCTTCTCGTATTATTTTGAATCAAGAGTTGGCAGAAGATATTGCGCCAATACAGAAAGCGTTAAGTGAAGTGGCAGGCCGTAAGGTTCATTTTCATACGTCGCCAACTGGCTCTCGAGCAAGGTATCTCAAGCTTTCGAACACTAATGCACTAACGGCGATTACCACCAAAATCAATCACAAAATGACGATTAATCAGCGTTTTCATGCGCTTCGCGAAACATTGAATTTGGAGTCTATAGCTCGAATGGAATGTTTTGATATCTCCCATACGATGGGGGAAAGCACGATTGCGTCATGTGTGGTGTTCAACAATGAAGGCCCCGTTAAGCAAGAGTATCGTCGCTACAACATTACTGGGATTACCGGTGGTGATGATTACGCAGCAATGGGACAAGCGTTGGAGCGCCGTTATTCGAAGCAATTGGACGTAGAGAAAATTCCCGACATCATCTTTATCGATGGCGGTAAAGGTCAGTTAAATCGTGCGCATGACATCATTTCGCAGTACTGGGGGGATTGGCCAAAGCGTCCTATCATGATTGGTATTGCAAAAGGCGTTACTCGCAAACCAGGTTTAGAAACGCTGATTACAGTCGATGGGGACGAGTTTCATTTACCAAGTGATGCTCCTGCGCTGCATCTTATCCAACATATTCGTGATGAAAGCCATAACCATGCTATAGCGGGGCACCGTGCTAAGCGAGGTAAAACCAGACGTACGAGTGCACTCGAAGGGATTGAGGGAATCGGCCCTAAACGACGTCAGGCGTTACTCAAGTACATGGGTGGGTTACAAGAACTTAAACGTGCAAGTGTCGAAGAAATCGCCAAAGTACCGGGAATAAGTCACTCTTTAGCAGAAATTATTTTCCAAGCATTGAAACAATAAGGAAAATCGCGCAACATTAAGCCGCAATGTGTAAGAGAATAATAAAATGCGTTTGAATATCCCGAACATTCTGTCTCTTCTTAGACTGTTCCTAATCCCTGTTTTTGTGGTTGTCTTTTATCTACCTTATTCATGGGCACCGTTTGCAGCAGCAATGGTGTTTTGGGTAGCGGGTTTTACTGACTGGCTTGACGGCATGTTGGCCCGTAAACTTGGCCAAACTTCTCGTTTTGGCGCGTTTATTGATCCTGTCGCTGATAAAGTGCTAGTGGCAACGGCATTGATTCTAATCACGGAACATTATCATTCAATTTGGGTGACCATTCCTGCGGTAACGATGATTGCGCGAGAAATCATTATCTCAGCATTGCGAGAATGGATGGCTGAAATCGGTAAGCGAGCGAGTGTTGCGGTATCTTGGGTTGGCAAAGTAAAAACTGTTTCGCAAATGTTCGCCTTATGGGTGTTGATATGGCGTTACGATGAATGGATGGTTTGGCTAGGCTTTGCGGCCTTGTATGTGGCAACTTTCTTGACATATTGGTCAATGATTCAATATTTGGCTGCTGCGAAAGACGATCTGTTGAATGAAGAGCACCATTAAATTCTGATGTTAGAAAGCAGGCTTAATAGCCTGCTTTTTTGTATCTAAGACAATCTACAGCATTTTTTGCTTCTCTCGCTTTTCAATGCTTGCTAACGGCCATGCTTACAATTTGTATCTGGGGCTTTTGCTTCGATAGAGTTCCATTTGTGATCTAAGTCTTGTTTTTGTCCTTGGAGAGTCTTAGAGAGGCGAGTCTTCTGATTATTAATACTTCAATGCACGCAACGCACGGCCAGCAGTGTAAGGCGTAGCCAAAGTTTTATGATAAACAAGTGTATTTAAGCGATTTTTAGTATTAAAACTAAGCAATCCATCGTCTTTCGCACAAATTCTAGTCAAACGATTTAAAAAAATAAAAATAGTGTTGACTCGATCGCTCGAATCCGTAGAATGCATCCCGTACCCAGGAGAGCACGGCTCAAAGGGTGGTGAAAAAGCTTAGCTTTATTCACAAATGAGGCGCCTTGGCAGAGTGGCTATGCAGCGGATTGCAAATCCGTGGACCTCGGTTCGACTCCGGGAGGCGCCTCCATTATTCTTTTGAGAGTGAATGGCTTTCGAGAATAAATGCGACACTAGCTCAGTTGGTAGAGCGCAACCTTGCCAAGGTTGAGGTCACGAGTTCGAACCTCGTGTGTCGCTCCAAATTTTATTGATATGGCATTTAGCGGTATCAGATGGTGTTTTACTTTTCTGTAAAGGCATCACAAAGAATATTTGTGTGCCCTGGTGGTGGAATTGGTAGACACAAGGGATTTAAAATCCCTCGACGTTCGCGTTGTGCCGGTTCAAGTCCGGCCCGGGGCACCATCTCATATTAAATGCGACACTAGCTCAGTTGGTAGAGCGCAACCTTGCCAAGGTTGAGGTCACGAGTTCGAACCTCGTGTGTCGCTCCAGATTTAAGGCCTAACATGAAAATGTTAGGCCTTTTTCGTATTTTTTTGAAAATCTCAAACTTCTTTTCTGTCACAGACTTCGTTAAGTAGCGAACCCTTTGTCTCATTGACTCAAGTGATTGTTAATTCTGCCATTGCAAAACATCTTAGCTATTCCTACTAGTCTATGTTTAAACCATCACTTGTGGTGAATAACCACTCTTACTCCAGGCAAAGCTGTGACGAGAATGCTATCTTTTTAAATGTTCCGGATATAGAAAGGAATGTTTTACGATTAAGCAGCACAACCTTAAACCTCTGTTTAGATGAGGTGATGATATCTCAAGAATATTTGTTTAAATAACAGCTATTTGAGAGAAGCAGAAAAGCATAGCTCATGAATATGAACATGTGAGTTGCAATGGGGTATGTTTTGTTGTGATTTACATCACTGTTACTAATATGAAAAATCGTTGCCAGAAGATTTTATTTTGTGATAAATTCGCGCGCAATCTCGGAGCGTAATTAACAACGTTTGATCTCTGGGGGATACGCGTAGTGACCATTCAAGCTGATTGTGACACTGCGTAGGGTAGGTATCGGCAAAGCCTTTTGTCGATAGACGGGATACTAATGCTGTAAACGCGGCATATTAATGGGAAACCCAACATTGAAACCTTTGAATAAACACACACTAATCAGCTTCATACTGCCGAAATGTCCTGTTTTACAAAACGGGTGCATTACAGAACCTTGATTAATCCCTTTTACATATAAAGTCGCGAGTATCGTGGCGGATGATCTGTATTTGTCATTTATGCACTGACAAATGCGGAGGGGTATTCACACCTCCTGTAATTTCATTCTAATGATTATTAATACAGGATACAGAATTATTATAATTCAAGGGATTATGTAGTATGAGCACTGCCTTTGAAGTCGATAGCAATATCGCAAACATTTTTTCGTCTCAGGTTCCTATCGTTGAGGGAACGTATGACTTAACGCCAGATCAAGTATTGATTGATCAGGCTGAGCATGAATCTGAAGTACGTTCTTATCCACGTCGTTTGCCGATCGCAATTAAACAAGCCTTTGGGTGCTTGGTTGAAGATACGCGTGGACAGATCTTTCTAGACTGCCTTGCGGGGGCAGGCACTCTAGCTTTGGGGTATAACCATCCTGAAATAAACCAAGCTCTGAAAGAGCAATTAGATTCAGGACTGCCATATCAGACGCTAGATATTGCAACATCAGCAAAAACGACGTTTATTCAATCTGTTAAGTCTTTTCTTCCTCAAGAGTTAAGCGAGAACAGCGTTATCCAATTTTGTGGCCCGTCTGGAGCTGATGCGGTTGAAGCTGCTATCAAGCTCGCGAAACAGACTACCGGTCGCAACACTATGTTTGCCTTCCGTGGCGCATACCATGGTATGACTAATGGTACGATGGGGATGATGGGTAACTTAGGCACCAAAGCTCGTCGAACTGGTTTGATGTCGGATGTGCACTTTATGCCTTTCCCATACAACCTGCGTTGTCCTTTTGGGCTTGGCGGTGATGAAGGTGCAAAAGCAAGTATTCGCTATATCGATCGTCTTTTAAACGATGATGAGTCAGGCATTATGAAGCCTGCCGCGATTATCGTGGAGCCAGTGCAAGGTGAGGGTGGTGTTGTTCCTGCGCCAGCATTCTGGCTACGAGAGTTACGTCGTATTTGTGATGAACACGGTATCTTACTGATCTTCGATGAGATCCAGTGTGGTATTGGTAAAACTGGCTACAATTTCGCGTTCGAAGAGTCGGGCATTGTTCCAGATATTCTGTGTTTATCAAAAGCAATTGGTGGTGGCTTACCAATGTCGCTATTGGTTATCAACAAGCAACATGATACATGGAAGCCGGGCGAGCACACAGGTACATTTCGTGGTAACCAGCTAGCTATGGTCTCTGGTGCGAAAGCATTAGAAATTATCCAGCGTGATAACCTTGTTGAGCATGCCAATATTGCGGGTCAGTACCTGCGTTACGGCCTTGAGAGTATTCAAAAGCGTGTAAACTGTATCGCAGAGGTTCGTGGCAAAGGTTTGATGCTAGGCGTGGAGATTAAAAATCCAGACGGTGAGCTCAATAAATTTGGTGAACCTCAAGCGGATAGTGAACTCACACTTTCTATTCAACGCGCAGCACTCGAGCGTGGCTTGATCGTTGAGAAAGGTGGACGCGAAGGCGCAGTAATTCGTTTCCTTCCTCCTCTTATCATCTCGTTTGAGCAAATCGACTTTGCTTTACGTGTATTTGAAGACGCGATTTTAGCCGCTGGCGGTAGTCACATCGAAACTCAGCCACAAGATGAATGGAAGAAGCATTTCATCCACACTGGAGAGATGGGCAGCAATGAATTTGCTTCGGTGATGAATCACACTACTACGGCAATGAAGTCAGTGTTTGAACAAGTGACTGCACCGTATTCAGGTGTGGATCCAAAAGCATTGGAAGCAGCGATTCACGACGTTGATCTTGATAATGGAAATGCGCCTCTTAAATCCGTTATCGACGATGCTGCTGATCTGGTCGCGAAAAACGCAATTTTTACTCAACATCCAGATTGTATTGCTCACCTGCATACTCCACCGTTGATGCCAGCGATTGCGGCAGAGGCAATGATTGCGGCTTTGAACCAGTCGATGGACTCATGGGATCAAGCTTCATCAGCGACTTATGTTGAACAGAAAGTTGTGAACTGGCTATGCGATAAATATGAGTTAGGTGAAAAAGCGGACGGTATCTTCACGAGCGGCGGCACGCAAAGTAACCAAATGGGTTTGATGCTTGCGCGAGATTGGATTGCTGACAAACTCAGTGCACACTCAATTCAAAAGCTTGGCCTTCCTGAATACGCAGACAAGCTACGTATTGTATGTTCGAAAAAATCCCACTTCACGGTTCAAAAATCAGCGTCTTGGATGGGATTGGGTGAAAAAGCGGTCATGACCGTCGATGCTAATGCCGATGGAACGATGGATGTCACTAAGTTAGACGAAGTTCTCAATCAGGCCAAAGCAGAAGGTTTGATCCCATTTGCCATTGTTGGTACAGCGGGTACAACGGACCACGGTGCTATTGATGACTTAGACTTTATCGCCGATATCGTAGCGAAACATGACATGTGGATGCACGTCGACGGTGCATACGGTGGAGCTCTGATTCTAAGTAGCCAAAAAGCGCGTCTGAAAGGTTGTGAGCGTGCACATTCCATCAGCGTAGACTTCCATAAGCTGTTTTACCAAACCATCAGTTGTGGTGCGCTATTGGTAAATGACAAGTCTAACTTTAAATTCCTGCTTCACCATGCAGACTATTTGAACCGCGAACACGACGAACTACCGAACTTGGTGGATAAGTCTATTGCGACAACTAAGCGTTTTGATGCGCTCAAAGTGTTTATGACGATGCAAAGCGTAGGGCCAAAAGCCCTAGGCGATATGTATGATCATTTGCTTGAACAGACGCTTGAAGTGGCGGACATGATTCGAGATAACAAACACTTTGAGTTGTTGGCTGAACCATCACTATCTACGGTTCTGTTCCGCGCGACAAATGAATCAGCGGATCTTGATGAACTGAACAAAACGTTGCGCTTAGAAGCGTTAACACGCGGTATTGCGGTATTGGGTGAAACCATTGTCGACGATAAAACTGCATTGAAATTTACGATTTTGAACCCGTGTCTGACGACGGCGGACTTTGAATCTTTGCTCTCAAAAATCAATACGCTAGCGGCAGAGCTAGTTTAACAAAGGTAACGGAAAACTATGGCAATTCTACAGATTGGTGCAGGCGGCGTTGGCTGGGTAGTTGCACATAAAGCAGCACAAAACAACGACGTTCTGGGTGATATCACAATCGCATCACGTACCTTAGGTAAGTGTGAGAAAATCATCGAATCGATTCAGAAGAAAAACAATCTGAAAGATTCAACTAAGAAATTAGAAGCGCGAGCGGTAAACGCGGACGACGTAGATTCTTTAGTTGCTTTAATTAAAGAAGTACAACCTGACTTAGTGATCAACGCAGGTCCTCCTTGGGTGAACATGTCTATTATGGAAGCATGTTACCAAGCTAAAGTGTCATACCTTGATACATCTGTTGCGGTTGACTTGTGCTCTGAAGGCCAACAAGTACCTCAAGCTTACGATTGGCAGTGGGGTTACCGTGAGAAGTTTGAAGAAGCGGGCATTACAGGTATTCTTGGTGCTGGTTTCGATCCGGGCGTAGTATCGGTGTTTGCCGCATACGCAGTGAAACATCTGTTCGATGAAATCGATACTATCGACGTAATGGATGTAAACGCAGGCGACCACGGCAAGAAGTTCGCAACTAACTTTGATCCAGAAACGAACATGCTTGAGATTCAAGGCGATTCGTTCTACTGGGAAAACGGCGAGTGGAAACAAGTACCTTGTCACTCACGTATGCTTGAGTTTGAATTCCCGAATTGTGGTTCACACAAAGTGTACTCAATGGCGCACGACGAAGTTCGATCTATGCAAGAGTTCATCCCGGCGAAACGCATCGAATTCTGGATGGGCTTTGGTGACCGTTACCTAAACTACTTCAATGTGATGCGCGACATCGGTCTACTCAGCCCAGATCCACTAACGCTTCACGACGGTACGGTTGTTCAACCTTTGCACGTGCTAAAAGCACTACTACCAGATCCAACATCACTCGCGCCAGGCTACACTGGCCTAACGTGTATCGGTACTTGGGTTCAAGGTAAGAAAGATGGTAAAGAGCGCAGTGTATTTATTTACAACAACGCTGATCACGAAGTCGCATACGAAGATGTTGAACACCAAGCTATCTCATACACCACTGGCGTACCAGCGATCACTGCGGCTTTGCAGTTCTTCCGTGGCAAGTGGGCAGACAAAGGCGTGTTCAACATGGAACAACTAGATCCAGACCCATTCCTAGAAACCATGCCATCTATTGGTCTAGATTGGCATGTTCAAGAACTGGAGCCAGGGCAACCTGTTATCCATAAATTGAAGTAAGAATTTAGCGACTCTTATTTGTACGTTTAAGCCGATGCACTTGCGTCGGCTTTGTTCGATTTTATAGTGCCTTTGCTAAGGCAAAGGGACGCAAGGTATCAAAATGCAACAAAACGAACTAAAAACGCCATACTTCATGATCAATGAAGACAAGCTGATTGAGAATCTAGAGAAAGCAAAACAGCTAAAAGACATCTCTGGTGTGAAGCTTGTATTAGCACTGAAGTGCTTCTCAACATGGGGTGTATTCGACATCATCAAGCCTTACCTAGACGGAACAACAAGTTCTGGCCCGTTTGAAGTGAAGCTTGGCTACGAAACGTTTGGTGGTGAGACACACGCATACAGCGTGGGTTACAGCGAAGATGACGTTCGCGATGTGGCGGACATCTGTGACAAGATGATCTTTAACTCTCAGTCACAGCTAGCGGCTTATCGTCATATTGTCGAAGGTAAAGCATCGATTGGCTTGCGCCTGAACCCAGGTGTGAGCTATGCAGGGCAAGACTTAGCAAACCCAGCGCGTCAATTCTCTCGTCTTGGTGTTCAGGCTGATCACATCAAACCGGAAATTTTTGATGGTATTGATGGCGTAATGTTCCACATGAACTGTGAGAACAAAGACGTGGATGCGTTTATCGGTTTACTCGATGCTATTTCAGCTCAGTTTGGCGAGTACCTAGATAAGCTGGACTGGGTAAGCATGGGGGGCGGCGTGTTCTTCACATGGCCGGGGTACGATATCGAGAAGTTGGGGTTAGCACTTAAAGCGTTCTCAGAGAAACACGGCGTACAAATGTATTTAGAGCCGGGTGAAGCGATAATTACTAAGACCACTGATCTCGTTGTAACAGTGGTTGATATTGTAGAGAACGTAAAGAAGACGGCGATTGTCGATTCAGCCACAGAAGCTCACCGCTTAGATACGTTGATCTACAATGAGCCAGCGTCAATCCTTGAAGCATCTGAAAATGGTGAACATGAGTATGTGATCGGCTCGTGCTCTTGTTTGGCTGGTGACCAGTTCTGCGTGGCGAACTTCGAACAGCCTCTAGAGATAGGACAGCGTCTGCATATTCTAGATAGTGCCGGTTACACCATGGTGAAACTAAACTGGTTTAACGGCCTACGTATGCCGTCGGTCTACTGTGAACGCTCGAATGGTGACATTCAAAAACTGAATGAATTTGACTACTCTGATTTCAAACGTTCACTGTCTCAGTGGTCAGTGAAATAAAACGTATTGAGTATTAGAACGACAAAGAGCAGCTGAATTGCTGCTCTTTTTATTGGGGAAGCGTTAAAGGTATGCAGTTAGCTTTCTACAATTACACGAGTGTCTTCACTCAGAGATTCTAACTCATTGGCTATGTCTTCAATTTCTAGCTCGCTAGGTAGTTTTATCGCCATTTTAGCGCTGAATAAGCTAGAGCTTACTCCTCCGCCTCCAGCAATGAATACACGCTGACAATCCATATCTAAAATTGAGATACCTTGATTATCGAGAACGTGAGTAATTTCATTCACAATACCCGCTCTATCGTTGGCATCTAAACGAAGTTGGAAGATAGTGTCTTCACGATATGAATGAGGTTCAGAGTCGACGAACCTAACAACAAGAGTCTGACAAGAAGAGAACGCCTGTTTAACGATGTCGGCATTTTCTCTTGGAAGCTCTACTTTGATGACACCTGCAACTTGGTCTTCGATAAAGTTTACTTTGCTGATCAGCCATTTCCCGCCGTTTTCGTGTGTGATTGCAGCGAGCTCTTTAATCGTGGCGGGTGACGCTTGTCCGACAAAATTAACAATAAATACGGTGTTCATAATGTCCCCTCCTGGAATCAAGGTTTGGACGCAGTACGAATAAACGTGCTACTTAAGTTATTGGAATAAATCCTTTTATTTAGTGTAGGTGCTAAGGGCAGGTAATGTTTGATGAAAGTCAATTTTTAATACTAATTCGTGATGCAAATAATTAAAACAATGTTCAGAGCACAAAAAAGCAGCCATCGTAAGGCTGCTTTTTACCGAGTATCAACTTAGGATTAGAACGTTACTTTTAACTCGACACCATAAAATTGACTGTCATAGTTTGCGCCTGCGTCCATGGCGAATTTTGCAACATCTTGGTTTCCAAACCAAGGTGATGAATTGAATTGTAGTTCTGCACTACCGCCCCATGCATCAGTTACCCAATAATGAATATGTCCAACAGGGTTTAAGAAGAAGAGCGAAACATCACCTGCGGTTTCAGAGCCCATAACTTCGCCGCCGTTGGCAATAATGTCTTGCTCAGCCGTTAACATCATTTCACCAACAACAGCACCAAAGAATGGTGTGATAAAAATATCCTGCCAAGATGGTACTTCTGCGAACGCCTCCACGCCATACTCCCAAAAGAACGTCGACATAGTTGCGGAGTACAAAAACGACTGAAATTCATTATAGCCAGCGTGACGTGCTGCCGTGTAGTAAACGCCGCCAAAATATGGGTGCATGATGTAGTTGAGGACATGTTCATCGCGATCCCAAACGGGGCCGTCAGAGACATTATCTTTCCACTTTTGCCCCAACTTACTCATGTCTCGGTCTTCTTCGTCCCATTTGGTGATACTTTCTGGAAGAAAAGTCATCATGCCTACGGTCGCGATACTGAGACCTAGAATGGTGTAGGTTTGACCCATCAGATAATCCCAGTCTTTATCTTGAGGGATGATGAGATGTTTAGGCTGAAGCCCTGCGTCAAGGTTTAGCGAATCATCATTATTCTGTTCATACATAACACCGCGATTTTGAGCCTCGAAGGTGTACAGAGTCGTCGTTTCGCAGTAACCTGACAAGCAATCAGGTGTGTAAGAAAACTCTGTATGACGGCTTAGGTCATAGTGACTTGCTTGCGCAAGCGCTGACGAAGCCAAGCAAAGGCCTGTTAGAGTCGTCTTGAACATGGATGATTTTGACACAAAGGTCTCCGAGTTAATGGTGTATGTTCGGGCTCGTAATTATCCCTCAAAACATCAATCATTTAAACACTTGACCCTTATTTAGTCCCAACAAACCTCGGCGAGATTTGTCCAAATAAAAAGAAAAATAAGCGCTATAACGAAAATAGGATTGTGCTTACGTTCAGGAGTCAGTTGTGAAAATAGCAATGCTTAGTACTGGTGAGGAAGTCCTCCACGGTGATATTGTTGATACTAATGCGGCATGGTTGTCTAGCCTGTTTTATCAACATGGATTTGGCTTAACAAAGCGCTCAACGGTTGGTGATAGCCTATCGAGTTTGGTTGAAGAGTTTTTAATGCTCAGCTTTAACAACGATGTGGTTATTGTTAATGGTGGTTTAGGCCCTACAACGGATGACATGAGTGCTGCCGCCGCCGCGAGAGCCGCCGATTGTAAACTGGTGCTATTCAAAGAGTGGTTGCAGCATCTAGAAAGTTTGTATGCTCGACGTGGCATCCCTATGCCGGACAGTAATTTAAAGCAAGCAATGCTGCCAGAAACGGCAGAGATATTGGACAACCCGATAGGCACTGCTTGCGGTTTCAAAATGCTGATTAATGATGCCATTTTTTATTTTACACCGGGTGTACCAAGTGAATTTAAGCTCATGGCAGAGACGCAAATTCTTCCCGATCTGAGAAGAGTGTTTCCCGATGTGCAAGGTTCATGTTGTAGCCGAATCTACACGTTTGGTCTGTCTGAATCCGGTATTTCAGATAAGCTAGATCAGCTAAAACTTCCTCAAGGCTATGAGCTAGGGTATCGCTCTTACTTGCCTTTTATTGAAGTGAAACTTTTTGGTCCTTCAGATCAGCTTGAACAGCGTTTGAAACTCGTACAGATAATTAATAAACACCTTGAGAGTAATACCGTTAGTATTGATTTACCTATGGTTGAAAATGTCGGCCAGTTGTTGGTCGATAAAGGACTAACAGTGTCGACCTCCGAAAAAAGTAGCAGGGGATACTTAACGTACTGGCTAAACAGTGATGAAAACGCTGAAAAGCAACTAGGGCATGGTTGGGTACTACCGAGCCTGACTCAGGCGATGGGCAACAGCGGAGATCCATTAGCAGAAACGTTTGCTCTGGCTGGTGCTACGCGAGAGAAGTGTGGGACGGATTTATCACTCGTCACTGGCCATATTGAAGAGGGCGTTTTTTCCGTCGCTTTATCGACACCGTCAGGCGAGTGGGGAGCATTATATAAACTCTCGAAAAAGTATCAGCGCAATGATCAAGTTAAAGTGATCAGCACGGCAGCACTAGACTTGTTGCGTCGCTACCTAGAACGTAAACCGATGTTTGCGCATTATGCATTTTTAGAGAAAGTTAAAGAGATGCACCTCCCGAGCAGTGCTTTATAACCAAAGCTCTCTACAGTAGTCTGAGAGACAAAAAACAGAGACAAAAAAGCCAAGGTGATTACCTTGGCTTTTGCATTTTATACCGTCGAGTCAACGTTATGCGCGCTGCTTTTCTTTCATCGCGTAGTTAACGCCGCTAAGTGACAAATCTGATTTTGCTTTACAGATACAAGGTAATATTTCATCACTTTGTGTGTAAGCCATGGCAAAACCAACATACTCCACTTCACCAGACTCCAATTTGCAGCGACAGGCGCCGCAGTGCCCATCACGGCAGTTGTATTCTGGTAATAGGCCAGCTTGCTCCATTGTTTCCAAAATCGTATTGGAAGGGTTGGATTCAATGCTGATCAGTTTGTTGATTTTGAGTGTTGCCATTACAGCTCGAATCCTTCGAAGTCATCTGCGCGAACTTCATTGTCAATTTGACCCACAAGGTAAGAAGAGATTTCTGCTTCTTGAGGCGCAACTTGAACGTTATCTGAAGACAACCAAGCGTTAATCCATGGAATTGGGTTGGTTGTTGCTTCTGGATACGCTGCTGGTAGACCTACCGCTTGCATACGAATATTTGTGATGTATTCAACGTATTGGCTTAGGATGTCTTTGTTTAGACCGATCATAGAGCCATCTTTGAATAGATACTCTGCCCACTCTTTTTCTTGCTCAGCCGCTTCTTTGAATAGGTCAAAACAGTCCTGTTTTGCCTCTTCTGCGATTTGCATGAAAGTGAAGTCATCTTGACCGTTACGTAGCAGGTTGATCATGTGCTGCGTGCCGTTTAAGTGAAGTGCTTCGTCACGAGCGATCAGCTTGATGATTTTCGCGTTACCTTCCATTAGTTCGCGTTCTGCGAAAGCGAAAGAACATGCGAAACTTACGTAAAAACGAATAGCTTCTAATGCGTTAACAGACATCAGACAGATGTACAGCTTCTTCTTAAGATCGTACAGACTAACCTTAACCGTTTCACCGTTAAGGACATGCTCACCTTCACCGTAGCGATGGTAATCATTCGTCGCTTGAATCAAATCGTCGTAGTAGTGCGCGATGTCTTTTGCACGCTTCAGAATGTGCTCGTTCTCAACAATATCATCAAACACCACAGCAGGGTCGTTCACGATGTTACGAATAATGTGTGTGTAAGAACGAGAGTGAATCGTTTCAGAGAAAGACCAAGTCTCAATCCAAGTCTCTAGTTCTGGCAGAGACACAAGCGGCAGCAGTGCCACGTTAGGGCTGCGGCCTTGGATAGAGTCAAGAAGCGTTTGGTACTTCAAGTTAGAGATGAAGATGTGCTTCTCGTGATCTGGAAGTTTGTTGTAATCGATACGGTCGCTAGATACGTCTACTTCTTCTGGACGCCAGAAGAAAGAAAGTTGTTTCTCGATAAGTTTTTCGAAAATCTCAAACTTTTGTTGGTCGTAACGTGCAACGTTTACTGATTGACCTAGGAACATTGGTTCCTTCAATTGGTCATTCTTTTTTTGGTTAAAAGTACTGTAAGCCATAATGCCTCAATTCCTTTTAAACCTCCCCGTAAGGGGGAGGTTATCGATAGTCTGTCTTTACGGGTTCGCTAGGTACGGGAAGATTAAATCTTACAACCGCCGCCAGCACAATCGTCATCTTGTGGTTGAACAGCGTCTTTCTGTTCATCTTTCGCGCCATCACGAGTGTTGTGGTAGTAAAGCGTTTTCACACCAAACTTATACGCTGTTAGCAGGTCTTGAAGTAGTTTCTTCATTGGAACCTTGCCAGTCTCGTAACGTGACGGGTCGTAGTTAGTATTAGCAGAGATAGCTTGGTCAACAAACTTCTGCATAATACCCACAAGGTGTAGATAACCGTCGTTCGAACCGATATTCCAAAGCAGTTCATAGCTGTCTTTAAGTTCTGTGAACTCTGGTACAACTTGCTTCAGGATACCGTCTTTCGAAGCTTTTACTGAAACGTAACCACGTGGTGGCTCAATACCGTTAGTTGCGTTTGAAATCTGAGAAGAAGTCTCAGAAGGCATTAGCGCAGTCAGTGTTGAGTTACGTAGGCCGTGCTCCATAATTTCTTTACGTAGGCTGTCCCAGTCGTAGTGCAGTGCTTCGTCACAAATTAGGTCGATATCTTTCTTATACGTATCAATCGGCAGTAAGCCTTTCGCGTAGTTCGTCTCGTCGAATGAAGGACACTTACCTTGTTCTTTCGCCAGTGCTACAGATGCTTTCAATAGGTAGTACTGCATTGCTTCGAACGTACGGTGAGTTAGGCCGTTCGCGCTACCGTCAGAGTATTTCACGCCATTCTTCGCTAAGTAGTAAGCAAAGTTAATCACACCAACACCTAGCGTACGACGGTTCATAGTCGATTTGTATGCCGCTGGTAGAGGGTAATCTTGGTAATCAAGCAGTGCATCTAACGCACGAACAACAAGATCGGATAGCTCTTCGAAATCATCTAGAGACTTGATAGCACCTAAGTTGAATGCAGAAAGCGTACACAGTGCGATCTCGCCTGAGTCATCTTCAACGTTAGTTAATGGTTTCGTTGGTAGTGCGATTTCTAAACATAGGTTCGACTGACGAACTGGAGCAACTTCAGAATCAAATGGGCTGTGAGTATTACAGTGGTCCACGTTCTGGATGTAGATACGACCCGTTGATGCACGCTCTTGCATTAGCAGAGTGAACATTTCAATCGCTTTAACCGTTTCTTTCTTGATTGAAGGATCGTTCTCGTACTTCACGTATAGACGCTCAAACTCTTCTTGGTTTTCGAAGAATGCGTCGTACAGACCAGGTACATCAGATGGTGAGAATAGCGTAATATTGCCGCCTTCAACTAAACGTTGGTACATCAGTTTGTTTAACTGAACACCGTAGTCCATGTGACGAACACGGTTTTCTTCAACACCACGGTTGTTCTTAAGTACCATTAGTGAGCGTGCTTCACCGTGCCACATTGGGTAGAACACAGTAGCTGCGCCACCACGTACACCACCTTGTGAACAACATTTTACTGCGGTTTGGAAGTACTTGTAGAACGGAATACAACCAGTGTGGAATGCTTCACCACCGCGAATCTCTGAGCCTAATGCACGGATACGACCTGCGTTGATACCAATACCAGCGCGCTGAGATACATAACGAACAATTGAGCTTGCTGTTGCGTTAATAGAATCAAGACTGTCTCCACACTCGATCAGAACACATGAGCTGAACTGGCGAGTAGGGGTACGCACGCCAGACATAATTGGCGTAGGTAGAGAAATCTTAAATGTCGATGTCGCATCGTAGAAACGTTTGATGTAATCAAGACGTGTCGCTTTTGGATATTTCGCAAATAAGCACGCTGCTACAAGGATGTATAAGAACTGAGCACTTTCGTAAATTTGGCCCGTAACACGGTTCTGTACGAAGTACTTACCCTCTAGCTGCTTAACTGCCGCGTATGAGAAATTTAGGTCGCGTTTATGGTCGAGGTACGCATCAAGTTCGTCGAGTTCTGCTTTTGTGTAGTCTTCTAGAATATGTTGATCGTACTTACCCATATCGACGAGGCGAGACACGTGATCATAAAGCGTTGGTGGCTCGTATTGGCCATACGCTTTTTTACGCAGATGGAATACCGCTAGGCGAGCAGCTAGGTATTGGTAATCCGGAGTCTCTTCAGAGATCAGGTCTGCCGCAGACTTGATGATTGTCTCGTGAATATCTGTCGTTGTGATGCCGTCGTAAAACTGGATGTGAGCGCGAAGTTCTACTTGAGAAACCGAAACATTATCTAGACCTTCTGCAGCCCAAGTGATAACGCGGTGGATTTTATCCAGATCGATACTTTCTTTACGGCCATCACGCTTGGTGACGGTAAGTTGTTGGTTCATTCTGCTTTATTTCCCTAAGAAAACTGATAAAAGCCGTATTTTTGTTTGTTTATGTGCAATATGAGTAAAGCTTGCGGCGGCTTTGTGATCAAAGTCTATCTATATATTGTCGCTTAAACACAACATATAGGGGTTCATTTGTTTGCGGGTTACAAGATAGTGCTATTACACTGATTTATCAAGGTACAGAACGGGGATGACTTGTGGATAACTGACAAAATGAAAAAAATCAGTAAGTGAACACTAACCGATGAGAAAAGGGCAGACTTGAATGGTTAAAAGTACGGTTTCGAGATCGGTTTAGAAATAACCGCATGCAAAAATATTTTCCTTGATCTTTGGCCGTTTTTATCTACGAAAAATGGCTTGGTCAAAATGGAATCTAGAGCACGAATTTTAGCCATAAAAAGACAAAAAAAGCGGCAACTTTGTGCTACCGCTTCCGATTCATTTTCTTTAAAAAATGTCAATCACAAAACACATTTTTTAACGCAACAGCGTTCAGTATTTTTTAGTATGAACGATGTAGTTTACATCTACATTACGACCGAGTTTGTAGCTGTCATTTAGAGGGTTGTAATGAAGCCCAGTAATGCCCATTTCCGTCAGGTCAGTTTGGTCTATCATCTTCATCATTTCGGCTGGCTTGATAAACTTATCGTGCTCATGAGTGCCTTCAGGAACAATCTTAAGAAGCTTCTCAGCACCGACAATAGCAAATAAGTACGACTTAATGTTTCGGTTCAAAGTTGAGAAAAACACGTGACCACCGGGTTTGACTAGCGCAGCACAAGAGCGGATAACGGAGAGAGGATCTGGAACGTGTTCAAGCATCTCCATACAAGTCACGACATCGTAAGTTCCTGCGTTTTCTATAGCGTGGTCTTCTATTGTGCTCTGAATGTAGGTCAGTTGAGTGCCTGTTTCTAATGCATGTAGTCGCGCGACTTCTAATGGTTCTTTACCCATATCAAGCCCCGTCACAATAGCGCCTTCTTTTGCCATGCTTTCAGCAAGAATGCCACCACCACAGCCGACATCAAGTGTTCGCTTGCCAAACAAGCCATTTGCTTTTTCAAGTACATAGTTCAAACGAAGTGGGTTAATTTGATGAAGCGGCTTAAACTCGCCTTCTAAATCCCACCATCGAGAAGCCATGTCCTCGAATTTCTTAATTTCACTTGGGTCGACGTTTTGTGCTTTAGTCATAATTGGTTTTATTGCATTCAATCTGAGTCCTTTAGAGGGCGCCAGTATACTCCAACGTTTTACACCCAAACAACCTCGATGTGCTTAGTTAAGGGACAATGACAGAGTTCACTGGCGCGGCAATCGAGACAGGTGCCTGTAATTTGTAAAGCGCTAACTATTGTTTTTGCTTCATCCTTGAACTGGTGCCAGTGACAATAACTCTAAAACCTGCATTTTCGCGTTGTGTGGTTAAAGGAATTTACCTCGCTTTTCCGCGTAAAGGGTCCGATTTTGCTCAATATTGACCGAAATATAACCACTAATCAGAAAGATATGGGATGAGTGTGCAAATTCTCGACATTTGATTCATAACCAAGCTCACAACCTGATAAAAGGAGAGGGAAAGTGATGCCGAAGTGATGAATTGTGTGTTATATTTTTGCACCTTACACGTATCGTAATTACGATCAGATAATAGAGGGATAATGGCTCTATGAGCGATTTAGCTAAAGAGATCACGCCCGTAAACATTGAAGATGAGCTTAGAGGTTCATACCTAGACTATGCGATGTCAGTCATCGTGGGTCGTGCTCTTCCAGATGTGCGTGATGGCCTAAAACCAGTACACCGCCGCGTTTTATTCGCGATGAACGTACTAGGCAACGATTGGAACAAACCATATAAAAAATCAGCCCGTGTTGTCGGCGACGTAATCGGTAAATATCACCCACACGGTGATAGTGCTGTGTACGACACAATCGTACGTATGGCTCAGCCGTTCTCGCTTCGTTACATGCTGGTCGATGGTCAAGGTAACTTTGGCTCGATCGATGGCGACTCTGCTGCGGCAATGCGTTACACCGAAGTTCGAATGGCAAAAATTGCCCATGAACTATTGGCTGACCTAGACAAAGAAACCGTAGACTACGTACCAAACTACGACGGTACTGAGCAGATCCCAGCGGTTCTTCCAACTAAAATTCCAAACCTATTGGTTAACGGTGCTTCTGGTATCGCAGTAGGTATGGCAACCAACATCCCGCCTCATAACCTTGGCGAAGTGATTGATGGCTGTCTTGCATACATCAATAATGAAGAAATCACTATTGATGAACTAATGGATTACATTCCTGGTCCTGATTTCCCAACGGCGGCGCTTATCAGCGGTCGTAAAGGCATTGTAGACGCGTACAAAACAGGTCGTGGCAAAATCTACATGCGTTCGAAAGCGGACATCGAAGTGGAGAAGAATGGTAAAGAGACCATTATCGTCACTGAAATTCCTTACCAGGTGAACAAAGCTCGCTTGATCGAAAAGATCGCTGAGCTAGTTAAAGATAAGAAAGTAGAAGGTATCAGTGCACTGCGCGACGAGTCAGATAAAGACGGTATGCGCATTGTTATTGAGTGTAAGCGCGATGCTGTGGGCGAAGTAGTTCTAAACAATCTTTACGCTCAGACTCAGCTGCAAACCACTTTCGGTATCAATATGGTGGCTCTAAACAATGGCCAGCCACAGCTATTCAACCTAAAAGATATGTTGAAGTGCTTCGTTGATCACCGTCGTGAAGTTGTGACACGTCGTACTATCTTCGAACTGCGTAAAGCGCGTGAACGTGCTCATATCCTTGAAGGTTTAGCTCTAGCGCTTGCTAACATTGATGAAATCATTGAGCTTATCCGTAAGGCACCTACACCGGCTGAAGCAAAAGCGGGTCTTATCGCTCGTGGTTGGGATTTAGGCAACGTTTCAGCAATGCTAGAGCGTGCTGGTACAGATGCTGCGCGCCCTGAATGGCTAGAGCCTGAATATGGTATTCGTGATGGTCAGTACTTCCTGACTGAGCAACAAGCACAAGCTATCCTAGATCTACGTTTACATAAACTAACAGGTCTAGAACACGAGAAGATTCTTGGCGAATACAAAACACTTCTAGAAGAAATCGCTGAACTCATGCATATCCTTGCGAGCACTGAGCGTTTGATGGAAGTGATCCGTGAAGAACTTGAAGCGGTTCGTGACGGCTTTGGTGACGCTCGTCGTACAGAAATCACAGCTGCGAGCCATGATATTGACATGGAAGAGCTGATCGCACGTGAAGACGTTGTGGTTACTCTATCTCACGGTGGTTACGTTAAGTACCAAGTACTGAGCGACTACGAGTCACAGCGCCGTGGTGGTAAAGGTAAGAGTGCGACTAAGATGAAAGATGAAGACCATATCGAGCGTCTTCTAGTGGCGAATACCCACGATAACATCTTGTGTTTCTCTACTCGTGGTAAGACATACCGCCTGAAAGTTTACCAATTGCCTCTAGCGAGCCGTACTGCGCGTGGTAAGCCAATTGTGAACATCCTTCCATTAGAAGAAGGTGAGCGCATTACCGCGATTCTACGTGTTGATGAATTCTCTGAAGACAAATTCATCTTCATGGCAACAGGTGACGGTACGGTTAAGAAAACGCCGTTGAACCAGTTTGCAAACGTACGTTCAAACGGCCTAATCGCTGTGAACCTACGTGAAGACGATTCGTTAATCGGTGTGGATATCACTAACGGCGAAAACGAAATCATGCTGTTCTCTAAAGCGGGTAAAGTGGTTCGCTTTAAAGAAGCAGAAGAGATTCCAGTACTTGATGAAAATGGTAAACCAGTTCTTGATGAGAATGGTCAGCCAGAGATCAAGTTTAAAGGTGTTCGTCCTATGGGTCGTACCGCCTCTGGTGTTCGTGGTATGAAACTGGCTGAAAATGACCAAGTTGTATCACTTATTGTTCCTTCGCACGAAGGCGATATCCTAACGGTTACAGAAAACGGTTATGGTAAACGTACAGCACTTAGCGAGTACCCGACAAAAGGTCGTGGCACTCAAGGTGTAGTTTCTATCAAAGTTTCTGAGCGAAATGGCCCGGTAGTTGGTGCTATCCAGGTTGTTGAAGGTGATGAAATGATGATGATCACCGACGCTGGCACGTTAGTACGCACTCGTGTGGGTGAAGTTAGCCAAGTTGGTCGTAACACACAAGGTGTAACGCTTATCCGTACTGCGGAAGATGAATCAGTTGTTGGTTTGCAACGTATTGAAGAAGTTGATGATGAAGAGCTGCCTGCTGATGAAGATGCAGAAGCGTTAGAGTCAACAGATGAAAATACGCAGCAAGACGCTCCAGCTGCTGATGATGCAGAGGAAGGTAACGAAGAGTAATCTTACATCGTTATCCTGATATGAAAAGCCGAGCCCTTAGTTGCTCGGCTTTTTTTGTATCTGTATCAACGCATTTAAACTAAGAAATGCGTACACTGACGTTATCTTTGTTTACAGGACGTGTTATGTCTGTTTGGTTTTTCGCTGCCATCACTCTGATGGGGTTGTTTATCGTACTCTTATCACTGAGTGCATCAAAAGCTAAACCTGCTCAATGGTTTGGCTTTTGCCTGTTAGTACTTGTCGTGACGAGTGCCAGTTTCTTATTGCTTCATCAAACACCGCCTAAACCAATACACGCGGAAATGTCACGAATGATGACTGCTCGTGACATCATGAAAGAGATTCAAGACCAGTTGCGTGAAGATCCGAACAACGCTGAATTGTGGTTCCAACTCGGGCAGGGCTACCTGCTAGAGGGTGAATTTGACGGTGCGTTGATTTGTTTTGATTACGCGATCCAACTGACTGAGCCAGTCAGTGCCACGCAACTTGCTGCAAAGGCGACTACCTTGTACTACATTCACCAGCAATCAATGACGCAAGAAGTTAGCTTGCTTTTGGAGCAAGCTTTGCAGATAGAACCGCACAATGAAGCCGCTTTGTCTTTGATCGCAAATGATCATTTTCTGTCATTCCGATTTCAGGAAGCGATTGATGCCTGGGTAATATTATTAGATTCTAATGATCCAAATTTAGATAGGGTGCAAATCATTAACTCTATTAACAAAGCAAAAGAGCTATTGTAAGCGTACAATTTAACAAGCAATAGAGAGAAAGGTGGGCAACGAATGAAAAATAAAGCACTAAGCATATTGGTTTTGCTGTGCGGCTCTGTGCTGGCGGGTTGTAGCTCTTCCGATCATTCTGGCTCTTCCTCTATGGTTTATTATTCATCGGGTTATTACGATCCGTGGTGGTACGATCATGACGACTACTGGATTTATTACTATCCGGGCTGTTGCGATAACGACGATGAATACAAAGAGAAACTGGAAGAGTGGTGGAATGGTTTAGATGAAGACCAACAGCAATCCATCAAAGACAAAGTCGAAGATTGGAAAGACGACGATATGTCCGCCAATATCGATAACATGAAACGCCAACTTGACGATCATTGGCAATCACTGCCTGACGAGCAAAAGCAAGAGATTCGAACCCAATGGGAGAATCGTCCGGAGCATATTGAACCAGCGACTTTACAAGGCAAGGCGGTGAAAGAAAAGGTTCAACAAAGAAAAGCATTACCGGAAACGAAGATCCAGCGCCCAGTTGCTCGTCCAAATGTGCAGATGCCTAAAGCACGTCCAAATATTCAACCTAGACCTAGGCTTCCTCGTCGCTAGTACATTCGATTTTGTCTCTCGATAGAATCGGGGATGAAGAAATAAAGATAACAAAGAAACAAATAAACAAAAAAAGGGGCGTTCAGTGCGCCCCTTGTTGTATCTATAAATTAACCTCCGCCAGTTAGACTAATACGTGGCTTCGCGTTCAGCCGCTGCTTTATCCCAGTCTGGCGCTACTGTTTCTAGGAAGTGTTTCTTGTCTGCGTTCATTTTCTCCATATCCATGCCCAGTGCTTGTTGTGCTTTCGCTTTGGTCGAGATATCTGGAATTTGAACAGAGTCAGTAATGCCTTTGGTTGCCAGTAAACGAACCAATTTGGTACGGGCGTCAGCAGCGCGATCAACTGCACTACCTAGTACTTCAAGTGCTATCTCAGGAGCATGCATGTGGACACCGTGAGAAGCAATCGCGTAGTCCCAACGCCATTGTGCATGGCGAATATCTTGTAGGATAGGTTCCATCTCTGCTTCTGTTGCACCTGCTTTCCACGCTGCGCCTGCTTCAAAGTGTGCCGCTACGATTTGCTTCTCGGCGGTTAGCTTCATGTTCAGTACTTGCGCTTTGCGAGTCGAGACGATGCCTTGTAGCTGCTCTTTAGTTTGGGTATGGCATTGCGCACAGGTGTCTTCAAAACGATCAAACGGGTTACCCACTTTGTGGTCTGTGTAGACTGTACCGTCTTCTTTGGTCACTTTAGGCATGTGGCAGTCCACACACACCACTTTGTTTTTACCATGAATACCCGCTCTCCAAGTTTCGAAACCTGGATGTTGCGCTTTTAGCATCGGCGCTTTAGATACGGCATGCGTCCAATCTTTGAAATTCAACGCGTCGTAGTATTTCTCCATGTCATTAACGGTGGTGCCCATATCCCATGGGAATTTAACCGCTTTAGTTGGGCCGGTGAAGTAGTATTCAACGTGACATTGAGCGCAGACCGATGCTTGCTTATCTAGGCGAGACTGTTCATCAAAGTTTTTACCAATAGTATCAAAAGCACGCTCGACGTATGGGCGAGTCAGTGCTAGCGCAGGTTCGCCTTTCTTGAAGGCTTCAGAGCCTGTGTTGTGGCAATCGGAACAACCGATAGGGTTGACGATTTCTGAGCCTAAGCGTGCCCATTTACCTTCGAAATAACCGTCTTCACCACGTTCATCAATCACGCGAGCAACGTCTGGGCTTTTACAGCTCCAGCACGCCATCGGCATAGGCCCGGACTTCTCGTCGGTTGGTGCGCCGGTACGTAAGGTTTGGCGAACATCATCAAGTGCGTAAAAGTGACCGCGCGCTTTGTTGTAGTCTTTCGCGAAGCCATAACCTGCCCACAGGATAACCATGTTTGGGTCTTCACTTAGAGCATCTTCAATGTGCTCACTTTCGGATGTTGCTTTCCAAGAATGGTATTGATCAGGGTGGTTCTGTTCAAAGACATCGTTACGAGGATCGATAAAATCCTTCTCTTCTGCCGCTAACGGAGCGTCAACCAAAAATAATTGGCTGGCGAATAAGGTCGCAACCGCAATAGGTGCGCTCATCCAGTGTTTTATGCTCACAGTGTTATCTCCATATTCGTTTTTATTAGCAGCGTTGTGAGGAGCTATTCCAAATAAGAACTGGAGATCTACGATTAATAATATTGCTTAATTGGATAGATGAAATAGTGAGTGAATCTTGTCTTGTTTTAGATCAATTTACACCAGTGATCTCAGTCATGTTTGAATTTATATACCTCTAAAGTGGTAGTTGTTAAGTCATTGTTCTGCAATGCTTTGGGTTTTTAACCTTTTTAAAAATAGGGTGATTCAGTTCGCTTTTTGAGCAGGCGTTTCTACCCCTTATGAATAATAGAGGTATTATAAATATAGGTTTAGCGTTGTGGCTTTCCGAAATAAGAATTGATGTCATTTGAAGATCTAAAAAATATCTTCAGAGGAAATTAATTGTCGCTCAAATAAATAATTGAGAATAGTTATCAATTATTATCGAGCTAAGGAAAGAACAATATGGGCAGTATAAAATTGACCATAGAGACAATGCTGAAACTTCTCTTCGTCTTTGCCATCTATGGTTTCTCCATCGCCGCCCATGCGACTTCTTCAGAGCCGATTGAAGGTGCTCAAGCTGAGCGTCATCAAGTCGAGTTGATCCGTGACCGTGACTACAAGTGTCTGCAATGTCATAAGGATGCAAAAGAGACTCTGAACCTTTCGCATGACCCGCAAGCTCTACTCAGCCAAGGGAAGCAACTTAATTGCACCAATTGCCATAGCAACATTGGTCCCGACCATCGTGAAGGCGCGCCTGATGTGATTAAGTTTTCTGCCGCGCAATCGAAAGAGGTACACGACAAAGTGTTACTTGATCCAAGCATGATTCTTAAAGCTAACAGCCAATGTGTGGATTGCCACGCACCGACACAGCTGAGAGAAAGCCACTGGACGCACGATGTGCACGCCAAAAACCTCACTTGTTCAAATTGCCACGATGTACACGCAGCGAAAACCAAAGCGTTGTCGTACGACAGAAAACAACTGATCAAGCAGTGTGTGGATTGTCACTCTGAATTTGCCGTCGAACCTGAACTTGCCAAAGAAGAGGATAGATAGCATGAAATGTTCGAGAAGAAACTTTTTAGCCGGCAGCGGCGCGTTGATTTTAACTACAGGCGTTGCAGGCACTTCCGTTGTTAGCTCCTCTCTTTATGCCAGCAACAGTGAACAAGCGAAACGCATGGGTATGGTTCACGATGAAAATGCCTGTATTGGCTGTACCGCTTGTACCGATGCTTGTCGCGAAGTAAATAAAGTCCCTGAAGGCGTAACGCGACTTAAAATTCATCGCAGTGAACCGATTGGCGAATTTCCAGATGTGGAATACCAGTTTACTCGCGAATCCTGTCAGCACTGTGATAACCCACCATGTGTGTACGTTTGTCCAACAGGCGCTGCATACAAAGATGAAGCGACAGGCATCGTGGATGTACACAAAGAGAAATGTGTCGGATGTGGTTATTGCCTTGCTGCTTGCCCTTACCAAGTGCGCTTCTTTAATCCAGCCGATCACTCTGCGGATAAATGTAACTTCTGCCGTGATACCAACCTAGCGCAAGGTAAGCAGCCAGCTTGCGTGGAATCTTGCCCAACAAAAGCACTCATCTTTGGTGATTTGAATGACCCAACTAGCGAGGTGAGCAAAGCTATCGAAAGCCATGTTGTCTATCGCGATAAATCGCATTTAGGTACGCAACCTAAACTGTACAAAATTCCGCATAGCAAAGGGGAGGTGTCATCATGAACGGCTTCGAAAGTGCATTCCACTTTGACTCGTTAGTCTGGGATTGGATCATCGCGATTTACTTATTCCTTGCTGGGATGTCAGCGGGTACGGTGATGATTTCAATCTATTTAAAACGCAAAGTGATTGAAGGTGATCCCGCAAAAAACGGCATCATGAAAGCGATGGCTTGGCTCGCACCATTTGGCATCATTGCTGGGTTGGTAATTTTGATTTTCCATTTAACCAAGCCTTTAGAGTTTTGGAAGATCATGATCTACTACAACCCAACGTCTGTGATGTCGATGGGCGTGATCTTGTTCCAAGTGTACATGATCGTGTTGTTTGTTTGGATTGGCGTTATCTTCCGCCATCAAATCATCAGCTTCTGTGAAGGGAAGTTACCAAGCAAACTGCTGGATTTTGCCGATGGCATTTTGATTAAGGCGGGGAAAGCCAACAACGCCATTGAATTGTTCTTGGGCTTCTTAGCCATCGTACTTGCAGCGTACACTGGCTTTCTATTGTCTGCGTTGAAGACTTATCCAATGCTAAACAATCCAGTACTGCCAATCTTGTTCCTGTTCTCTAGTTTGTCCTCGGGCGCAGCGGCATGCTTGATGTTCGGCATCTTGGTGTTTAAAGAGTCGACCAGCAGCCCAAGTGTATCTTGGGTGCACGGATTTGAACGCCCAGTAGTGTTGTTTGAGTTGTTTGTCTTAGTGACCTTCTTTACTGGATTGATCTTCAGCGGTGGTCAGAACGAAGTCGCGGCTTGGAATGCAATTTCGAGTGGATTCTGGGCTCAATGGTTCTGGGTTGGGGTAGTGTTCATCGGCATGATTACGCCTTTGACTCTCAATTGGTTGACGCCTTCTGAAGTGCGCCACAAAGGCAGTTACGTTTTTGTGGTCACGATGTTGAGCTTGGTTGGCGTACTTATGCTGCGTACTTTCATTCTCTATGCCGGTCAAATGACCGTAGTGTAAGGGGGATAAATGGAAGCTGAGCTAGGGTTCTTCTTACTGATATTGGTGGCTGTAACATCGACTTGTGCATCGTTGCTGCATTGGCTACGTCGTGCTATGAGTAAGAAGGCGACATTGCCGCATCAAGTCGCGATGTCCCACATCATTAGCTTAGCTTCCTTCATTTGTTTAGCACTTCTGATCGTCTGCTTCGTGCAAGACAACTTCGCGTTGGAATATGTTGTTACGCATTCCAACAGTCAACTTCCCGTAGCATTCAAGATTGCTGCCGCTTGGGGCGGGCACCAAGGCTCCATGTTGTTTTGGGTCGTCACCCTGAGTTTATGGGCGTCGTTTATTGCATTTAAGTCACCGCTCAACGCCCAATATACTTGTGACTGTTTAGGAATCATGAACGTTCTTATTGCAACATTTGCTTGGTTCACGTTAATGACCTCTAACCCGTTCGAATATGCCCAAGTATTGGCGTCGGAAGGGCGAGATCTAAATCCAATGCTGCAAGATGTTGGGCTTATCATTCATCCACCATTGCTTTATCTCGGTTATGTCGGTTACGCAGCAATATTAGCTTTTGCATTAGCGGCGCTATTGGGTAAACAACCGATGAGCGATTGGTATGTGGTCGCTCGTAGCGCAGCGTTTTTTGCATGGGGAACGCTTACATTAGGTATCTTGGTGGGATCATGGTGGGCGTACAATGAGCTAGGGTGGGGCGGCTGGTGGTTTTGGGACCCTGTGGAGAACGCTTCTTTACTGCCTTGGCTTACGGGTACTGCTTTGTTGCACAGCGGTGTTGTCGCAACACGTATCAGAGGCGCAATTTGGAGCTCCTATGCACTGGCGTTTACCACGTTCTGCCTAAGCATTTTAGGGACATTCGTGGTGCGCTCTGGCGTGCTGACTTCAGTGCACGCTTTTGCGGTGGACCCAACTAAAGGTTTGGTGCTGCTTGGTGTATTGAGCTTGCTTGTCATCATCACTTTTGGCGTACTGATTTTGCGAGGAGAACAACTCCCTCGCTTCAAACTTCAATCTCTAGCGAGCCGAGCTTACACTGCTTATATCGCCAAAGGTCTGCTGGTTATTGCGACTGCCATCGTTTTTCTTGGCACTTTTTATCCGATGGTTTATCAACTGCTCGGCTTAGGGAACATTTCGGTTGGCGCACCTTACTTTAATAGTTTGACCTTTCCATTAAGCATACTGGCTCTGATTGCCTTAGCTTTCATGCCGCTGCTGAAATGGACAAAAGGCACAGTGCCGAGTGTAAGCGCTGATATTGCGATCAGTATTGCGTTATCTCTTGTCTCTGGGATCGGGTTTATCTTCTTAGTGCACGCACTGCATTTCGAAGTATTGCTAACCATAACGTTGGCTACTTGGGTGATTGCGGCGCATCTCGTTATGCTGTTTCGTTGTTCCAATAAGCGCAAACTCATGCCAATCGTGATGGCACATATCGGTTTTGCGCTGGCGGTGAGTGGAGCTGTATTCAACAGTCACTACTCATATGAACACAATTTACGTGTCGAATCCGGCAGTTCTCAGCAAAGGGCGGGGATCACTATCGATTATCATGGTATCGAATGGCTGGTGGGGCCAAACTACACTGCGGAACAAGGACAGATCACCTTACACTTGGAAGATGGCCGCATGCTCAATTTCAACCCGCAAAAGCGTCATTACCCTGTGCGAGTGATGAATATGACCGAGCCTGCGATTCGTTCACTATGGCATGGCGATTATTACGTGACATTGGGTGATAAAGTCGATACTCATGCTTATGCGATTAAAGTTCAGTACCGCGCAGGTATTTGGTGGATATGGTCTGGCGGGCTACTAGCTGTGTTTGGTGCGCTATTAACAGGCCTAAAGAAAAGGAGAGAGGCTATCAATGCGATCGAGAAATACGCTTAAACTCGCAGGTCTCGTTGTGGCTGTTGCCGTGTTTGCAGTAGTAACTGCGGTGGCTTTGTCTGAGCGACCGCATGTTGAATTGTCCCCACAACGAAATTTAGAGACACCTAATTTTCGCTCTACTTCTCTGATCTCTGATGACATGGTTTCTGAGCAGTTGTTCAAAGGCGACGGATATAAATTATTGAATGTTTGGGCATCTTGGTGCGGAGTATGCAAACGAGAGCATGAAGAATTATTGCAGTTAGCAGAACTCGGTGTGCCTATTATTGGGCTGAATTATAGAGATCAAAAACAAGCCGCTCGTGAATATTTGAGCTCTAAACGAAACCCATATATTGAAGTAATAAGTGACCCTAATGGAAAGCTCGCTGTGGAGCTAGGCGTTATAGGAACACCAGAAACTTACTTGATTGATCAAAATAGTCGTATATTGATCAAATATCGTGGAGAGTTAACGGCAGATAAATGGAACGATATATTTTCAGGATATTTGAATGTTTCGATTTAATAATCTTCTCCTCACATTAATCCTATTTACACTATTTTCCCCTTTCACGAGAAGTGCGGATTTAGAGCAGAATGTTGATCTGTTTGAGTTTCATTCTGTTGAAGTGCAACAGCGCGCAACCTCGTTAGCCAAGACATTACGCTGCCCGCAGTGTCAAAACCAAAACCTTGTCGAGTCTAATGCACAAGCGGCTAAAGACCTGAGGTTGAAAGTGTATACGATGGCCAATGAAGGCAGCTCAGATCAAGAAATAAAGGACTATCTAGTTGCTCGTTATGGGAATATTGTTCTGTATCAACCACCATTAAATTATTCCACGGCGCTGTTGTGGATCTTTCCTGTGCTATTTTTGATCTTTTTTGTCTTATATTCGATCCGAATGGTGAAGCGTAATTAATGTGACCGTTATTCCACTATTAAAAATAAATTGTGCACTTAACAAGCAGAATGTTATCATTTTTCCGAATTTATGAAGTTTCCAGTATAAAGAAAATAAAAATTTTGAGCTGGATAAGTAATAAAAGAACGAATAGGTGCACGCAGTGGATTCAGTTATATTACAACTTAAAAAAGACTTCTATTCGCAGATTCGTGCATTGCAATCACCGAACCTGCCTCAAGTTACTTCAACGCTCGCCGTGTTGACCGACGAGGAAATCCAAGAACTCGCAGCAGTTTGGATTGAACTCGCCGTTTGGAAGCGCAGTCAGACCCATTAAAAGATAGACCAAACGACCTTCTTGAAACCCCAGACAAAATTTGTCTGGGGTTTTTTATTGTAGTTTTTTTAAATTGTTATAATATAACAATTGTTCAGTTGGAGAGTGTTTCTCTTTTGCTATCTTGAGTGGATAACTGCCCTCAATTGTGATCTCTATATTGCAAAATGCGGTATCAGTCCCCATAGTTGAAGAGCAACGAGTAAATCCCATGAATGCAATAACGAAAACGCATCAAGCGCATCAAGCAATAAATCGAGTGAGTATAGATATGGCGGAAGTACGTGCCAGAGTAGATTTTAAAGTCGGGGCAAAAAGTAACATTGATGCCGAAATTCTGTCTTTCCATGGTCTGAAGACAGACAAAGAGCATGTTGCTATTATCTTTAAACAAGCGGACCAAACTCAGGACATGCCTTTAGTTCGTATGCACTCTGAGTGTTTGACAGGCGATGTGTTCCACTCTTCACGCTGTGACTGTGGTGAGCAACTAGAAGAGACGATCAATCGCATGGGCGAGTCCGGTGGTATCATCTTGTATCTCCGTCAGGAAGGTCGTGGTATTGGTTTGTACAATAAGATCGATGCATACCGCTTACAAAGCCAGGGCATGAACACGTACGAAGCTAACAACCATTTGGGCTTTGATGATGACCTGCGTGATTTCACAGAAGCAGCACAAATGCTAGAAGCTTTAGGCGTGAATAAGATCCGCCTCGTGACGAACAATCCTAAGAAAATTCGTGAGTTATCTGAGTACGGAATTGAAATTGGCGAGGTTGTCAATACCTCTGCACATATCAAAGATGGCAACGAAAATTATCTGAAGGCAAAAGTCTCTCACGGAAAACATGACCTAAAGGTTTAATCCTAAAGATAAAACTGATAATAAAGTCTGTGAAAAAACCTCATTTTTATGAGGTTTTTTTGTATCTGGAGTTGCAAATAAATTGTAAATTTGTATTATCTCGAGACTAAAGTGCAAATAAGAATAATTAGCACTACCAATACGATAATTGAAAAGCTCAACAAGGATCCTTCAGATGAATGCAAAAAAAGTTTTAGTCCAATCTATTGCTGCATCACTCCTCATTGCCAGTGGTTCTACCGTTGCTGCCACAGTAACTAAACAACAAGTAGTCGAACATTACGCGGACGTTGCCCATGCTGTGTTTGTTGATTCAGTAACAACAGCGAAAGCGCTTGATGTAAAAATCGACGAATTTCTAAAATCACCATCAGCGAAAAAGCTTGAAGAAGTAAAACAAGCTTGGCTAGATTCTCGCGTGCCTTACCAACAGTCTGAAGTTTTCCGTTTTGGTAACGCGATTGTTGACGATTGGGAAGGTCAGCTGAACGCATGGCCACTTGATGAAGGTCTGATTGACTACGTAGCAGCTGATTACCAATACGAATTGGGTAACGAGGGCGCGGCTGCCAACATCATCGCGAACACTAGCCTACAGATCGGTGCTTCTAAACTGGACGTTTCAAAAATCACTCCAGAATTGCTAGCGGATCTAAACGAAGTAGGCGGTTCTGAGGCAAACGTTGCATCAGGTTACCACGCGATTGAATTCTTGCTTTGGGGTCAAGACCTAAACGGCACTAACGCGGGTGCAGGTCAACGTGCTTACACTGATTTCGTTGTCGGTTCTGAGTGTACGAATGGCCATTGTGAGCGTCGTGGAGAGTACCTAAAAGCAGCCGCTGATCTACTGGTTCAAGACCTTGAGTGGATGGAAAAGCAGTGGTCTGCTGAAGTAAAAGGTAACTACCGTGAAGAGCTACTGAACGACTCAGCGGACAATGGTCTACGTAAGATGCTATTCGGCATGGGTTCTCTTTCTCTAGGTGAGCTAGCGGGTGAGCGTATGAAAGTGGCACTAGAAGCGAACTCAACTGAAGACGAGCACGATTGTTTCTCAGACAACACGCATAATTCTCACTACTACAACGAGCAAGGCATCTACAACGTTTACACAGGTACATACAAAGGTGTAAACGGCAAAGAGCTATCTGGTCCAAGTATTGCTGATCTTGTTGCTCAAAAAGATAAGAAAGCCGCGACCGACATTCAAAAGCAGTTTGATACAACACTTAGCCAAGTTGGTGAGCTAGTGACTTCTGCAGAGAAGAATAACCAGCATTTTGACCAACTTATTGCGGCGGGTAACGCACAAGGCAACGCGCTGGTAAACGACACCATCATGTCGTTGGTAGCGCAAACTGGTGCGATTGAGCGAGCGGCAAACATTGTCGGCATCGACAGCCTAAGCCCTGATACTGCTGACCACGAGTTTTAATAAGAAAACCATAATAAATAAGGGCTCTTTTTGAGCCCTTTTGCCGTTTGAGCTCGTTGTTATCACCCTTGTTGTCTATGTAGAGCAATGATATGAAGCCATACCTAATTTCTGCGCTAGCCGCGATCCTTTCTTCTTCTGCCATGGCTTACGATGTTAAGTCTGGTGGCAAAACCAGTGTTAAAAAAGATGGCGCGAATGCCTATTCTCTTCCTGCTGCCAACCTGCCGATGAGCAAACGCCTAGATTTTAGTGTGGGTAACAGCTTTTTCCGCAACCCTTGGGTACAAGCGCCAGCGTCAACAGACGCTCGTGATGGCCTAGGTCCGCTTTTTAACACCAATGGTTGTCAGAACTGTCACATCAAAGACGGTCGTGGTCATCCGCCAGAGAAAGATGATTTACATGCCGTGTCTATGTTAGTGCGCTTAAGCATTCCTGCGATGACGCCAGAACAAAAGAAAGCCTACATCAAAGACGGTGGCATACCTGAGCCGACTTATGGTGGTCAGCTTCAAGATTTCGCTCTGCAAGATCAAACGCCAGAAGGCAAAATCGAAATCACTTACACCGATGTCCCAGTGAAATTTAAAGACGGTACGACGGTGACGCTAAGAAAACCTCATTTGAACATTACCGATCTGGGTTACGGCGATATGCACCCTGATACCGAGTTCTCAGCACGCGTGGCACCGCCAATGATCGGCCTTGGTTTGTTAGAGAGTATTCCCGACGAAACGCTACTTGCTTGGGCTGATGAACAAGATGCCGACAAAGACGGTATCTCAGGCAAAGTAAATAAAGTGTGGGATATTGAGAGGGACAATTTCTCGATTGGTCGTTTTGGCTGGAAAGCAGGACAACCGACGCTAATGCAGCAAAATGCAGCAGCATTTAATGGTGATGTGGGTCTTACGAGCCATTTATTCCCATATGAAAACTGTACCTCGAAACAAAGCATTTGTGACGACATGCCAAATGGCGGCAAACCAGAAGTGAGTGAAAATATTCTCGATTTCGTTGAGTTTTACAGCCAGCACTTAGCTGTACCTATTCGCCGTAATGTCAATGACCCTAACGTGAAACTTGGTCAGCAAATCTTTGCTACGTCTGGTTGTGAAAGCTGCCATAAAACCAGTGTCAAAACGGCGAAACGACCAGAGTTACCAGCGCTTTCTGAGCAGCTTATCCACCCATACACCGACATGCTTTTGCATGACATGGGTGAAGGCTTAGCCGATAACCGTCCGGAATACTTAGCAAACGGCCGTGAATGGCGAACGGCACCTCTATGGGGTATTGGTTATACCGAAGAAGTAAACGGACATACTTACTTCTTACATGATGGTCGAGCTCGTAACCTGATGGAAGCGGTGTTGTGGCACGGCGGCGAAGCTGAAACGGCGAAACAAAATGTTTTAGCTCTGAACAAAAAAGAACGTGATGCTCTCATTGCGTTTCTGAACTCTCTATAAGGACCTAACCATGAAAAAGACACTGTTAGTGAGTGCGATTGCCGCAACGTTAAGTTTGGTTGGTTGCCAATCGACTATCGGTTCGAGCTCTGCCAAGCCTGAGAGTACAAGTCATATTTCTCAAAGCGTGTACGAGGTGGAGTTTCAATCAGCTCAGACGTTTTTAGCGCAAACCACAGAACTTGAACAACGCTTCGCAGATTACTGCGCATCAGAGTCGAAAGATGATGCACAAGTAAAACAGCAATGGCATCAAACTATGCTTGCGTGGATGGCATTACAAGGTCAAGAACGTGGCCCTGCTACGGCGCTGGAGCAAAGCTGGAATGTTCAGTTTTGGCCAGATAAAAAGAACACTACTGGTCGTAAAATGTCTGTATTGACGAAATCTGATCAAGCTTGGAGTGCAGAAGATATCTCCACCCAAAGTGTCACCGTGCAAGGTTTAGGGGCTCTGGAATGGCTGCTTTACGATAAAGCGTCGACCTTATCTAGCAACAGCAATACTTGTGTGACAGGCGTAGCGATTGCAGAAAACCTCGATAACAAAGCGCAGATCATCGCGGATTCTTGGGCAGAGAACCCTTGGAAATCGCTAGAGATGACGGAATGGGAGTCTGAGTACATTTCACTGCTCTCGAATCAGCTTGAATACAGCATGAAGAAGTTGAGCCGACCGCTAGCGAAGATTGGTAAGCCTCGCCCGTATTTCTCAGAATCGTGGCGTTCAGAGACCTCGCTTTCAAACTTAAAAGCCAACCTTCAAGGGATGGAAGCGTTGTACTTTGCTAACGGGAATGGTCTAGATGCGCTACTTAGAGAGCAAGGCCATGCAGATCTCGCAGACCGTGTCGTTCATCAGTTTGAAATGGCGTTAGAAACTTGGCCAGAGGATAAGAGCTTGTTTGCTGCACTACAAACAAAAGAAGGTTATCGCATGGTGCTCGCTCAATACAACAAGCTAGAGCAATTGAAGTACCTGATTCACGAAGAAGTGGCGATCGAGCTTGGCGTAGTTATAGGATTTAATGCAACCGATGGTGACTGATCAAACCCGCCGAACCTTGCTGAAAGCCGCTCTATTCGGGGCGGCTATACCTATGATGCCATTTGGTTGTGCTTCAACAAGCTCACGTGAACCTGCGTTGATCGGCTGTTCTATCATTGGTCGAGATAAATTCGCAGCGGTGGTGGCGGATGAGCATGGTATGCCGCTATCTTCATTGCCGATTCCTGAGCGTGGTCACGGTGTAGCAACCAACCAACAAGGCCACGCCGTAGTTTTTGGTCGTCGACCTGGTACTTTCTTCATGGTGTTTGATTATCGCTCAGAGCAGATGATCAAACTGCAACTAGCAACGCCAAATCGTCATTTTTACGGACATGGTGTTTACTCCCATGACGGCACGTTGCTATTTGCCACAGAAGGGGAGAGGGGGACAAGCCGCGGGATCATTGGTGTTTATGATGTGCAGAAGCAATATCAAAAGATTGATGAGTTAACGGGTTTTGGCCTTGGTCCTCATGAAGTGATCATGATGCCTGATGGCGCACTAGCGATTGGCGTCGGTGGCGTAAACACTAACGGTCGTGAACCTCTCAATCTTGATAGCATGAAACCCAGCCTGAGTTACCTTTCACAGAAGGGTGAGCTACTGGATCAAGTGTCTTTACCGGAACATAAGTTGAGTATTCGCCATTTAGCTCATGATGGTGCGGAAACCGTGCTTTGTGGTCAGCAATATCGTGGTGAGCCGGACGAGTATCCAGCCTTGATCGCCATGCACACGCGTGGTGGTGAAATGCAAGATCTTCAAGCTGAGCCTGAAGAGTGGGCGCGTTTCAATCACTACGTTGCGAGTATTGCAGCAACCGATGAATGGATCTTAGCCACTTCGCCTCCGGGCAGTTGTTATGGTATATGGTCTAAATCTACGGGCAAATTGGTCGAGCTAAGTGCGTTACCAGATGCCTCTGGTGTTGTGGTCTATGGCGATGAGTTCCGAGTCAGCTCTGGGGCGGGAAAAGTGGTAGAGCAAAGGCCTGAAGAGTCAAAAAATACCTTCGCAAGCGGTGTGCAATGGGATAACCATTGGTCGAGAATTATCTAGAAAGATCATTGAGTAATTACTTATAGAGAGTTTTGTTGTCGTTTTCGGCATCAGATTCTTAATTTTAAACCTGCAAGCTGTGAGATATTTGCCATACTTTTTATTATGGCAAGTAGCGCAAGGATCATTTCAGTGTTTGCTAGGGTTTTAATCATGACGGCACTTCTGGTGCCGTTTTGCAGCTTTTCCACCGTCGTTTCTCTCGAAGCTTCAGCGCAAGTCGAGCAAGAGGGAGCGGTACAAAAGCTGTCTGTAGAAAAAATGATCCATTATCCAGAGGTGATTGATCAACTGTATCAAAGCACCAATTACCGTTTGAACTGGGAAAATGAAAGTGATATTGAGCAGTTTCTTTTTCAAGTAAACCTGGTTGCACTTGCGGATGTCACCGATGAATTCGAAAATCAACTTCACCGGATAAACCAAGTAAGGTGGCAGGGAGATAATCTCGACTTCGATTTAGTGATGACAGATTCACTCTTGATGTACCTTAGTTATCTTGAGCAACTCCCCGAAGAAGGGATTAATTGGCTATTTACAGACAAAGCCCATGTTACGTTACCCGCTCCTAGCATCGATACTTTATCGGTTCTGAGTAATGAGATTACGGTTGGCAAACTTGGTCAGTTTTTGGCAAGTCTCCGGTCTCCATTACAAACAGATGATGCTTTCTACTCCGCCTATTCTTCGCTATCGGAACATTCTCAGTACCAATATCCTGCCTATCAACAAACTGGGCTAGCACGTGTTGGCGATATATTAGAAAACAGACCCCTATTGATTGAGCGAATGGAGATCGTAGGCGTAGATGTTTCTTACTTGGATTTAGTCACTGAAGAATATGACGAACAATTAGAGCTTGCGATAAAAGAGTTCCAGCGTATTCATGGTTTGAAAGAAGATGGCGTTATCGGCCCGAATACCATTCGATGGATCAACTTTTCTCCTCAAGAGCGATTGCATCTGCTGGCGTTGAATTCTGAGCGTTCAAGAATTTGGTCGAAAGAAAGGGATAATGTTGTCTTTGTTAACGTGCCTGGATACGAAGTCACGTATTGGCATGACGGTCAACCCTTGTTTGAGTCTAAAGTTGTGGTAGGGAGAGCATCAAGAAAAACACCCATCATGTCGGTGGCATTGGATTCAGTTATTCTCAACCCAACTTGGAACGTGCCTTGGACTATCATGGTTAAAGACATTATTCCTAAAGTAAAACTTAATCCGATGTATTTGATTAACCATAACATTCAAATCATTCGGTCTTGGACTTCGAACGAAATTATTGACCCTACAACCATCAATTGGGCAACGGTGAATCCGAGAACATTTCCTTATCGTATGCGACAGGCGTCGGGCTTACAAAATGCACTGGGATTGTACAAGTTCAATATGCCTAACCCACAAGCTATTTATTTGCATGACACGCCAAGTAAGAACTTGTTTGAACAGGACAGACGCGCATTCAGCTCAGGATGTGTTCGTGTAGAACATGCAGACCAGTTAGCAGAACTTCTGTTCAAAACTCAGGGGCTGGAAGAACGTTTAGCGAAAAAGCGAGAAAGTTCTCGTCGGTCTAACACGTCAGTTCCTTTGGGAGAGCGCATTCAAGTACACATCATTTATCAAACAGCATGGTTGGAAGAGGGAACGCTTTACTACCGTGATGATATCTATAAGTACGATCACCGCAGTTGAAATCTTTAAGGAAAATTTACAAAACGAAGAATTCTCTTTTCGTTCAATAATTAATCAATAATTACTGCATCTGAAAATCAAGATGGAGCATTTTATGCATTTGACGTGACAAATGTGTTTGGTTAATGTCCACGACTTGTCTAGTTGTTGAGCACTGTATTTTGAAATGGTAAGTCGTAACTTTTCCCGCCGAGATTTCCTTAAAATGACCGCTGGTGGTGTGGTGTTGGCGTCTGCCCTGCCATCATTTTCTTGGGCTTCACTCCTTGACGAGCCACGTGCGCTGGCGATGAACAACCTTAATACTGGAGAGATCCTCGAAACATGCTATTTCGATGGAAAACGATACATTAATGATGAACTGCAAAGGCTGAATGAGTTTTGTCGAGACCATCGACGAAATGAGGTTCATCCCATGGATAGACGCTTGTTCGATCAAATAAGTCAAATTCAAAAGTTAATTGGTACAGAAGCAGAGGTGATCGTCATTTCAGGTTACCGTTCTCCTGCCACTAATGCCTCGCTGCGCAACGGGTCTTCTCGTGTAGCGAAAAAGAGCATGCACATGGAAGGAAAGGCCATTGATTTCCGTTTAGACGGTGTGAAGCTTTCAACAGTTCGTGATGCTGCCTTAAGCCTAAAAGCCGGTGGCGTGGGTTATTATCCAGGCAGTAACTTTGTTCATATCGATACGGGTGCTGTTCGTTCCTGGTAGTGCCAGTTGAGACAAGGTTTCTAGTCTCAGAACGTCGTCGATTACCCACAGTTCAAAGCTTGAAGTCGATAGGCCTTAGTGTCATAGTTGCGGCAGTTTTCACGCAAATTTATTCGGTATAGGTTATCTATGGCTCTGAAATACCAAGTTGTTCCAGTAACATCTTTCTCTCAAAACTGTTCTATTGTCTGGTGTGACGAAACCATGAAAGGCATTGTGGTTGACCCAGGCGGCGATGAAAAGCAGCTCGCTATGCTTATCAAAGAGCTGGGTGTTGACGTGGTAAACCTAGTGCTAACACACGGTCACTTGGACCACGTAGGTGGCACGGAACCGCTGTCTGCACTGCTTGGCGGTACAGAGATTGTTGGTCCTCACAAGGCAGATAACTTCTGGTTGCAAGGTTTGGAAGGTCAGAGCCAAATGTTTGGTTTCCCGCTGACAGAAGCGTTTGAACCGCACCAATGGCTAAATGAGGGTGACACTGTCACTTTTGGTAATCAAGTGCTGAACGTATTCCACACACCTGGTCATACACCAGGTCACGTTGTGCTTTACAGTGAAGAAGCGCGTTTAGCGTTTGTGGGTGACGTTTTGTTTAACGGTAGCATTGGTCGAACTGACTTCCCACAAGGTGATTTCAATACGTTGATTAGTTCTATCAAAGAGAAATTGTGGCCTTTAGGCAATGATGTCACGTTTGTCCCTGGTCACGGCCCTCAATCGACTTTCGGTCATGAGCGTAAAACTAACCCGTTCGTTGCTGACGAGATGCCGCTTTACTAAAAGTGCGTGTACTAAGCATTATTCTGGCTCGGCGGCAGCTAAGTATCGCCGAGTCAGTCCCACAAAATCCTCAGCCTCACGATCTAGATCACTTGCTGATATAAATAGATCGTAGCCATAAAAGCCTCTCTGATACTTCATCCGGTTGGCGAGCATCGCTAACAAACCTTTGTACTCAATCCCATCTCTGTTTATATACGGTTTAGGGTCAAGCACTATATCCTCAAACTTATCTTCACACTGATTTTGTTTCGCGCCTAAGTAAAGCAGTGCTCGCTGGCTGAGGAGAATTTCTGTCGCTATACGAGGGCAGATTGAATTTAAGTAGGGCGAGTAGTGTTTTAGACGAATACCGATCCAAGGTAGCGGTTGGTGCCACCCTTCCTGTTGGTAGCTACAAATACCGATTGACTCAATATTTCGCCATCGGACGACCCAACCTCCTTTAAAAAGGTGTTGCTGAAAGTGAGAAGCTGTCAGCGTAAAAGTGACTTGGCTTTTCTTAATCATCAAGATGGCGAAACCAACGATTGCAGACATCAAAATGACCGACAACATGGCTTGCTTCCATCCCGGAGAAATGGCAACCAAAAACAAAGTGATGAGTGCAACAAGCAACAAAAGTATTCTGTTGATAGGGGAGTCGGGTTTGAAATGTGAATTTGTTAGGTGCAGCGTTTCCATGCTTATAACCTCATCGAATACTTGTCCAAAAATAAGTGGGTAGCTTTATGTGCATTGATTTGCATTTAAAATAAAACAAACCTCTGTTTTTATACCCAGTATTCAATAAATCCGTTCATAAAATATCTGATTAAATAGTAGACGTTCTATGCTTTGAGCGCATTTTTCATCGCGTTTCGCCGCTAAAACCTACAAATTGCTTGTGAATTTTGGTATAAAACGCGCTTCAAATTTTCATCCCTGCTGAGATGCAGTGAACTGGAGAAATATTCAATGAGACTTGCTCATAAGCGTAAAGTGCAGATGAAACTGCAAAAACGCATTAAAGCGACAGTAGCAAACTTAGCTGCAGCACCTAAAGCAGTGAAGCCTGTTGCGGAAAAAGCAGTAGCACCTTCTGTTGCTGAAAAAGCTGTTGCGGAGAAAGTAGTAGCTGATAAAAAAGTAGCTGCAGTGAAAACAGTTGATGTTGCCCTTACTCCTAAGCAACAACAAGTATTAGACATCGTTATGGCGAATGCTGAAGGTATTAACCCTAAAGGCATCGGTCTAGCTGCAGGTCAAGAAGATACTAAAGCGGCATCATGGGCTACTGGCGCACTAAAGAAGCTTCTTGAAGAAAACCTAGTTCAAAAAGAGCAGTTAGCAGGTAACAAAGTTATCTACAAAGCAGTTTAATTACCGCTACCGTTCTAGATTGAATACCTCGGCCGATGCCGAGGTATTTTTTTATCTTGGTATTGGAAATAATGCATTAAGTACTGACTTTAACACTGCCAATAAGTGGTTTGTCACATTTTCTTAAATACTATGTAAATTTTTTGGCAGAAAAATACGTACGTATTGTCTTTTATTTTTATTCATAGATAAAAATATAATTTATTGATTTTGCTATTAACAGTCTTTTGTCATGACGGTTGTCCTACGTACTTGTACGTAATACCTTAGGCTAATGCCTTATTGATGAATTACTCGCTTCCGTGTTCATGCCCATTTCGCATTAGACAACATTGTTACATCTTTTATACCGAATACAGCCAATCCTAATGAAATGGATGACAACAATAACCTTGGTGATAAAGGACGTGAACGATGAGTCTAATCCAAAAATCTTTAAAACGAGTGCTCAAAACAACCGCTGTCGCTGCCGCGATGGCACTCGCAGCGACTTCTGTAAACGCTGCTGAAAAAGTCTATCGTTTAAAGCTTGCTGAAACTTGGGGGCCTAATTTCCCAATTTTTGGTGATACCACAAAAAACATGGCCAAAATGGCGGAAGAGATGTCCAACGGACGTTTGCAAATCCGCATTGATTCCGCAAACAAGCATAAAGCGCCTTTTGGGGTGTTTGATATGGTTAAGTCGGGTCAGTATGACATGGGTCACTCAGCGTCTTATTACTGGAAGGGTAAGGTTCCAAACACACTTTACTTCACTTCTATGCCCTTCGGTATGTTGCCAACTGAGCAGTATGCATGGTTTTACTACGGCGGTGGTATGGAGCTGATGGAAAAAGTGTACTCTCCACATAACTTGATGTCTTTCCCTGGCGGTAATACCGATACTCAGATGGGCGGGTGGTTCCAAAAAGAGATCAAGTCCGTCGAGGACTTACAGGGTTTGAAAATGCGTATCCCAGGGTTTGCTGGTGAGATTTTGGCTGAGTTAGGTGCCAAGCCAACGAATATCGCCCCTGGTGAGCTATATACTTCTCTAGAGCGTCGCACAATTGATGCCTTGGAATGGGTTGGTCCATCGCTGGATCTACGTATGGGCTTCCACAAAATCGCGCCTTACTACTACACAGGTTGGCATGAGCCAGCGACTGAGCTTCAGTTCCTCGTTAACAAGCGTACCTGGAATCGTCTACCTGATGATCTAAAAGCGATTTTGCAAGTAGCCATGAAAACGGCGGCTTACGATATGTACACGCAATCGAAACACGAAAGCGGCAAAAACTGGGCATCTATTAAGTCTGAATACCCAAATGTTGAAGTAAAAGATTTCCCACCTGAAGTCGTAGTTGCGTTGCGAGAAGCAAACGATCGTTTGTTGAAAGAACATGCAGAAAAAGATGCTTTGGCGAAAGAGATTC
The DNA here is from genome assembly GCF_000742455.1 of Vibrio sp. OY15. NCBI lineage: Bacteria > Pseudomonadati > Pseudomonadota > Gammaproteobacteria > Vibrionales > Vibrionaceae > Vibrio > Vibrio sp. OY15. The sequence goes on along the minus strand of NZ_JPIL01000004.1, from coordinate 48,942 downwards.
AAGAGTCGCAAGCGAACTATATGAATCAAGTTCGACCATGGTCAGATATTTCGCACCGAGCGTACTTAAACAGTCAAGCTCAACAATAACGTTATGAAGCAGGCGATGCCGAGAGGTTTAGCCTGCTATCGAAGCCCAAGAAAACTTCATAATGAATGCTCCGCACCATAGCGGAGCGCATCTAAACGTTCCACGGAGTTCGGAATGAGAAGTCTTATTTATATTGAGCGATTATTTAACCGCTTTAGCGATTTTCTCGGATGGTTATCCAGCATCCTGTTTATTTTGTTGTTAGCAAACGTTGTGTACGACGTTGTCATGCGTTACGTGTTTAATGATGTGTCTATCGCATTCCAAGAAATGGAATGGCATCTATTCTCTGCCGTGTTCTTGCTTGGTGTGCCTTACGCAATTAAGTCCGGTGGCCATGTTCGCGTCGACATTTTTTATGAACGCTTATCTTACAAAGCACAATCCATCATCGACATCATAGGCACACTATTTTTCTTATTCCCTTTTTGCCTACTGGTAGCTTGGTTTGGTATTGATTTCGCCAAGGAAAGTTACGCGTTAGGCGAGACGTCTGGTGACCCAGGTGGCTTACCATATCGTTGGATTATCAAAGCGATGATTCCGCTGTCATTTTTCTTTATGGCGGTGAGTGGTATTGGATTGTTACTTCATTCAATCAACAAAATTGTCAACCCTCATCTCATCTATGCCGGTAATAACGGTAAGTCGTAAAAGGAAGTCATTATGATCGGTATAGTGATGTTTTTTGTTGCGCTCTTTGCGCTTCTATTGGGATTTCCCGTTGCCTTTACTTTTGGTGGTATCGCGCTGATTTTTGGTGTTTGGGCTGAAGGCATCGAGATGTTTGCTTTTATGCCATATCGAATTCAGTCCATTATGGAAAATACGGTGCTAATGGCCGTACCGCTGTTCGTTTTTATGGGGCTAGTGCTACAGAAAACGAAGCTTGCTGAACAGCTACTAGAATCAATGGGGCGTTTGTTCGGTGGCGTTCGCGGTGGTATCGCTATTTCTACCGTGTTAGTTGGCGCATTGCTTGCGGCTTCAACGGGTGTGGTAGGCGCATCAGTTGTTGCGATGGGCTTAATATCTCTTCCTGTGATGCTCAAGTACAATTACGACAAAGGTTTAGCGTGTGGGACTATTTGTGCGTCTGGCACGTTGGGCCAAATTATCCCACCTTCTATCGTGTTGATCTTGTTGGGTGATGTACTTGGCGTACCGGTAGGGGACCTATTTCAAGCTGCGATCTGGCCCGGTATTACACTTGTTGGCGCCTATGTGATCTATATTCTCATCTACGCGAAGTTGAACCCTCAAGCCGCACAGGCGATAGAGCGCGATGAGTCGATCAGTCGTAAACAAGAAGTGCTCACCGCACTGAAAGCTGTATTGCCACCTTTAGCATTGATCATCGTGGTATTGGGCTCCATCTTTGCAGGGATTGCAACACCAACAGAGTCAGCGGCACTGGGCGGTGCAGGTGCGATAATTTTATCACTATTGTATAAACAGTTTAGTTGGTCGATGATTTATGATGCATCAAAAGAGACAGTTAAAGTAACCGCAATGGTCTTTGCGATCTTACTTGGTGCGACCGCCTTTTCAATGGCATTTACCTACACTGGTGGTGATTATTTAGTTGAAGAGTGGATGTTAGAACTGCCGGGTGAAAAGTGGGGATTCCTTATTATTACCATGGTGGTGATTCTGATTTTAGGTTTCTTTATCGACTTCGTTGAAATCTGTTTTATCATCGTGCCAATTATTGCGCCAGTCGCTGAATTGATGGGCATTAATATGACGTGGTTTGCGATTCTTATTGCGATGAACTTACAGACGTCGTTCCTCACACCGCCATTTGGCTTTAGTTTGTTCTATCTAAAAGGTGTCGCTCCAGCAGGGGTTACTACGCGAGATATCTACAAAGGTGTGATGCCATTCATCGCGATTCAGATTGTTGTGTTGGCGTCTTTGCTGTTTTTCCCAGGTTTTTACGGTATGAGTTAATCACTCGATAATAAAGAGATTTTGTGAACTGAGAGTTTTTACCTTTTGAGACAAGTTGTTAAGCTGTTAATTATGTCTATGCAGACACAATCGATTCGTTTGTACTGCTAAGATAGTAAGCTGTAAAGGCAGCGTTTCATGGAGGGAAGGGATGCCTCTCAAAGCAAAGTTAATTCTGCTGACACTGATACCCGTGGTATTGGTGTCAGCGAGTATCAGCTGGATCTCTATCTATCAAACCAAGACCCTTGGCAAAAGGGAGGTGGAGATCTTTCATCAAAACTTGATCCAATCAAAAGAAGCGGCGCTGAAAGATACGGTCGACGTCGCTTTTGACTCCATTTCTTACATCTACAACGATCCGACTTTAGAAGAGAGTGTTGCCAAAACGCGTGTGAAAGCGATTTTAAATCGTTTGAGTTATGGGTCGGACGGCTATTTTTTTGCTTATGATAAATATGGTACCAACCTTGTACACCCAGTTCTTCCGGAGCTTGTCGGGGAAAACTTACTCTATCTTGAAGACGAAAATGGCGATCGCTTAATCGAAGCTTTATTGTATCAAGCGCAATCAGGTGGTGGATTTCATCAGTACCTGTGGCAAAAGCCATCTACAGGTGAAGTTGTCCCTAAGCTTAGTTACGCTGCATGGCTCGATAAGTGGGAATGGATGATAGGGACTGGGCTGTATATTGAGGATGTCAGCCGAGAAGTCGCCAATATGCGCGCGGCAGTGAACAAAAATATCGAAACGACATTTTTCTCAGTCGTCGTGATCTTAGCGGTGACCGTTGCTGTAATCATTGTTCTCACTTTGGCGATCAATCTGCACGAGCATCGCCTCGCTGATAAGAACCTGAAAGAATTGGCACATAAAACCGTGATGTTCCAAGAAGATGAGAAAAAGCATTTAGCGCGAGAACTGCACGATGGAATCAATCAGTTGTTAGTCTCCAGTAAATGTCATTTAGACTTAATGAGTCATAGACTTGAAGACGAAAAACTCAAATCCCACTTAGATAAATCACAACGATCGCTCGTCACCGCGATAAATGAGGTGCGGCATATTTCTCATCAGCTCCGTCCAAGCGCCCTCGATGATATCGGTTTAGAAGCAGCACTGACGACCTTGCTACAGGATTTTCATTCCCATTCTGGGATTGATATCGAGAGCAATTTCGATACTCAGCAGCACAAACTGACTTCGGAAGTCGCAACGACGCTATATCGCGTCGCTCAGGAGTCTTTGAATAACATTGAAAAACATGCGCGAGCGAAAAAAGTAACGGTTACTTTGCAAAAAATGGGCAATATGCTGCAATTACTCATACGTGACGATGGGGTTGGATTTGTGGTTAACCAAGCAGTGCACCAACAAGGGATTGGGTTAAGGAACATGCAAGAGCGTGTAGAGTTCATCGGTGGTGAATTTGAGCTAATGAGTGAGCTTGGCTTGGGAACAGAGATTACCGTGCTGCTTAATTTGGATGAAATAGTTTATGGATAAACCGATTAGTGTAGTGATTGTCGATGATCATCAAGTGGTGTTGGATGGCTTCATGGCTCGTTTGGAGTTAGAGCCTGACATCGAAGTGGTGGGTACAGCAAGTAATGGTTTGGAAGCGATAGAGGTCGCAAAGCACTTGCAACCGGATGTCATATTGATGGATATCAGCATGCCTATAATGAACGGTATTGAAGCGACTGGTGTAATTAAAGAAGCGCGCCCAGAGAGCAAAATACTTATGTTGACCATGCACGATAATCGCGAATACATCATGAAGGTCATGCAAGCTGGTGCCGTAGGATATATGCTCAAGGAAATCTCGGCCGAGAAAATGGTGCAAGCAATAAAAACGGTGAACCAAGGCTCGACGTATTTCTGTGAATCAGTCACACAAACACTCTTTACCCAAGAAGTGGTGCCTGCCACGCAAAAAACGAATCCTCTCAGCCGCAGGGAAGAAGCGGTACTTAAATTAGTTGCTCAAGGAAACAGCAGCAAGAAAATCGCCACTTTACTCAATATTAGTTATCGAACGGTAGAGACGCATCGCCATAACATTAAGCACAAGTTAGACTTACATTCGACGGCAGAGTTAGCAAAATATGCGTTTGAAACTGGGTTGACTGAGTAGGAGAGTAGTGCCCGCAAAAAGCGAGCACGTGGGAGCGAAACTAATCGGCTTTGGTAATGCTACCAAGCTCTAGCATTGGAGCAACATCGATGTCCTCTGCATTCATCATCGTCGAGATGCGTTGAACGGAAGATAGTAGAAGGGATTGCTCCCATTCTTCCAATTTTTGGAATCGATTAATGAAGTGCTCTTGCAGCGGCGTTGGTGCTTGTTTTAAGGCTTCTTGACCCTTGCTCGTAAGTACAGCATGCACTTTACGCTTGTCTTGAACACTGCGCTGACGCTCAACAAACTGGCCTCGTTCTAGTCTATCTAGAATGGTCGTTGCGGTCGCTTGGCTCATGTTAGTGTGGCTAGACAACTGTTTAATCGTCACGTTATCTAAGTCATTGATAGCGCGCATCAAAATCAACTGTGGAGCAGTCAATCCAGACTCTTTGCTCAGCTTTTTAGAATGTAAATCAATAGCGCGGATGATCTGACGAATCGAGACCAATACTTCTTCGTACTTTTCCAATTTATTCATCCAGTCTGTAGGGAACATTTATCGAGGCGACACTAACTTAAATGCGCCCTTATTTAAAGGGGGGAAATCAAAAATTACCTCTACAATTTTACGCCGTGTCCTCAATACCATTTTGTCGCGCCTTTTCGACAAAATAAGAAGAGCTAAAATTATTATAGCAATAAATGTTTGTGGTCTAACTATTGTAGTAGTGATTTGTTCTATCAAAGGCCGTAATCACACAGTGAAAAGTAAGTTATTGGATTTTTTAATAGCAAAAAGATAGACAAAAACGTGTCAAATGATAGGATCTTGCGCCTTCACGGAATGCAAAACGTATCGTGTTCGAAAGATTTTTTTGTTTGGTACGTAAAAACACTACAAAAATAGAGAGGAACGATGACAAAGGGTATAGATAAGTACAGTATCGATAGTACCGACTATACGGTAGGTCAGGACAACGTTCAAAAATGGGGTTTTGATGTTCATAACCCAGTTTTTGGTATTAGTGCAGGTTTAATTGCGCTGTTTCTTGTCGCTGCATTAGTTCTAGATGCACATACCGCAAAGACGGCACTTGATGGGCTGAAGTGGAAAATTATTGGTTCATTCGATTGGTTGTTCATTATTGCAGGTAACATTTTCGTTATTTTCTGTTTGGCGCTTATCGTCTCACCAATGGGTAAGATCCGACTAGGTGGTAAAGACGCTGTTGCCGATTACTCGTTTATGTCATGGCTTGCAATGCTATTTGCAGCTGGTATGGGTATCGGTTTAATGTTCTGGAGTGTTGCAGAACCTGTCGCTTACTTCACCGGTTGGTATGAAACGCCACTTGGTGTTGAGGCAAATACACCAGAAGCCGCGAGATTGGCACTGGGTGCAACTATGTTCCACTGGGGCCTTCACCCATGGGCAATTTACGGTGTTGTAGCACTTTCTTTAGCATTCTTTGCCTACAACAAAGGTTTACCGCTATCTATGCGTTCGATCTTCTACCCACTTCTGGGTGATCGTGCATGGGGTTGGGCTGGCCACATTGTGGACATTCTGGCTGTGCTTGCGACTTTATTTGGTCTTGCTACATCCCTAGGTCTAGGTGCGCAGCAAGCAGCAAGTGGTATTCATCACGTATTTGGTGTTGAGCCAGGCCTAGGTCTGCAAATCGTCGTTATTACCGTGGTGACTTTACTTGCTGTTGTTTCAGTCGTACGCGGCATCGATGGTGGTGTTAAAGTCATTAGTAACATCAACATGGTTGTGGCGTTCTTGCTACTTCTCCTTGTTGGTCTTATCGGTTGGGCGGCGAGCCTAGGTTCGATTCCAACCACACTTATGGCATATGTAGAGAATATCATCCCACTAAGTAACCCGTTTGGTCGTACGGACGAAGCTTGGTTCCAAGGCTGGACAGTGTTCTACTGGGCTTGGTGGATTTCATGGTCGCCATTCGTAGGCATGTTCATCGCGCGTGTTTCTCGTGGTCGTACCGTTCGCGAGTTCATCACAGCAGTTCTACTGGTTCCAACTGCGGTTACCGTTGTTTGGATGTCTGTATTTGGTGGCCTGGCGATCGAGCAAGTTGTTGATAAAGTAGGTGAGCTGGGCACAAATGGCTTGACTGACGTATCACTTGCTATGTTCCAAATGTTTGATGTTCTTCCATTTGGTAGCATGCTTTCTATCATCGCTGTTGTGCTGGTACTTGTGTTCTTCATTACGTCTTCTGACTCTGGTTCACTTGTTATCGACAGTATCACGGCAGGTGGTAAAGTCGATGCACCTGTACTTCAACGTGTCTTCTGGGCATTCATGGAAGGTGCAATTGCGGTTGCTCTGCTATGGATTGGTGGCTCCGAGGCGGTTCAAGCTCTTCAGGCCGGTGCCATTTCTACAGCACTGCCATTTACCTTCATTCTGCTTGCAATGTGTGTGAGCTTATTGATGGGTATGCGAACTGAGCGTCAGTAATTCGGCATTTTATAAAACCGTCTGACTAACAATTAATCAAAAGGCCAGCAATTTGCTGGCTTTTTTTGTGCGGTTTTTATGACGCTCGAGACAAAAAAATGACACATGAAAGTTCATATTTTACAAAGAGTTAATGTGCTATTTTGTTTTTTAAAAATTAGTGAATAGTCGTAAAAAAGTGTGTAATATTCATGCACCTTAACTGTTCTCCCAACTCAAAAAACTATAAATATGAAATTATCATTAAAACAAAAGCTTATAGGCGCAAGCCTTTCTGCTGTTGTTGTGATGGCAACAGCACTTACTTGGTTGTCGGCTGGTCAATTATTTGATCAGACTCGTTCAGGTGTCTATTCACGTGCGCAAAGTCTTAGTACTACTGCGTCAGAGGGAATTTCTGATTGGGTCAATATCCGTAAAGATATTGCCACTGCGTTCAACGATTACTCGACCGAGCAAGACGTTGTTCCTTTCCTACAACAAGCTCGCAAGGCTGGTGGCTTCGATGACATCTTCCTTGGTACACCAAACGGTGATATGTACCGCTCTCATCCGGAGCGTAACCGTGCTGATTACGACCCTCGCACACGTCCTTGGTACAAGGATGCTGATGCAGCGGGTAAGCAAATCATCACCGCCGCATATCAAGACGCAATCACGAATGCACTACTTGTGACCATTGCTGAGCCAGTAATGAAAAATGGTCAGTTTGTTGGTGTTGTTGGTGCGGACGTACTGATCGATCAGCTTATCAGCGATGTGATTAACTTAGATGCAGGTGAAAACGCGCATGCGATGCTAATCGACATGAATGAAGGCACCTTCTTAGCGCATCCAGATAAAAGCTTGACGCTTAAGCCTATCACCAGTGTTCTAAAAGATTTTTCAGAAGAGGCAATTGAGCGCGCCGCCGATGAAGGTCGTATCGAAGATACGGTAATCAAAGGAAAAGAGAAGCTTTACTACTTCAATAAAGTTCCTGGTACGCATTGGATGTTTGCGATTGAAATGGATCGCGCAACAGAAGAAGCAGGTCATGCGGTATTGCTACGAGATCTATTGTTCACTGCTGTGGCGATCACGATTGTGGTTATTCTTGCAGTTTCTTGGCTAGTTGGTTTCTTGTTCCGTGACTTGAACCGCGTATCAAATGCACTGGAAGAAATTGCATCTGGCGAAGGTGATTTAACGCAACGCCTAGAACCACGCAGTGATGATGAAGTAGGTAAACTGGCGGAAAACTTCAACCGTTTTGTTGGCAACATGCACACAATGGTTACTAAGCTTAGCCACGTATCTTCTGCGCTTTCAGAGCAAGCACGCACGACAGCACAGCAAGCTGAGGAGCGTAGTCAGCGTATCTCTTACCAGCAAGATGAAATCAACATGGTGGCGACGGCTGTGAATGAAATGGCAGCAGCGACACAAGAAATTGCAGGTAATGCTGATAGCACGGCAAGTAACTCAGAAGAAGCGGTTCAAGCTTGTTCACACGGTTCAAGCCAAGTAACTCAAACGCAAGGTTCTATTCAGAACTTAGCGCAAGAAGTTCAAGTTGCTACTGATGTGATTCAAGAGCTAGAAGCACACGGAAATAGCATCAATACGATTCTATCAACGATTCAAGGCATTGCAGAGCAAACGAACCTACTTGCACTTAACGCGGCGATCGAAGCGGCACGTGCAGGTGAGCAAGGCCGTGGTTTTGCTGTGGTTGCAGATGAAGTCCGCGTATTGAGCCAACGTACTCATGCTTCAACGCAAGAGATTCAAGAAACTATCGAGATGCTACAAGGCACAACAGCCAAAGCGGTCGGTATTATGGGTGACAGTCGTCGTCTAGCTGATACCAGTGTTGATGATGCCAATGCGGCTGCAGCGAGCTTGACGCAAATCCACACTGCTGTTGAGCGTATCAGTGATATGGCAACGCAGATTGCTTCAGCAGCAGAAGAGCAAGCATCGGTAACCACTGAGATCACTCGTAACACTGAAGGTATTCGTGACGTGTCTAACGAGTTGTCAGTCGAAGCTCATCAAGCAGCAGAACAAGCTGCTCACCTGTCTGAGCTATCACACGAACTTGAACAAGAGATTCAACGCTTTAAGCTGTAATCTTGTCTCAAGCTAAGCAAAAAAAAGGAGCCATCTGGCTCCTTTTTTGATCGCTATTAAGCGTGAAGTATATTACAGCCAGAACTCACTGATGGGTTGCTCTTCACTGTAATGATGGGCGATTTGCGCTTGCAGTAGCTCTGCGGTAGCAATTGCATCGGTTAATGCATGGTGAGGCGTATAGTCTGGCAGCCCATAACGGCGTCGAGATTGCGCTAGCCGAACCGATTCTGGTTTTTTCCCTTTTAAACGCTCCCAGAGAGAGCCTGAACGTTTCTGTTGAATCGTTTCTTCAAGGTGCAGCGTATCTAAAACAGGAAACTCAATACCTTCCCCTAAACGGCTTTTGAGCGCTTTATCCAGAAACTCTCTCTCGATACGACGGTAATGAACAACAATGATTTTCCCGCTTAAGGATGGTAGCAGCTCGCTTAAGATATCGCCTAAGTCAGGTGCATCGATCAATTCGCTGTGAGTAATACCGTGTATAATGACTGAATCTTCATCGAGTGCACGCTGTGGACGTACCTTCCAATGACGCGAGTTACGTAGGAAAATTCGCTTCAGGTTAAACGGCACCAAACCAATAGTAATGATGTCATGTTTTTCAGGATTCAAACCCGTCGTTTCGAAATCTAACGCCACGAACTCCACCTCAGATAACGGTGTTTCTGGAGCAGGCGGCTTGTTGCTATAAAACGCAATTAAATTCTCATCCTTCGCCATCTCCAGCTTTTGTTCAAACTTCGTTGGCCACTGAATGGTTGGCTTCTGAAAGAGCTTTTTAATCATGCTAAACCTCACTTAAAGCTCTTGTTCGCTTGGTAGCGGAACTTAAGGAAATTTTGACCATTGCTTAGGATCTGGAATGCATCCTTTAGGTTGCGACGTTCAAACTCAGAGAGGTTTTCCGGTTCGATATTGTTATCAGGCTCAATGCCTAGTTCCACATCCGTCGCTTGGTGACGAATACGTACCATGGAAATAAATTCTAACGCGTCTTTTAAGTCTTGTGCTCGACCTTTTGGCAAAATGCCAGCATCAATAATGTCGTCAAGACGCTCAAACGAGTTCTGTGCACGTGAACCAACCGCCAGAGAGTGAACGCGAATTAAGTCGACCAGAGGAGCAGTACCGCGACGTTTGAGGTTGATGGAGTTGTTGTGTCTGCCATCTTTTTCCATCACGAAGTCTTTAAAGAAGCCCAGAGGTGGTGTTCTGTTTAGTGCGTTACGAGCCAAACACGCTAAGAAGCGGTTGTTCTTTCGAGCGCGACGAACAATAAAGCTAGTTAACTGTTCTGCCCATTTTAAGCGGCCATAGACGCCATCCAAGTCGAAAAAGATGGAGGCGTTGAGTAGTGCTTTCGGGTTCGGGTTATCAATCCAGTCAGCAAAACACTCTTCCCACTCTGAACGAGTCATGCGCCATAGTGGGTTGGTTGCCATAATATCGCCTGTGCAATATTTGTAGCCACAGGCATCTAACCCATCGCTGACGTATTTTGCTAGGGCTTCGAAGTATTTACCATGTTTCTCTTCTTGATAAGTCTCATCTAGAATGATGGCGTTATCTTGGTCAGTTACCAACAGTTGCTCATCTCGCCCCATTGAGCCAAGTGCAAGGAAACAATAAGGAATTGGCGGTGGGCCAAGCTCTTCTTCTGCCATTTCTAGCAGACGCTGTTTGAAGCTTCGGCCAATGACCGACATCGCGCTACCCACCATGTGAGAGTTGGCATCTTCATTGACCAAACGCACGAAGCTGCTTTTTACTTCTTCGGCAACAACGGCTAAATCTTCGATAGTCTGTTGTTGGAAAATACTACTCACCAACAACAACGAATTCTGAGATTCATAACGAACAATGTCGGTGGTTTCGATAATACCGATTGGTAATTGGTTTTTTACCACTGGTAGGTGATGTACGTTGTAACGCAGCATCGTTAACATTGCTTCATAGATGTAAGCGTTGTGGTCAAGAGACATGACCTCCGTGGTCATCACACTAGACACATCGTCCTGTGGGGACAAACCTTCAGCTAACACACGGGTACACAAGTCACGGTCAGTAATGATACCAAGTACTGGGGACTGTGGATCGTCTTCGTCACGAACGAAGTCTGGGTCGACGATAAGTAAAGCCGATACGTTGTCATTCGCCATTTGCTGCGCGGCTTGCTGGATTGTCTGACCACGATCAATCGTATGAGCATCGCCAGTCAGCAAGGTTTTCACTTTCGACGTCGTCAGGTCATTGGCGTCTTTGTTTTCTGAAATGGCTTGGCGTAAACGAGCGCTATTTTCAACTTCAACAAAATCCGCAAAGGAATCAAAGTTATCGTAAATTTCTTGGAAAATGTCACCAGGAATACAGTAGAGCAGGGTATCCTCAATGGCTTTTACCGGAAAGCGGACTTTGTTATTGGTGAGCATGCCCATCTGGCCAAATAGGTCACCTTCGTCAAGGCGATTATACAGCTCACCTTTGCGTCGATAAACTTCAACAACACCGCTTCGCACCACGTATAAATCTTGGATATAGTCTCCAAAATGGATGATGGGGGTATCTTCTCGGTAGTACGAGATTTCGACACTCTCTGTCACCTTGTTTAGTGTTTCTTCAGGGAGTTCATTGAACGGGGGATACTTGGCGAGAAAGTTGTAAATCTCGAGAAGTTCTGCATCCATCGAAGGCGCCTTTTAGTTCGCAAATAATAAAGTAATCTTAACTTAGTTTTAAAACAGAGTCTTATCTGAACCGCGATTTTCGTGCTCAGTCATAAGATTCTGACATATCGCACGATAAGGGAGCTTCATTTTTACTACTATATGGTCACCTCAATTGAAAAAGACGTCGTCGATATGTTTTCTTCGTGATGACTGATTAGATCTTTGGCTGTTTCAGATCGTTATCACGTCTTTAGATTAAGCTATTCTTCTTGAGCCAAGTAGCTCAGGCGATGGAATACAGTGTTTAGATAATTCTCATGAAAGGAAGTCGAATGATGAGAAATTTATTGCTTGTTTCTTTAGCTGCTTTGCCGGCGATATCAAGCGCAGCGGTCATGGACCAAGCAGAAAAATTTGGGTACGAACACATTAATTTGGATGTTGGTGCCGGAACGACAAACGAAGAATGGTTAGATAACTCTAATGCGACCACAGTTGGACTCGGTGGTAACTATTTGTTTACTGAGAACTGGTTGTTTAATGTTGATTACTCAGCGCAGTTTTTCCATCCGGATGATTTTACTCTTCGTATTGACCGCCTTTTGTTTGGTGGTGGTTACCGTTACGGAGTTACAGAGCAATTCGATATCTACGGGATATATGGAATAGGCGCAATCAAAGCGAAAGCGACGGACGACAAAACGGATAATACGTTGTCTTCCGATAGCGAATTGATTCAAGCTGTAACTGTTGGGGTGAATTACTTGCTCAGTGAAAAGCTTATTGCGACAGCTGAAGTGGAGTTGAACCGTAGTGATATCGTTGATGAGAACAATTTTAAGATCGGTTTTAACTACCAATGGCATAAAGTCATCGGCACTGGTCTTTTTTATCAGTTTAGAGATACTGATTACAGCGGTGAAAGCTCAGATTACGTCAATGAAGTTGGGCTGAGTTTGAAGTTTGTCTACTAGATCGGACGGGTTCGTTTTTGGCGTTAAGTTAAAACAAACAAAAAAGGTCAGCTTATGCTGACCTTTCCTTTTAATAAAGTATGCGACAGTCGATTATAAAACCGCTGCAATGCCTTTACACAGAGGGCCCATATTTGACTTCGTCATACCAGCAACACTGATTCGGCCAGAACCGACAATGTAAATACCGAACTCTTCTTTAAGGCGGTTAACTTGCTCTTTAGAAAGACCAGAGAAAGAGAACATACCATTTTGACGTTCGATGAAACTAAAGTCTGCGTCCACACCCTCTGCTTTTAGTGTCGCTACAAACAGTTCACGCATTTCTTGAATACGGTCACGCATTTCTGCTACTTCAGCTTCCCATTCCGCACGCATTTCGGCGTTGCCAAGAATGTGAGTCACGACAGCGCTGCCGTGTGCAGGTGGGTTAGAGTAGATAGAGCGAATAATGGCTTTAACTTGAGAAAATGCGGTTGTTGCGACTTCTTCTGACTCAGCTACTAACGTGAAGGCACCTACGCGTTCATTGTATAGGCCAAAGTTTTTCGAGAAAGAGCTCGCGACTAGGATTTCTTTGTTGTACTTAGCAAAAGTACGAAGACCTGCAGCATCTTCTTCCACACCTTTAGCAAAGCCTTGGTAGGCGAAGTCGAACAGAGGAAGCAATTTCTTCTCTGCGACAAGTTTCGCCAATGTTTCCCATTCTTCAGCTGTAGGATCGATCCCTGTAGGGTTGTGACAGCAGCCGTGTAGAAGCACGATGTCGCCTTCAGATGCAGATTGAAGATCATTTAGCATCGCATCGAAGTCTTTGTCTTTTGTTTCAGCATTGTAGTAGCTGTATTGTGCCGTTTCGATACCAGCAGCAGTAAATACGCCGTTGTGGTTCGCCCATGTTGGGTTGCTGATCCAGATCTTTACATCGCCTAGTTGACGTTTAATAAACTCGCCGGCAACACGTAGTGCACCAGTACCACCCGGAGCTTGAGCTGTTTTAGCGCGTTTTTCGTTTACAATTTCTGCATCAGAGCCGAAAAGCAGTTTTTGCACTGCAATGCCGTACTCTGCTGTGCCTTCGATGGTTAGGTAAGATTTGGTTTTTTCAGTTTCAACAAGTGCTGCTTCAGCTTTCTTTACTGTCGCAAGAACGGGAGTTTCGCCTTGCTCGTTTTTGTAAATACCTACGCCAAGGTTAATTTTTTCTGCGCGAGCATCTTTTTTAAACTCTTCAGTAAGGCCAAGAATAGGGTCAGCCGGAGCGGCAACTACTTTTTCAAACATAATCTTCATCCATGTTAATCGAAGGGGTGTGCTAACATTTATACCTTTCAGCAATATTGGTTACAACCGTTACTGAAAAGAAAACCTAAAAAAGTTGCGATTTGAAACAGAATTCTAACATAACTAAAGTTTTTGCCATGAAAACGTTTGGTAGGCACAGAGTTTGAAGGGCATTTATGCCATGGTTGGAGAAGTTTTGCACACATCCCAATCGTTTCAATTCAGTGCTTTGCGTTAACGCGTTTATAGTTGTCTAGTGAGGATTTGTTGAGACAAAAACGCCCCACCAAAGGCGGAGCGTTTACTGTTAGAAGTATGGATATCGGTTGGGGTTACTTCTTCAGATTGATTTCCGACTCAACCGCATTGGTTTCGATGTCAGGGTTAGAAGAAAGTTTTTCAGTCGCCCAGTCGTTCATATGCTTTAAGATCGCTTTTAATGCGTGTTTTTCGGTTGGTACTTCTGTCTTTTCAACTTCAAGTTTTTGCTTCGGATGCGTACCCGTCGCATCTTCTGCAACGTGTAACCAATCTGGATGCCAGTAATAAGGTTGGCCGGAAGGAGAGCTCCAAGAATGTACGCCGTTGGATTCACCTTTGTATTTAATATCTTCTTCGTTGTATTTCGCCATTATTGTTTTCTCTCACAATCCATGAGTTGAGGTGTGCATCACCATTACTATTTAAATGTAACAGATGTAATGAAAATTAATGTGATAACAATCGACTTATTTTGCCCTTTGCTCGCCATAGAAGGTGCTTACTTCTCATTCAGAAGAATTTACTATTTGGCAGGTTTTAGCTTTATTTGTGTTTAAAAGCATACGACGATGGATTCGCCTACCTAATGCTATTCTTGAACGGTGATAGAGCCTAAACTACTTGTCATTCAAGTGTTTGAGAATCGCCGCTTTTGCATGCTCTTCTGTCGCTGTTTCTCCATCAGGGACTTCAAGGTCAGCCTTTTTGTGTTCACCCAAAGCATCTTCAGCGATATGCAGCCAATCAGGATGCCAATAATAAGGGGTGGTACTGCCAGGATGGTCCCAACTATGTACACCTTTATGTTTTCCGCGATACGAGAGATCGTCCATTGTAAAAACTTTCATCGCTTCCTCCTGATTTAAAGACCGTAGCTCGAAGTGAGTTTAACGAACTCAGTCCAACGTAAAACCTTGGCTTTTAGGTATTGCAAAGATGTGAGGCAATATGTGTGTAACAGTCAAAGTATGGGATATAAACGCTCACTTCGTAGCTGAAATATCTATTGATAAGCTTGATAAATTACGTTGCTAAATTGAATACTCCCGTATCAGAATGCTGGCGCGAAGTATGCTATGGTGCGGCTGTAAGTGAAATGAGGGAAACATGAACCGATACCGTCAACTGGCTGAGCTGTTCAAAACGCAGATTCAGCAAAATACTTGGAGAGCAGGGGAAAAGCTGCCATCAGTGCGTGTAACAAGCCGAAACCATTCTGTCAGCGCAGGTACGGTATTACAAGCTTATCAGCTGCTCGAAGCACAAGGTTGGGTCGCAGCGAAACCTCAGTCTGGATACTTTGTGACTGCGGAGTTGGACCGCTTCGAACCGAGTTCTCCAGCCACTTCCGTTTATCGCTCCAGCATCAACGATGAACTTTACGACTACCTCAAAAATCAGGCCTCATCGAATGCGGTGAAGTTTGGCTCCGCGTTTCCAGACCCAGCATTGTTCCCATTAGAAGCGCTAAACCGCAACCTAGCCAGCTCAGGCAGGAAGATGGGGGCAGAGACGTTATTGGATAACTTGCCGCCGGGCTGTGAGTCTCTACGCCGTTTGATTGCTCAACGGTACATCCAACAAGGTATGGTGTTTACCCATGATGATGTTGTCGTTACTTCTGGCGCATTAGAAGCGTTGAATTTGAGCCTTCAGGCCGTGACCCAGCCTGGAGATACTGTTGTAGTTGAATCACCGACGTTTTATGGCGCACTTCAAGCGATTGAACGTTTAGGTCTAAAGGCGATAGAAATAACGGTGGATCCGTTAACTGGACATTCAGTGGATCAAATTGAAGCGACTTTTGCCGACAATGATGTTCGCGCATGTTGGTTAATGACTAACTTTCACAATCCAACAGGAACCTTATTAAGTGACGGGCAGAAGCAACGTATCGTCGAACTGGCTGATAAATACGATGTGTACTTGATCGAAGATGATGTGTATTCAGAGCTTTATTTTTCTGAAAAAAAGCCAAGCTCACTTAAAGCTTTTGATACACAAGAACGCGTGTTGCATTGTGGATCATTTTCAAAAAGCCTTTGCCCTGGCTATAGGCTGGGCTGGGTGGTAAACAAACGCTTCAATGAGCAACTTCAAAAGCTGCAACTTATCTCGACGTTGTCAGGCAGTGCACCAATCCAGCAGGGTATCGCGCATTACTTACAAAACGATAGTTATGATAGCCATCTTAGAAAACTGCGAAAGAATCTTGAGCAGCGGCAATTGGCGTTTATTGAACTGGTTGATAAGTACTTTCCCCAATCGATTCGTTACACGCAACCGGAAGGCGGCTATTTTCTTTGGATAGAACTGCCGAAAACAAAGTGCGGAAAAGCGATTTATCAAAAGTTATTGGAAGCGAACATCACTGTAGCATTTGGTCAGTTGTTTTCTGTCGCTCCAAATTATGAGAACTACCTGAGGCTTAATACATCGTTACCTGTAAATGATGAATTAGAACAAGCCGTGAAGACGGTCGGAGAATTACTTCATTAGCCAACTGTTTACCTGTTTTTTGCTCAAACTGTATCAGTGGACGATACCGAAGCTGTGTTTCAATCATGGGCAGACAACCATTTAGGTTAGGAGCCGTAATGAAAAAGCAGTTGGTAAAGCATGAACTTAGGTTGATGGGTGTTGCTATTTTTAGCGCATTTTTGTTGGTGTTTGCACACTTGATATTGGCGAAATCTTTCTCTCATATGGTTTGGACGGAATACACTGCTGCCGTTATCCCATTTGTGATGTTTGGCTTGTGTGTGGTTGGAGTAAAATACGCAGCGCGAGCAGATGAGGATGACGACGAAGATAACAACTAGAGTGCATACACCGGTTGCTAGAAAATCATTCGTACAAAATAAAAGACCTCCACATGGGAGGTCTTTTTAATTCAATATCACTAAAAAGTGATTAGAAGTTCGCAGAGCGAGGAGTACGTGGGAATGGGATCACGTCACGAACGTTGCCCATACCAGTTACGTAAGATACTAGGCGCTCGAAGCCTAGACCGAAGCCTGCGTGTGGCACTGTACCGTATTTACGTAGGTCGCGGTACCAGTTCATATGTTCAGGATCGATACCCACTTCACGCATACGTGCATCTAGAATGTCTAGGCGCTCTTCACGCTGAGAACCACCGATGATTTCGCCGATGCCCGGTGCTAGAACGTCCATCGCTGCAACTGTTTTACCGTCATCGTTAGCACGCATGTAGAATGCTTTGATGTCTTTCGGGTAGTTCTTAACGATTACAGGTGCTTTGAAGTGTTCTTCAGCAAGGAAACGCTCGTGCTCAGAAGACATATCGATACCCCATTCAACTGGGAATTCGAACTCACGACCTGAATCAAGAAGGATCTGGATTGCGTCAGTGTAGTCAACCTGCGCGAAGTCAGAAGAAACGAACTGCTCTAGACGAGTGATTGCTTCTTTGTCGATGCGTTGAGCGAAGAACTCAAGGTCATCGCGACACTCTGCAAGCACTGCTTTAAACACGTACTTGAGCATGTCTTCAGCCAGTTTCGCTACATCATCCAGTTCTGCGAACGCAACTTCAGGCTCAACCATCCAGAACTCTGCTAGGTGGCGGCTTGTATTTGAGTTTTCAGCACGGAAAGTAGGGCCGAAAGTGTAAACTTTGCTTAGCGCACAAGCGTAAGCTTCTGCGTTTAGCTGACCAGATACGGTTAGGAACGTCTCTTTACCGAAGAAGTCTTCGTTGTAGTCCACTTTACCAGCGTCAGTGCGAGGAAGGTTTTCCATGTCTAGCGTAGATACACGGAACATTTCACCAGCGCCTTCAGCATCTGAAGCCGTGATCAACGGCGCAGATACCCAGAAGTAACCTTGCTCGTGGTAGAAGCGGTGGATTGCTTGAGATAGGCAGTTACGTACACGTGCTACTGCACCGATTACGTTTGTGCGCGGACGTAGGTGCGCAACTTCACGTAGGTACTCGATAGAGTGACGAGTTTTTGCCATTGGGTAAGTTTCAGCATCTTCAACCCAACCAACCACTTTAACGTCAGTGGCAGCAAGTTCGAAGTCTTGACCCTTTGCAGGAGATTCAACAATCTTACCAGTTACTTCAACAGAGCAGCCAGTCGTTAGCTTTAATACTTCGTCTTCGTAATTATTAAGATTATTTGGGACCACGGCCTGAATCGGGTCGAAACAAGAGCCGTCATATATGGCAAGGAAAGAGATTCCAGCTTTGGAATCACGACGTGAACGGATCCAGCCACGAACAGTCACTTCGCTGTCTACTGCTAGCTGACCTTTCAATACGTCTGATACAGGCGCGTAAGTCATGTTTTCAATATTCTCCATTGAGGTAAAAATTCAACTCAACGCTTACTTAAAGTACTTGTCTGATAACATTTTTGTTCAAAAAACAAGCTAAGCGCTGAGTTGGGTAGCATTTTACAGATTCAACGAGACATATTACCTGTCAATTCGCTCGCATCAACCTTTATATTCGTTTTGATGGGGAGAATCTCTCTATTTATTCACTCTTTTGTGCTCTGAAAGTGTGAATTGGTTTAGTAATTGCTCTAAACGTTCGGATAGATGCTCTAAATCAACACTAATATCACGCGTGTGCGATGCTGATTGCGATGTGTCGTTAGCATGCAGTGTAATCACATCTATTTTAGATTGAATATGCTGACTTACATCAGATGTGGTTTGCGTCTGGTTTTGGATATCTTCTGCATGTTTGAGAACTTGGCGCATCTCGTCAACAACGTTATGCATTGTGGCTGATAGTGCCTCGACATCGACAGAGCGTTGATGAGCAAACTGGCAGACGGTATCAACAGAAGTTAATGACTCTTCACTTCCTTGCTGGAATTGAGAAATGATATGTTCAATATTACCAGTGGCTTCAGCCGTCCTAGAAGCCAGGTTACGCACTTCTTCCGCGACGACCGCAAAACCGCGTCCTTGCTCTCCGGCACGGGCGGCTTCAATAGCAGCATTCAACGCGAGCAGATTGGTTTGTTCTGCAATACCCTTAATAACCACAAGAATGGACGACACTTCTTCGGTTCTTTGGTTTAGAGAGCTGATTTTTTCCCGTACAGTATCAATGTTACTCACTAGTTGTTTGATGTCTTCACTTACATTGTGTGCTTGGCTTGCACTATGAGTGGCGACATCAACGGTGTGATTGACCAAAACAGTAGCGTTGTTAGTCGAGTCCTCAACCGCAGTTTGTTGCTGCAACATATCGGTGATATTACTTTGTACTTCGTTGGTCTCTAGCTGTTGGTTATTGGCCGCTTTATCTGTGGACTGCGCGACAGCAGTTAGTTTGCTCGCGGAGTCGGCAAGTGAGTGAGAGGTGTCTTGCACACTTTCTAAGCTTTCGGAGACCGTATCCATGAATGAATTGATTGCAGTAGAAAGTTGGCCCACTTCATCCTGTTGGTGATGCATAAGTCGTTGAGATAGATCTTTGCTATGGCTCACATTCGACATGAATTTCGACGTTCTTTGAATTGGTCGTACAATGATTTTCTGAATCAAACTCATCGTTATGATGAAGCCCACAAATGCGATTACGGCCATTATTCCCATCGCAAACATTGCCTGTTTACTGATCATTGAATTGACATGATTCATGTTGTATTCCAAGCGAATCGCGCCCAACACTTCTCCTGCTGGTGCAACGTGGCAAGAAACGCAGTTGGTGCCACGGTAATTTTCGCTCGATTTCATTGGTAGTGCGACTACTAACCCTTTGCCCCAATCGGCTGAGATTGGTTCAATCACCAGTTCACCATTCAACGCTCGTTGATCAATATCATCGACAGGCTGCTGGTTTTGTTGCCCAGGTCCGTAAAGTTTGGTCACAGTATCAGCTCGCAACACGCGAACTGCTTCAATGCCTTCTTGGGCCAGGGCCTTTTGACGTAAGGTTTCTTTTTGCGACATGGTGCCCGTAAGCATCATCATATTTAGGCTATCGAAATAATTACTAGCCTTATCATGGAGTTGTTCACTAAGAACATCATTGATTAAGGTTTTTTGTTGATGGTATTGGTAAGCCGTAGAGGCAGCTAGAACGCAGCTGAAGACAGCAATTAACGCCAGTAAGAGCTTAAAAGTGATAGTTGAGCGCATAAATTTATAAGTGTAATTGGAACGAACTGCACAATATTAATGTGCACAAATGCGCACTGCGAACAACGAAATGAATGATTGTGACCCCACACATGTTGGGGATATGTAATTGTGATGTGAGTGCTGTGTAATCAAATGTTTGGCGCGTGACAGAAATACGGCGCTCTGGTGTGAGTGATAGCAAAGAGGCCAGGAACCAGCGGAAGTTTTTGCTACGCTTGTATGGGGTAACGCTTGTCTCTTGGCAGCGAATTCCTTAGTATTGCCTGTCTTTTTAAAGCCTGAGAATCAAGATGAAAACAGAATTATACAAAGAGTTTATGTTCGAAGCAGCACACCATTTGCCACACGTACCAGAAGGTCACAAGTGTGGTCGTTTGCACGGACACTCTTTCCTTGTTCGTCTTTATGTAGAAGGTGAAGTTGATCCACATACAGGTTGGGTAGTGGATTTTGCAGAGATCAAAGCTGCATTTAAACCAATTTACAATCGCTTAGACCATTACTACCTAAACGACATTGAAGGGTTAGAGAACCCGACTAGCGAAGTATTAGCAAAATGGATTTGGCAGCAGCTTAAGCCAAGCTTACCACTGCTAAGTAAAGTAGAAATCAAAGAAACGTGCACAGCGGGTTGTATTTACAAAGGTGAATAAGTCACTTTCCATTGAGCATTAAACAAAGGCAAGCGAGAAGCTTGCCTTTGTTGTATCTGAATGCCCCAATTTTGATTATGCTTCGCCTGCTAGCTTAATGGGTGTCGTAGAATCCATTCTTTTTCATTATCACCCAATGTTGTTTCCTCTGTATTAATGAATCCGCACGCATCAAGAAAACTCATAGCGTATTGCTGACTTTGTGGAACAGTGGAGCAAAGAGAGGTGCTTTTAGGGTTAATGGTATACGCATAAAGGAACAGTTTACGCAATGCCTCACTCCCAACCCCTTGACGTTGGAAACGTTGATCAATCATCAAGTATTTAAGCTCCAGTTCGTATCGTTTAGCAAACGGCGCATGTTGGGAGAAACCTTTATCGATAACAAGATAGCCTACTAATAGGTCATCAGAATAAATCGTAAAGAACGCCTCTGACTTACTACGTTTTTGATAAGCCATTTCAAACGGTGTAAAAAATCCTTTTTGCTCTTCTTGCACACCCAATTGCATCAAACTTGAAAAATCTTTCAGTTTGGTGGGTTTAATCGCAATCATCGCTCAATCACAAATTGGCGGCATACCGTTATGCCACCACGAGTTTTTATAGAGTATTAAATCTATTTTAAGTAACTAACCGAGTGAAGAAAAGCTAGCAATGAAGAGGGTAATAATAACCTTGGTGAATGTATGCGCCCAATGTTGTGAGTAAGTGAGCACTGTCTGCCGTTTCTACGCCTTCAACAATGACCGTGCAGCGATACGTATTGCCCATAGCAATTAACTGACGCAAGGTTTCTATCTTTTTATCATCAGATTTTAGGCCAATAACAAATTCTCGGTCGATTTTGAGATAGTCCGGATTCAGCTTGCTGATAAGCGCCACATTATTATTACCGGTGCCAAAGTCATCAATACTGATTTTACAATCCAGAGCTTTTAGTTTCGCGACATTGCCATAAATCTCAGAGGTATAGTACATCGATGCATTTTCTGTGATTTCGATTGTCAGCAAACGGCAATCCCGATTAGATAGCTCTCTATATAGGATTGAAAAGTTACGCCCTCGCAGCAAAGAAGGACAAACGTTAATGCTGATAGGGATGGGCAACGCTTTTTGTTTGGTGTAGATGGAATCAATCACCAGTAAGGTATGAGTTAGCAGCAATCCATTGCGGATCAGTGTTTCAATAAACCGTTGCGTATTTTTTACCTTAAACCGGGAGAGGGCTTCGTAGTGCACAATCTTTTGTGCCGAAGTGTTATAAATCGGCTCCAGTTTTATTTTGAATTGTCGAATTGCGCACAAGTAAGCCATAAAGGCTTGTAGGGAGCGGTGACGCAGTATAATGAGAAAAAGTAAGCTCAGTAGAATGATACTTTGAAACGGTCCAGAGATGTAATACACCTCTTTATAGCCACTATTCTTTACGTGATAATTGAAAAAGCGTTCATTGGTGTTACCAATCTCTAACGACGTTCCGGTATTCGTTGATAGCTTCATACCGGAAAGAAAAAAACGTGAAATATGATTTTCAACATTGTCGGATAAGTTAATGTTTTTAACACGAACCAAAACAGTTGCGTTATTTAAGTCAAATGATTGGGTCGTGTAATTGTTATTGTTACTCCACTCTTCAAAGGCTTTTTTGCTGACAGGGACAACGGTTTCTGGAGTGACTAAGCATCGAATATTGAAACGATCTAGCATCATGCTCGATTCCACCAACTTCACATTATCAAATAGCGACTTCAGTTCGCTTTCATTAGCAAAGCAACTCCTGCGGGAAAGGCTCTCTGCAATTTCGAAGGCGTTATCCAGATAATTATGTTTAACGATGCTGTTTATCGTGTAGTAACAGATAGCAAAGAAAATGATCGCAGTGATCAACACAACCCACATCGCTTCTGAATAGATCTTTTTATTACGCAGGCAAATACGAAGTGCTTTTCGAAGACTATTGGTTGTGTATTGATTGATCTTCTGTTGATGTTCGATGCCATTCTGATGGTTGTTTTGCATAGTAAAAGGGATGAAGTATCCGGTCCGGTGAATGTTTTCGATAATGTTTTTGTTAGTGGTTAAGTGTTCTTCCGTGAGCTTGCGAAATTTCTTTCTTAGAGCGGCCACCGCGTTTTTAAAGCCATTTTCAGGCAGTGTCATTTTGTATTGTTGAGTGATTTTGCTTTCTATTAACCGCTGACTAATCGGCGTATTTAAACTGCCGTATGTGGCGATAGTTGACAGAATGGCGTACTCATTTGGGTTGACAGGAATGGAGTGGTGGAGTGACTGATTGAGCTCTAGAGATATTTCGTTTTCGGACAAGCAAACGCAGATTTGGTTTCCAATTTCAAACCTAATCATGTGTTGATGTGCTCCAAGTTTAATTTTTGGCTACGTTATCAATAAAGCTAGGGAAGAGATGTGATTTTTTACTGAGATATCCATAATATTTGGATATATTCAACGTTTTAGGTTTTTTTTACTTGTCCTGATAACGCATTTTCCTGGGTTTTTTAGGTATAAAAAAACCCGAGCACAGACTCGGGTTTTGATTGGTATTCAGAAAGGCGTGTTAGCAAATCACTTTGATTGCTAGACCACCTTGAGATGTTTCGCGGTATTTCGCGTTCATGTCTTTACCTGTTTCTAGCATGGTTTCGATAACCTTATCTAGAGAAACAGTTGGAGCTGAAGAGCGACGTAGTGCCATGCGAGTAGAGTTGATTGCTTTTACTGCCGCAATACCGTTACGCTCAATACATGGAACCTGAACCTGACCTGCAACTGGGTCACACGTTAGACCTAAGTTGTGCTCCATCGCGATTTCTGCTGCCATACACACTTGCTCTGGGCTACCACCCATAAGCTCAGCAAGGCCTGCTGCTGCCATAGAACATGCCACGCCAACTTCACCCTGACAGCCAACCTCAGCACCAGAGATAGACGCGTTGCGCTTGTAAAGACCACCGATTGCGCCAGAAGCCGCAAAGTAACGGATGTAATCTTTTTCAGTCACAGTTTGGATGAACTTATCGTAGTAAGCCAGTACCGCAGGGATGATGCCACACGCACCGTTAGTTGGTGCTGTAACAACGCGGCCACCTGCTGCGTTCTCTTCGTTTACTGCGAAAGCAAACATGTTTACCCAATCAACAACAGACATTGGGTCGTTTGTTGTCTTTTCTGAAGTAAGTAGCTGCTGGCGAAGTGCTGCTGCACGGCGAGGCACACGCAGTGGACCAGGCAAAATACCTTCTTCATTCATACCGCGATCCATACACTCGCGCATTGTGCGCCAGATGTTTGCGAAATAAGTACGAGTTTCTTCATCTGAATGAAGCGCATGCTCATTCTTCATGGTTAGTGCGCTGATGGACAATCCACTTTCGTGGCATTGGTTAACCAGTTCCTCTGCCGTTGTAAACGGGTAAGGTACTTTTACTGGGTTTTCAGCTTCTTTACCGAAATTTTCTTCATCAACGATGAAACCACCGCCGATAGAGTAGTAAGTTTTTGAGTACGCCTTTTCGTCATCAATCCAAGCGTGGATCTGCATGCCGTTTTCGTGTAGCTCTAGGTTTGTTTTGTGGAAGTTCATTCCACCTTCACGTGGGAACGATACTGTGTGACAGTGCATGCCAACAGGAAGGCGTTCAGTTTCTTCTACACGAGCGATAAAGCCCGGGATAGAATCGATATCAACTTTCTCAGGAGTGTTGCCTGCAAGACCCATGATGATAGCAATATCTGTGTGGTGACCTTTCCCTGTCAGTGATAGTGATCCATAAACGTCAACGGTGATTTTAGTGATGTCGCGCAGTTTTCCCATTGCACGAAGATCATCAATAAACTCTTTACCCGCTTTCATTGGGCCTACAGTGTGTGAGCTTGAAGGTCCAACACCGATTTTATAGATATCAAAAACACTAATCATATCGATTACCTCAGAAGAAAGCCTCCCAAGGGGAGTTGGGAGGCTTAATTTTATCGTTATATTTTTGGATTAATCATACTGCACTGGGCAGAGATGATTAAAGAGCGCCGTAGATTACAGAACTAATTGCAGCAAGACCACAGATTGCTGTGAAAATTTGCACAGGTGCTGAAGTTTTGTACTTAGCCATCGCAGGAACTTTTTGCATTGCGAAGATTGGCATCAAGAATAGGATTGCCGCAATCATCGGTGCACCCATTGTTTCAATCATACCTAGGATGCTTGGATTAACGATAGCAACGATCCAAGTTGTGATTACAATGAAGATTAGAGACATCTTCTCGATCTTGCTTACTGGTGATTTTGAACGAGATTTCACTAGACCAACTAGACCTTCGTGCGCACCTAAGAAGTGGCCAAAGTAGCTAGAGGTGATCGCTGCGAAAGCAACCAATGGACCCATGTAAGAGATCAGTGGAGATTCATGCACGTTTGCTAGGTAAGAAAGAACAGAGATGTTTTGCTCTTGCGCCGTTGCTAGTTGCTCTGGAGACAGAGAAAGTACAACAGAGAAAACGAAGAACATAACAAAGCCCATCAGCATCATTGCTGCGCCACCAGTGATAGCGTCAGTTTTCTTAACTGCGTCATCACCGTATACACGACGTTGCTCTTTAGAGAACTGAGAAATGATTGGGCTGTGGTTGAAAGAGAACACAATAACAGGGATTGCTAGCCATACGATAGCTGGCATTGCACCCCAGTCAGGCGACACTTCCATCATTGAAGTGTTCCAACCAGGAATCAGGTATACAGACAGAGCTAGTAGGATGAACACGAGAGGGTAAACCATTGCTGAAGTTGCTTTCAGCATAAGCTCTTTACCGAATACTACGCCTGCTGTCATTGCAGCAATAAGTGCACCAGAAAGTAGCCAGCGAGGAATAGATTCCATGCCCATTTGGTTAACTAGGAAAGAGTCAACTGTGTTTGTGATACCAACACCGTAGATAAGTACGATTGGGTAGATAGCGAAGAAGTAAGCGAACGTAATAAGGTTTGCGCCAGTCTTACCAAAGTGCTCTTCTACTGTGTCGGTGATGTCCGCTTCAGGGTTTTTCGCAGAAAGAACGAAACGAGCTAAAGATTTGTGTGCGAACCAAGTCATTGGTGCTGCAATTAGGGCTAGGATTACTAATGGCCAAAAGCCACCTGCACCTGCTTTAATAGGAAGAAACAGTACACCTGCACCTACTGCCGTACCAAAAAGGGACAGACACCAGGTAAAGTCTTTGTAAGAAAACTTACTAGACGATTGTGCGGTAGAAACCGCAGAAGTAGTTGTATTCATTTTTTAGTTACTCATTTTGGGAACAGGAAATAAGTCGGGAGTAATTTTGCAAGATTTTACACTAGGAAAATTAGATCTAAATCATTTATTGCTTACGCTTATTGAATGATATGTCAAAAACCTGCTTTTTATCACGAAAATGATGTGCTACTCGTGATTTCTGCTAATGAGTAAAATTAGAAAAACTTATCAATAGGGCTGTTTGTATAAATTTATTTCACCGCAAGCGTTTGCGGTGAAAATGGAAAATTAATCTAATGTGAATGAATGTTTATGAAGCAACGTTTTATTAATATTGATGCGCATAATGATCGCGCCTATAAAAGCACCGATATCAACAACTGTTTAATGTGAAATAATATGTTTTTGCATTGATTCGATAATTTGTGCCGTCATGCCCCAGATGAAATGCTGTCTATATGGGATAGCAAATACACGATGACTGCTTCTTTTTAGGTCAAATTTGGTGCTATACAATTTTTTGGGGTTCAGAATATGGTTGGCAGGAACCTCAAAAACTGACTCTACTTCATTTGGGTCAATATGCGTTTTATATTCCGGAGAAACAAAAGCCAAAAAAGGTGTCACATTAAATTGACTAATCGTTGGTAGTGTAGGCAGTTGACCAAACACATGAATATGCTCATCTTCTATCCCAACTTCTTCTTTGGTTTCCCTTAAAGCTGTATTCACGAGCTGAATATCTTCCTGCTCATATTTGCCACCGGGAAAGCTGATTTGTCCCGGATGATGGCGTAAGTGGGCTGCACGCTTAGTCAGAATGACTTGTAACCCGTCATCGCGTTCCACAAAACCGATTAAGACTGCCGCATCTCTCAGGGACTTTTCTTTCATCCATTTCAGTCGTGCAAGGGACTCTTTGTGGTAGCCCGTTGGAAGCCGAAATTGAAAGTTCTGTAGTAAATGAGTTTTGTCGATAACCAAACTGAGTCCTTATTTATCGTGCCTAACCATTATTTATTATACTCAAAGACGGCAAAGCGTATGGCGTTATCGTTACTGGTTACCAAATAAAACATTCGCATTAAAGCACTCGCCAGCACTTTCCCTCTTTGTGTTGTGTGTCTCACTCTGCTTGAACATATTAATTTGAAACTTATAAGGTTATACACCATTCTTTATTTTAGGACGTCACTATAGGGCAAGTATTGGCCAATGAAAGGGATTATTTTCACCGAGTTCATGGAGTTAGTAGAAGAGAAATTCGGCCTTGATGTGTTAGACCAAGTTCTCGATCTTTCTAACGATGAAGGTGTTTACACCGCTGTTGGTAGTTACGATCACAAAGACTTGGTTAAGTTGATCGTGAATCTCAGTAAAGTATCTGGTGTTCCCCCCGAGCAACTGCAAGAAGTGTTTGGAGAGTGCGTCTTTTTGAATTTACTTCGCTCCATTCCTAGTCACGCCAGTTTGCAACAGTGTGAAACGACGTTTCAATTTGTTCGCCATGTTGAAGACTTTATTCATGTCGAAGTTAAGAAGCTCTATCCTGATGCTAACCCTCCGCAATTTGATTTCATTAGTGAAAACCAATCCCAATTGGTATTTGACTACCACAGCGCAAGATGTATGTCTCACGTATGCTTAGGATTGATAAAAGGCTGTGCTGCGCATTTTGGTGAGGTAGTTCATATCAAACATCAAAACCAGTCAGAGGATGGCAGCAAAGTACGTTTTTGGTTAGAGGCTCAATAAGAACGATATGACGGGAAGTTCCTCATTAGAAAGGAAACTCAAACGAGAAGTTGCATCAAGAAAAGCAGCTGAGCAGCTGTTGGAACAGAAAAGCTTAGAGTTATATGAATCCAACCAGCAACTCAGTGTTGCATTGAAAAAGCTGGAGCTGAAATCTAAAAAGGATCTTCGTAAGTTTGAGTTTGAAGAGCAAATTGATGCGACGTTGATTAAGTTCGGTCGTACTTTTTTATCGAGCACGTTCGATGAAGCAATGATAGCGAGCTTTATTGAGCAGCTCACTTCTAACTCGATCATTTCTGCGGCTTACTTGTTTCTTGACGCTACAAAGCTGAGCTCATTGCGTCGTCATCACTTTGGTCACATACAGCTTCGTCATAACAACGAGATTTTCACCACTCCTAATTGGCAGGGAGAGAATTTGCATTTGCCAGTTATCATTGATGGGGAAACGGTTGGGGAGTTGATTTTCTCTGTGTTGCAAGATCAAATCGATCAGTCTTTTATTTCCAAACAGATGGAGCTCGTGTCTGACTTAGTTCATGGTGTTATTGGTCGACACTTAAGTTTAGAGCGAGAGGTCGAGCTGAGAAAGCGGGCTGAGGAATCAGAGAAAGCGACGAAGGAGTTTGTCGCCATGATTAACCATGAGCTGCGAACTCCTCTCAATGGCGTATTGGGTAGTGCGGAGTTATTGAGTCGAACCCAATTAGAAGAAGAGCAGCGTCAATACTTGAGCAATCTGACTCAATCAGGGGACTTATTGAGAGTTATCATTAATGATCTTCTTGATTTCAGTAAGATGAATGCCGGTATGATGGAAATCATACATAAAGTTTTTGCCTGGGAGGAGCTTGAAAAAGCCATCATGGGTGTATTTGCAGCTAAGGCTGCGGAAAAGCGCATCCATTTCTCTATCGACAAAAAGCTGGGGATTCCAGAATTTTTAGTCGGTGACTTAGAGCGCATTACACAAATTTTGGTTAACTTAGTGGGAAACGCGATTAAGTTTACTCACTTGGGTGGCGTCGTGTTACGGGTGGAATGGCTTAACGGCACGGCTTATTTTGAGGTTGAAGACACTGGTATTGGCATCCCAATAAAAGCACAGCCGTCACTCTTTGATCCATTTGTCCAAGTTGATCGCTCGGCGAAACGCAGCTTTGAAGGCTCAGGTTTAGGTCTCGCGATTTGTAAAAACCTCGTGGATTTGATGCAAGGTCAAATTAGCTTTGAGAGTGAAGAGCGCAAAGGGACAACTTTTAAAGTTGCTATTCCTCTTGAGGAAGGGCAAGCACAAGGCACAGCAGAGGGGGAATTGGTCACCATAGAGCGAAGCGATTTAGCAGGACGCTCAATATTAGTGGTTGATGACATCAGAATGAATCAAGTCATTGTTACTCAAATGCTGAAAAAACTCGACATTACACCTGATTTAAAAGCCAACGGCAAAGAAGCATTAGAAGCGGTGAAAAGTAAAGACTACGAACTGATATTCATGGACTGCCGAATGCCTGAAATGGATGGTTATGAGGCGACGATGTATCTGAGAGAGCGTGGCTTTACTCATCCTATTATTGCATTAACCGCTGGCACTACCATCGAAGAGCGTCAAAAGTGTATTGATTCAGGCATGGACGACATCCTCACTAAGCCGTACACCGCAACCGATATTGAACAGATTATGTGTAAGTGGCTTGAGCAGTAGACGCTGCCTCTTAAAAAGTATGTTTGTTGGCCAACGGCTAAAAGCTAAAGTACATGCAAATAAAATACACAAAAAAACGCACCACACTGGATAATGCCGATCATTTAACGATGTTTTTTGGGTCATTCTATCGAGCCTTGGCGAGACTAAGAATCTAGTAGCAGCACGCCGAGCGGGTAATGAAACAAATTTGACCACAAAGTGCTTGAATAGAAGAACCTGTATCACGCTCCTTCGTCGCTGTGCAGGGTGATGAGATACAGAAATATGCCACTCGCTGTTAAATGAGCGGCATTACCGTTCTGGAGGCGTTTTAGATTGTTTTCGTCAATAGCATTAAAGCGACGTTGTCCACGGTTGAAATCTACGATTGCAGCGCTGGTAAAATCTTTGAAAGCTTGTCCAACGTTTCTTGATACTCAGAGGCGCAATCGCTATCTGCCACGACGCCGCCGCCAGCCCAAGCGTAAAGTTTGTTTTGTTCCGCTACAAGAGTTCGGATAGTAATGCTGGTGTCCATACGACCATGGCGTGAAATGTAGCCAATACTGCCGCAATACGCGCTGCGTCGATGCGGCTCCAGTTCTTCAATGATCTGCATTGCGCGAACTTTAGGTGCGCCCGTAATTGAACCGCCTGGAAAACACGCTCGCAGCAAATCCGCAGGAGCGTATTGTTCATCCAAATTTGCACGAATGGTGCTCACCAAATGATGCACGGCAGGGAAGCTTTCAATATCGAACAGCTTTGGAACGTGAACGCTACCCGGTGATGCAACTCGACCAATATCATTACGCAGCAAATCGACAATCATCAGGTTTTCTGCCTGATCTTTTTCCGCTGTCTGCAAGTCATAGGCATTAGCGTTATCTTTCGTTGGATCTTCGCTGCGTGGTCGAGTACCTTTGATTGGTTTCGTTTCAATGACGCGATCTTTGAGCTCTAAAAAGCGCTCTGGAGAGATACTCAAAATCGAAGACTCAGGCATACGGATAAACGCTGAGAATGGCGCTTGGTTTGCGGACTCCAATTTCAGATACGCTTGCCACTCACTGCCTTGATACGGTGCGTTAAAGCGCTGCGCCAAATTGATCTGATAACAGTCACCGCTCAACAAGTATTCTTGCACCTGGTCAAAGCGAGTGGCGTAGCTCTCTTTCGTCATGTTTGACTGCCAATCACCAGACAAAGCGAAGTCAACGGTTTGTTCTGCTTTTTGCTCGTTTAACCATTGCCAAGCTTGCTCGATGTTCTGACCGACTAAGCATGCTTTTTTTAGCTGGTGGTCAACAACAACGGCCCATTCATACAGACCTACCGCCATATCCGGCGTGTTGAGGTCCTTTTCTGCCACTTCTGGCATCGTTTCTACGCGGCGACCTAAATCGTAACTGAAGTAACCGAGCGCACCGCCGACAAAAGGCAAATCCAATTCTTTATTTAACTCTACGTGAGGAAGCCACTGTTCTTGCAACTGATGAAGCAGCGCAAATGGGTCATCTTGAGTTGAATAGGCATTCGATGGTGTTTCAACTTGTGTGTTGTCGGCAGTGGTTTCTAACGTTGCAATTGGGTTGGCAACCAATACATCGAAGCGGCTATCGATATGCGTTTTTGATGCAGAACGCAGCAACATCGCCCAAGGTAGGTGTTGAATGCGAGAAAAAAGGTGAAGAGCAAACTCTGGTGCGTATTCCAGCGCTTTAAAATCAATGAATTGATTGTCCATGTTGTTCATTTGTGTAATTTGTGACAAAGAGATCGTTCACTGCATGGCATGTCATGGGCAGCAAGAGTATCATATTCCTCTGTATAGCCAAACTCCCTCTATTCATAGGGTTTTGAGATGGTTTACAAGTAGGCAACTTCAGCGTTTCGTGTGTCGATATCAGCCGTTCGACAATTGTTTATAAAAAACGAAGCTCAAAAGAGCAATAAGCTCAACAAACACGATTGAAGCCAAGCCAATAATGGAAGCATAACTATAACGAGGCATGTAATGACGGTAATACGCAAGCAGGATGTGATCAGCAGTGTCGCTGATGCGCTACAGTATATTTCTTACTACCACCCGCTAGACTTTGTTCAAGCTCTTGAAAAAGCCTATCACCGCGAAGAGAGTCAAGCCGCGAAAGACGCGATTGCTCAGATCCTAATTAACTCCCGAATGTCCGCAGAAGGTCACCGTCCAATTTGTCAGGATACTGGTATTGTGACGTGTTTCGTCAACATCGGTATGGGCGTGCAATGGGATTCGACCGACATGACGGTTCAGCAGATGGTAGATGAAGGTGTTCGACAAGCGTACACGAACCCTGATAACCCGTTGCGTGCGTCAGTACTTATGGACCCTGCTGGTAAACGTATTAATACCAAAGACAACACGCCTGCCGTCGTACATATCAACATGGTTCCGGGCGATAAAGTTGAAATTCAGATCGCTGCGAAGGGCGGCGGTAGCGAAAACAAAACTAAGATGGTGATGCTAAACCCATCTGACGATATTGCTGAGTGGGTAGAAAAAACGCTACCAACAATGGGGGCGGGCTGGTGTCCTCCTGGCATGCTTGGCATTGGTATCGGCGGTACGGCTGAAAAAGCAGCGGTATTGGCAAAAGAATCTCTAATGGAACACATCGATATTCAAGAGCTTATTGACCGTGGCCCACAAAACGCAGAAGAAGAGCTTCGTTTGGATATCTTCAATCGCGTGAACAAACTTGGTATCGGTGCGCAAGGTCTTGGCGGTTTGACGACTGTTGTCGACGTTAAAATCAAAACTGCGCCAACGCACGCGGCTTCTAAGCCTGTTTGTTTGATCCCGAACTGTGCGGCGACTCGTCACGTACACTTCACGCTTGATGGTAGCGGCCCAGCAGAGCTAACACCACCTAAACTAGAAGATTGGCCAGATATCACTTGGGAAGCGGGCGAAAATACGCGTCGCGTAAACTTAGACACAATTACTAAAGAAGAAGTACAAGAGTGGAAGACAGGCGAAACGGTTCTTCTATCAGGTAAAATTCTGACTGGTCGTGATGCTGCGCATAAACGTATTCAAGGCATGCTAGATAACGGTGAAGGTCTACCTGAAGGCGTAGATCTAAACGGTAAGTTCATTTACTACGTAGGCCCTGTCGATGCAGTTGGTGATGAAGTCGTTGGTCCTGCTGGCCCAACAACATCAACGCGTATGGATAAATTCACCGACATGATGCTAGAAAAGACCGGCATCATGGGCATGATCGGTAAAGCTGAGCGTGGCCCTGCAACGGTTGAATCTATCAAGAATCACAAAGCGGTTTACCTAATGGCTGTAGGTGGCGCTGCGTACTTGGTGGCGAAAGCAATCAAGAAAGCTCGCGTTGTCGCATTTGAAGATTTAGGTATGGAAGCGATTTACGAATTTGAAGTTGAAGATATGCCAGTAACAGTGGCCGTCGACTCAAATGGTGTTAACGCGCACCAAATTGGTCCAGACACTTGGAAAGTGAAAATTCAAGAGATGGAAGCATAAGGCAAAGGGCAATCTTGCTGCGTCTCAGTAGAGAGAATGTGACAAGGTGCTGATTTACCTAGCAAACAATTGACAAAAGTGCAGCGAAACCTGCACTTTTTGTCTATATAATTAAGGATATAAACCTTTAGGCATAGCAATCAAACGTTATGCGAACAATAATTAGGAGACGGCATGCCTCGTTTTATTCAGATTCTACAAATTATTCTTGCTGTAGTGATAGGTGGCTTTGTTGGCTATGACTTGATTCTTCACGGTATCAGCATCTTTGATGAAAAGTACGTGACCATCACATGTGTGTTGTGGTTGATTTTGGAAATCGCTCTATTTGTTATCTATAAGTTAATCGAAGACGACTAGGCTTAAAGAAAGCGGGTTCCTGTTTAACATAGTAATCAGCGCATATAGAGTTACTAATGCTGTAGATTAAGTAAGCCTCTGAACCACTCAGGGGCTTTTCTTTTTTAACACAGCATTAAGCCGGATGTTTTGTTCATCTTTTATTAAGGTATATAAAGTTAAACTCATAGAATTCGGGATAGAACAGTATTCATAGATCGAAATTCGAAGTCGCTGACAACGTTGTTTTAAAGTGGAGTAAGATAAAGAAGCGTAATGAAGAGAATAAAGAAAGAAGTTAATGACTTTATCAACAGAGGTATGGACTCTAATGTTCGAATTGCTGTCACCGGACTTTCTCGTGCCGGTAAGACGGCATTCATCACGTCATTAGTGAATCAGCTTCTTCATACTGCAACCCATGACAATTTGCCTCTTTTGACTGCGGCTAGAGATAAGCGCCTTATTGGGGCGAAGCGTGAGCCTCAATCGAATATGATGGTGCCACGCTTTGCTTACGATGAGGCGATGAGCCAAATTCATGCCACTCCACCTCAGTGGCCAGTACCGACACGTGATGTGAGTGAGATTCGCTTAGCGCTCAAGTACAAACCAAATAAAACTACGAAAAAGCTGTTGAGTAAAACCGCAATTTTAAATGTTGATATTATCGACTATCCAGGAGAGTGGTTGCTCGACCTGCCTTTATTGGACATGGACTTTGCAACGTGGTCGCAAACTCAGTTTGATGCACTTAAAGGCCAGCGTGGCGATTTAGCCAAAGCTTGGCTTTCTGAACTGGAGAAAGTGGATCTCTTTGCAGAAGTGAATGAGAAACTACTTGAGAAAGTTGCACACACATACACCGAGTACCTTCATGCCTGTAAAGACGCTGGCCTTCATTGGGTTCAGCCTGGCCGCTTTGTATTACCTGGTGAGCTAGCAGGCGCGCCGGTGCTACAGTTTTTTCCGTGTCGTGTTGATTCGGAAAGCAAAGCGTCCAAGGGCAGTAACTTAGCGATGTTAGAAGCCCGTTTTCAGGAATACCAACAGAAAGTCGTGAAAGCGTTTTATAAGCATCATTTTGCGACCTTCGATCGCCAGATTGTACTGGTGGATTGTTTGCAGCCTCTCAATGCCGGTGATGAAGCGTTTTACGACATGCGCCAAGCGCTAGAACAGATCATGCATAGCTTCCGCTATGGTCGTAGTAGCTTTTTGCGTCGTTTGTTCTCACCAAAAATCGACAAAGTGTTGTTTGCTGCTACAAAAGCGGATCATATCACGCCCGATCAGCACCCAAATTTGGTGTCTCTGCTCCAACAAATGGTGCATCCAGCATGGCAAACGGCAGCCTACGAGAATATTGAGATGAGCTGCATGAGTATCGCTTCCATCCAAGCAACCACGACGGGGTTTATTTCCTCTGGAGATAAGACCATCCCGGCGTTACAAGGAACAACATTGGGTGGTGAGCCGATGACTATGTTTCCCGGAGAGGTGCCGAAAAAGCTACCAAATGCAGCGTATTGGCAAAACAACGGGTTTGATTTTACGTCGTTTCGTCCGATGCCCTTACCGAATGATGAGCCAGTGAAGCACATACGCTTAGACAAAGCATTGGATTACCTGATTGGAGATAAATTGAAATGAGTGAGTTGAAGCAAAAACAAGTTTTCTCTGAAAAGGTAATGGAAAAAGAGCAGCAATCGAATCAACCGGAATTGACGGCGCAGCAAACATTCGGCGAAAAAGAAACATTTGTACCTGTTGAAGTTAAAGAAGCGCACCAGGAGACCGAACAGGAATTGCAACTCGAGCATGTCATTCGTCCAAAATCGGGCAGAAAATGGCTCGCGACTGGCGCATTTGCAACTTTTGCTGGTCTGGTTGGCTGGCAAGCGGTGGACTCGGTTATAACCGCAATTCAGGCTTCTGATTGGCTAGCCTTAAGCTGGACGGGGTTTATTGCTGCGATCGCTTCGCTTGGTTTAGGAGCTATGGGTAAAGAGCTTTGGAAACTGCGAAAACTACGAAATCATTTTAGTGTTCAAGAAGAAGCAGAAGCACTTGTTAATAGTGAGAGCGTTGGGAAAGGGAAAGCCTTTTGCGAAACCGTAGCAGAACAAAGTGGTGTGATGGCAGAGAATCCGGGCTTTGATCGTTGGCAGAACAGTATTAACCCTGCTCATAGTGACGCTGAAATTCTTGATATGTATGACTCGATGGTGGTGAGCCAACAAGACAAGTTGGCAACGAAAATCGTATCACAGCACGCAACCGAGTGTGCGGCCCTAGTCGCCGTGAGCCCTCTGGCTGCCGCTGATATGTTGCTGGTGGCTTGGCGAAATTTCAAAATGATCGACAACCTCTCCAAAGTATATGGGGTAGAGCTAGGTTATGCCTCTCGCATCAAGTTACTAAGAGCGGTATTTGTCAATATGGCGGCGGCTGGAGCCAGTGAGCTCGCTATTGATGCCAGTATGGATTTGATGTCGATGGATCTTGCTGGCAAAGTTTCTGCTCGTGCAGGGCAGGGACTAGGTGTTGGTATTCTAACGGCACGTTTGGGCTTGAAAGCGATGACCTTATTGCGTCCACTACCCTGGTATCCTGACCGTCAGGTTAAGTTGGGCACCATACGCAAGGCAGTGGCGGCGAAAGTTGCATCAATTACGATGAAACCGTAACGAATATCAACTTTGATGGATAGGATTGCTTGACGCCATTCCAAGCATGATAGAAACTACTGTCAACTTTTCCTGACAGTTGTGAATTGGGATATTTTAAGTGCGTCTTGAAGTCTTATGTGAAGATCGACTCGGCTTGACCCGAGAACTGCTCGATATTTTAGCGTCTAAAAGCATCGACTTGCGTGGTATCGAAATCGATATTAGCGGTATTATCTATTTGAATTGCCCGGATATTGATTTTGATACGTTTAGTGAGCTGATGGCTGAAATCCGCCGTATTCCGGGGGTGAAAGACGTACGTAAAATCCAGTTTATGCCGATGGAGCGCCACAATACGGAGCTGCTCTCGTTAGTTGATAACTTGCCCGATCCGGTTTTTGCCATTGATCTTAAAGGTGCCGTAGACATGGCAAACATGTCTGCACTTTCATTGCTTGGCCTTCACAAGCAAGAAGTGATTGGTACTCAAATCGGTGCTTTGTTACCAAGTGTTCGTTTCTCTCGTTGGTCTGAAGGTGTTAATGGTCGAACGCGGGAAAACCTTGTGATTGATGGCTTGGACTATGTTCTAGAGTTGATGCCCGTTTATATCCGAGACGAAGCGCAAAACTCGACTCTAGCGAGTACTCTAATGACGATTCGCTCTAGTCAGCAAGTTGCCAGAATTGAAGAAGCACTACCGCTGCATAATCCTCTGGGTTTTGAGCACTTTGTTGGTATATCGAACCGTCATAAAGCACTAATGAACCAAGCTAAGAAGCTGTCTGTGCTTGACCAACCATTGTTGATTGAGGGCGAAACGGGGACTGGTAAAGAAATGCTTGCTAAAGCTTGCCACAGCCGTTCTAGCCGCGCGAGCAAGCCATTCCTAGTTTTGAGTTGTGCTTCTATGCCTGACGATGTAGCAGAAACCGAACTTTTTGGTCATGCGCCGGGTTCATTCAATCATGAACAAGGCCACAAAGGCATCTTTGAGCAAGCAAATGGCGGCACGGTATTTCTTGATGAAATCGGTGAAATGAGTTCGCACCTTCAAATCAAGCTGTTACGTTTTCTACAGGATGGTAATTTCCGTCGTGTCGGTGCAGAAGATGAGATGCATGTCGATGTTCGTATCATCGCTTCAACAAAACATAACCTTGCCGAGCTTTCTGAAGCAGGAATGTTCCGTGAAGATTTGTATTATCGTCTCAACGTACTTACGCTCAGCATTCCTCCGTTACGTAAGCGCTCAAACGACGTTGCACCATTGCTTGAGTTGTTTGTGGCGAAACATGCTCAACAGCTTGGGATTGATAAGCCAGAGTTTGATGATGGTCTAGTTGATGCCCTTGCAAATTATCAGTGGCCAGGAAACATGCGCCAGCTGGATAACATGGTTCTTCGAGCGCTCACGGAAATGGATGGTGATATACTAAACGCGGATCACTTCAATTTACCTCAGCCTCAGTCAGTCGGCGCTGGTAGTGCAACGCTTAACATCGACGGTTCTTTGGATGAGATCATGCGTGATTATGAATCTCAAGTTCTGGAACGTTTGTATCAGTCATTCCCATCAAGCCGCAAGCTTGCTAAGCGCTTGAATGTATCGCATACCTCAATCGCTAATAAACTGCGTGATTACGGTATACGTAAGAATTAATCGAATTGAACGAAAAGACGGAATTAATCATTTGTAATGGAAGATAACAGCTCATCTATCGCCGTTCATAAGTTGGACGGTGACTTGCTTCTTCGTACCGCTGAAATCGGTGACGCAGATATGATTGCCGAATATTTTCAAGCCAACCGAGAATACCTGAAACCGTTTGAACCGAAACGTGAAGAGGCTTTTTTCTCAGTGAACGGTTGGTTGCAAAAGCTTATCAAGCTCAATGAGCTGCATCGAATGGGATTGGGGTATTATTGCCTTTTAGTCAGAGCCTCTTCGGGTGAAATGCTAGGTACGATATCCTTTAGTAGTTTGAGTCGTTTTCCTTTTTATTCTTGTAACGTCGGATATTCTCTCGCTGAAAAAGCGCAAGGGCATGGTTATATGCGTCGTGGATTAACCATGGCTTGCGACTACATGTTTAACGTTCAGAAACTGCATCGTATTCAAGCTGGCTACATGCCTCACAATAAACGCAGTGAAGCTGTGCTAGAGCATGTAGGTTTCAACCGAGAAGGGTATGCAAAAGATTACCTTTTGATTAATGGTGAGTGGCAAGACCACGTTCTAACGTCGCTTATTAATCCGAATTGGCAGCCAGAAGGGCGATAGTATGGAACGATTGGAAAAGCAGTTAGCACTTGTAATCGAGCTCGATAAACTCAAAAGCATTTTGCGCCGAACTCGAGTTAAAAGTGCTGAAGGGCGCCTCGAAAATAGTGGTGAGCATAGTTGGCATGTCGCACTGATGGCAATATTGATGGAAGAGCATGCGAATGCACCTGTTGATATTTGCCGAGTGATGAAAATGTTATTGATACATGACGTAGTAGAGATCGACGCGGGCGATACCTTTGTTTATGATACTGCTGCGTCTCAAGAGCAAGCAGAAAAAGAAATTAGAGCTGCAGAGCGCTTGTTTGGTATGTTACCCAGCGATCAGGAGCAAGAGCTATTGGCGCTTTGGCATGAATTTGAAGCCGCGCAGACCGATGATGCTAAGTATGCAAAAGCACTCGATCGATTAATTCCAATGCTCTTGAACTACCATAATAATGGTCAGAGTTGGAAGGAACATGGTGTCTCACGCGAACAAGCACTTACCATTAATAAACGAATTGAATTTGGCTCTGTTACCTTATGGGACAAAGCGAAAGAGTTGATTGAAGAAGCCACAGAGAAAGGTTGGCTGAAATCGTAATAAAGGAGACTGAATGTCTTATTTGCCTTTGGATGAATACCAAAGAAAATGGATTTTTACGCATCAGTCGATGCCTATGCCAGAAGAAGATTTGGCTTTTATTAAGCCGATGAGCCAAGCCC
Organism: Vibrio sp. OY15; assembly: GCF_000742455.1. Taxonomy (NCBI): domain Bacteria; kingdom Pseudomonadati; phylum Pseudomonadota; class Gammaproteobacteria; order Vibrionales; family Vibrionaceae; genus Vibrio; species Vibrio sp. OY15. The sequence continues at coordinate 9,956 of NZ_JPIL01000004.1, read as the reverse complement.
GTTCAGCACAATTTTGGAAAGAAAATATCAGTGCTCAAAGCCCTGATATGGATAGACTTAGTTCCCAAGACTGGCCAATGAATGAGGCGAATTGGTCTGAAACTGTGGATTGGATGGCTGCCTGGGAGTCGGATGATCCTGACATGCTAGCGGAAGTTGAGGCACATATCGATTGGCAAGACGATGTGACCGTTTACTTTTGCTACGAGAAGTACAATGTCATCGAAACGAAATGGTCTATTTTTAAAAAGCACTGGAAGAACTTTCTCTTTTATGACGATGGTCCGATACTAATAGGACGTCGCCGTTCACAAGCACTTTGGTTTGATTCAAAAGGCAATGTGAAACTCGGTGTTCGTCAATAACGAGTTATAAAGCAAAGCCACCTTTCGAGGTGGCTTTGTTTTTCTAAAGGCTGGATAATGGACTCAACACACCGCCAGCCCCGCGCTCGATAACGTGAGTATAGATTTGCGTGGTTTTTACATCAGTATGCCCTAATTGTTCCTGAACAGTTCTAATGTCTGCGCCAGATTCCAATAAGTGCGTGGCAAAACTGTGTCTTAGTGTGTGGCAAGTTACAGTTTTCTCAATGCTTGCGTCGCTTGCCGCGCGCTTTACTGCTCTTTGTATTGCGCTTTCATTGATATGATGCCTTCTCAATTCACCAGTATCTCGATCTGCGCTTAACTTTGTTGATGGAAACAAAAAGTGCCAGTTAAAATCTAGCTCCGCTTTTGGGTATTTACGTCGTAAACCTTCAGAGATGTATACGCCCGCATAACCAGGCATGTGTCTATCTTTAAAGTAATAGTTTCTTGCTAAATTAACTTGAGCTTTAAGTGGTTCATGCAGTTCTTTGGCTAATGTGACTGTACGATTTTTACCTCCTTTTCCTTGCCAAACGCGAACTGCACCATAATCATAATCGATGTCTTGAACTCGTAAGCGTAAACATTCCATCACTCGAAGCCCTGAGCCGTAAAGCAGCTGAATATGGAGTCTATACCTCGGGTCGATATGCTGAACGAATCTTCGGATCTCCTCCCTGGTTAACACAACGGGAAGTTTCTTTTCGGTCAAGGATTTCTGAAATCTCATATCAAGTGATAGTGGGGTTTTGAAATAATCACGATATAAAAATGATATTGAGTTCAGCGCCAAAGCTTGCGTTTTTACCGCAACTTTTTCTTCTACCGCTAAGTAACTCAGAAATTGAATGACATCATCTTCTGCTAGTGTTGATGGGTGTGCAAGCTGGTGAAAAGTGATAAAGCGTTTTATCCAAAATAGATAACTTTCGATAGTTTTATTCGCATAATGACGAGTAAGCATGTGCTCTTTTACACTAAGTAAAAACTGACTTTTCATGATAAATTAACCTGTTTATTTATACAGATCCGTTAATGTATCACCACTTTTGAAATTAGCGTGCTGTGCGCCGCCTAATTGCGCGCGCTACCACACATATTCATACTGTTTTTCTATTTGTTTCATATATATAAGTGCTACGATTGATAGCGCTTTTGATAAGAAAGAAGGCGATAGTCTGCCAGAAAAACGGCAAATCGCCGTATAGAAAGCGTTATAACTCTATGGAGAAAGCTAAATGGTCAAATACTTTTCTAATCATACGAGCCTTGAAAACCGAGCTCTTCAGATATGGCAAATTTTGATAGGGTTCGCTTACGAACGCAAAATTACTACTTACGGTGAAGTCGCTGATATTCTTGGATATAAGGGAGCGGGGACAATGGATAGACAATTAGGTCATATTCTTCACTTTTGTGCTCAGAACAAACTGCCTCCTTTAAGTGTTTTGGTTGTTAACGCCGAAACAGGCTTGCCTGGTGATGGCTTTGAAACTATCGGGGACTTACACAAAGCTAGAGAAAAGGTATTCAATTATGACTGGTTTGACGTAATACCTCCGACACCAGAGCAGTTTGCGAAAGCATGGGATATCGCAGAGGAAAACAACTTTAGCATCGAGTTATAACAATCTGTTTAAGAGTGATTCGCAACACGTGGCATTTTTACTATGCGTTGGTTTAGGTGATTAAGGTGTTATGCGGCGGCATCGGTATTGCGTTGCTCACACCTTAACAGGGCGTTAGAATTAAAAGGATATTTCGTGGAAGAAAAGATAGCTAGGATTTGCTGGAATGATAATGATTGGAAAAAGCCATCTGGAACACGCGGTAAAAGTCAAACTGAAGGGCTGTTTGAGTTTGACAATGGATTTGGGTTTGAAGAATGGTTGTTTGACTTCGAAACCTTAGTGGATGGCTATAAGTATGCTTTTCTTCAACCGGTAAATACAACGAATCACGCGCATGCAGGGTGTAGATACGCTATTCATCTATATGTTTATGATAAGTTCAAAGCAAAAAATATATCTATTGCAAAAATCGCTAGCGTAGAGTGCCTGACTGAAAAAGAGGCTAAAGCGGCTTACGATAAATTTCATCAAAGCTCTGTGATAGAGTCAATGGTTAAAGATGTCGAGGTTGTCGGAGGCAATACGAGTCCGTTGACGACGCTACCACCAATAAATTGTTTTAACATTCGTTTTAAGCCGCAAGACGTTAAGTTTATATCTATAGATGACTTTCATTCTTTCCACGAACTAACTCGCTATAATCTTTACGAGAATAAGCACAGTTCAAAGCAGCTATTTGTTGGTTTTGATTCAGAAGATCAGTTACTAGATGATGTTACTGAAATTATGAATTCTGACGTTTCAGAAACTGAACGAGAAACTCTGATGAAAGCTCGAGTTGGACAAGGGAAATATCGAAAAAATGTAATTCGCGTTTGGGGAAATGAAGCTTGTGCTGTAACTCTTAGCTCTGTTCGAGAGGTCCTAATCGCTTCCCATATAAAGGCATGGAAAGACTGTTCTGATTCTACCGAAAGACTCGATGGTGCTAATGGCATATTGTTGGAAGCTACGTTAGACAAGCTATTTGACTCACATTTAATGTCTCTGTTTTATAAGAAAAAAAATGAGTTTGAAATCAGGTTTTCCCACTCAATTCTGCGTAAGCTTCCAAAGTATTATAAGGATTTAGCAGGTTTTACCGTAAACATTGATTGTATGTCTCATGACGAAGCCGCTAGGTTTTCTAGTTATATGGAACATCATAATGCGTTATTTCAAAGCAAATGTGAAAAATAATTCTAACAATCTGTTTAAGAGGGATTCGCAACGCGTGGCATTTTCACTATGCGTTGGTTTAAGTGTTTAAGGTGGTATGCGGCGGCAACGGTATTGCGTTGCTCACCCCTTAACAGGGCGTTAGCACACACTCGGTGGAAACAAGGACATTAGATGAAATTTCGAAATGCAGGAATAGCCTCTCTAGTTCTCTTTTGTGCATCCTGTAGCGATGAAAGCGAGATAATGGAAGCAGATGTAGTCAATAGTATTCCTTTACTTGCCTTAGTCGAATCTACGGTTGATAGTAACGAACTAAAACTGGATTTTTCTTATCCCACTCGAGTTATTAAATACGATCAGTCGACAGACGAAGAATCGCACTTTGATACAGTTCGATTGCAGATCTTGCTGGAAGAACAATTGGTTTATTCGGTACTAGCAGACAGAACAAGCCTGACACGTGAAAAGTGTCTCGCTCTTTATCGAGGTTATTCTCAAGCGTTAACTGAAAAGTACAATTTTGTTGCTCAAACAAGAGAAGAGAAAGTGTTTGGCAAGCTCATGGAAGTAGATGATGGGCTGTTGTCAAAGGATAGCAAGCTGAGAGTTAGTATGGGATGCCAATTACTAGACACATCAAAGTTAGAAAAGTTCTCATTGAGAATCGACAGCGTTCAATTGTCAGCACTAGCAAATAGCAGATTCGAGAAATTGGAATAATTATCCCCTTACAAATGTGTGCTAACAAAGCGTTTAAGGCAGATTCCCAACGCTCGGCATTTTCGGTTTGCTTTGAATTTAGTGTTTACGGAACAATGCCTTAAGTCTGGTGGTTTGCGTTGCTCACTACTTAACGCGGCGTTAGCACTTTCGAGAGTTGGTAAATGATCACATTAAAAGAAATAGAAGAAGTATTGAGTGAGTTCAAAGCTACTGAGAGGCATGAAGTTAAATATGCGATTTAGTTTTTTTACCATTGCTAAAGCAATACGTTTACGTTAATAAACAGGCTGGGGCCAAACCTTCAGGTCTAGTGATCCATCCTCGTGCAGAGTTCTACAAAAATGAACTAGCTTTTCTCGACGGAGTAGAGACTACAGGTTCTTTGAATCACAAATCTAGCATGCGTAAGTTTCCTAAAAGACTCAACCGAGGGGAGCTGCCTATCCCATTTGGAATCCCATTTGGGTTTCAAACAAAAGAATCTATGCGCTCGTTTATGATTCATTTGTCAGAAGTAAAGCCACTCTACTTGAGAAACCCAGAAGACGAAATAGCAGACGTTAAAGCAAGTGGTGAACTTGATAAACTTACGGAAACAGAAGTTGAGTGCTTAGTTAGTAGTCGCAGGGGACAGGGTAAGTATCGAAAAAGCCTAATCGATCTTTGGAAAAGATGCTCTGTAACTGGGTGTGAGCAAGTTGGGCTTTTAAAAGCTTCACATATAAAACCTTGGCGTGACTCTTCAAATAAAGAACGCTTAGATCCCTACAATGGCTTATTGTTGACACCAAATCTGGATACCTTGTTCGATAGTGGCATGATTAGTTTTGATGTGTATGGAAAAATTTTAATTTCCGAATCACTAGACTCTTCAGCGCTATCGGCATTGAATGTTGAGCCCAGTTTAAAACTTCGCAGCTTGAGCAAAGAAACAGCTGAGTACTTAAAGTACCATCGAGAGTTTATCTACCAAGCAAGAGAAAGTGCTAACAAAGCATTTAAGAGGGATTCTCAACGCTTGGCATTTTCAGTTTGATTCAGCTTTAGTGTTTACGGCACAATGGTTTAGGCTAGGTGGTGGCGTTGTTCACCCCTTAACGCGGCGTTATGCGTCAGGAGGAAGAGTTGGATAATCAGTTTAAAGATTTAGCAAAGGAACATCCGGAAGCCGGTAGCAAACTAGGAATTGCACTCTCTACCTTAAGTCAGATTCCTATTAATGGTATGAGAGTCGCTCCCGAAAATGGTACTAATGGTTGGTATATCTGGTGCGGTGAAGAGTTATCTTCAAACGCAGACTTCTTTGACCCGCTACATGTTGAGCATATAGTTAAATACCTACCTCAAGTGCAAGCTTATCTAGGTTTGCCTCCTGGCTATCGCTTCTTAATAGATAACAATGGCTACGAAGATATCTGGTATGACAGCAGCTTGTTGGAAGGAAACGCATAACAAACTGTTTAAGAGTGATTCGCAACGTGTGGCATTTTTACTATGCGTTGGTTTTAGTGTTTAAGGTGGTATGCGGTAGCATCGGTATTGCGTTGCTCACACCTTAACAGGGCGTTAGCTTTATGAGGTGAGTTTGTTTGCTTACTATCACTGTGAGATGTATTGCTTATGTATTAAAATGCATAATTATTTAAAGTAAAATAAGGTAATATTATGAATCTTAATAATAATCCTCAAGCGTCAGAACTCTCATCACTACTCGGATCTTGTGATGACAGCGCGGCAAGCCATTGTTTATGGGTTGACAAAAATGGGGAGGTATTCGTCACGCCAATTCCATCAAATTTAACTCCAATTGGCTTCGAAAAATCTCAACCTTCTATGTTTATGCGCTATGAAACGTGCCAGCGCGGAAATGAATATGTTGGTCCCAAAGCAGCTAGTGATAATAACTACGTACAACGTATGTTCAACAGTTTGGTGAAGGAGTGGAGTGAGCTCTCCACCGCTAATGCGTCAGGTCCATTTTATATAGACATTTTCTAAACCAACAAAGCTAACAATCTGTTTAAGAGTGATTCGCAACGCGTGGCATTTTTGCTATGCGTTGTGTTTGGTGTTTAAGGTGGTATGCAGTGGCTTCGGTATTGCGTTGCTCACACCTTAACAGGGCGTTATGTGCTTTGGAAAAAGTCTTAAACTTTAGATAACCATGTCTGTTAATCTTGGTATCAGTGATAATCAACTATCAAGGACTGATTTAATGTTTGATTGGACAAACCCTAAGCAAATCGATCTCACTCAACCATATCTGTATTTCATTAAGATCTCTGCTGAACAAAAGGAGTTTCGCTATATTGGCAAAGCCTCGAAGAAAGCGAGGCTGAATGAGTACAAGTCTAATGTGGCAAAAATTCTCGAAGGAAAGTCTCGACGACCAGTGTTAAAAAGAGATGGCTCTCTTCAATCACAAGGTAATTTGAAATACCGTTACGTTCACCTTGTGTTAGCAAATGCTCAAAAACGGGGTTGGCATATAGAGCATTACCCAATTGAAAACGTAGCTAAGCAAGACCTAAATTCCCGAGAGTTAGCACTTATAAATGTGCTTGAGTGCAATATGAATGATGGTTCAACTTGGTTCATTGAACAATTTTCTGAACTATCAGAGCAATTGCTACAAACAGTACGCACATAACAAACTGTTTAAGAGTGATTCGCAACGCGTGGCATTTTTACCATGCGTTGGTTTTAGTGGTTAAGGTGGCATGCGGCGGCTTCGGTATTGCGTTGCTCACACCTTAACAGGGCGTTAGCAGTTTGAGGAAAAAATGAGAAAATTCGATAAGCCGCTATTCTGGCTGTATATAAAAACAAGAGACTCATTGTTGTCATCTTTTAAGGGCTTTCTGGGAATGCTTTTAGTGTTGATCGGGGCAGCAGTAGTTTTAGGTAATGAATCCCCTGAGAATGTCTGGATTTCGGTGGGAATCATTTTATTAGTATCTAGTCTTCCAGTCTCAATGGGCTTGATGATGGTAAAGGTCAAATTTAAGAGCTTTGCTGGATCAATACCTACAGCAGAACTAGCGTACTTCTTACAGCACGATGGAGGTGCAAACTTAGATAAAGCTGTGAGAGGTTTATTTTCGTTATACCTATCTTTTATGATTTACCTTTGGTTTACGATGGTAGCTATCGCAGCTCTTGGTATGTTGGGAGCAAAGCTCGTGTTGTAAAACACAGCTAACAAAGCGTTTAAGAGGGATTTGGCACGCGTGGTATTTTTAGTATGCGTTGGGTTCTGTGTTTAAGGTGCTATGCGGTAGCTTTTGTATTGCGTGCCTGCACCCCTTAACGCGGCGTTATGTGCTTTGGTGGAAATGAATATGGAAATCACAATCAGACGTATCGAAACAGAAAGTGTTGAGGATAAAGTTATATACGAGACTTTGTTCAGAGAGTACCTATCGGGCTTCTCGGTTGAACTAGATCCCTCTGTTATTGCTCAGCTGTTTGCGCTGCCTTATTTCCACGGATTTATCAGTTTTGTCGACAATAAGCCTGCCGGTTTTGCGGTTTGCTTTGAATCGTTCTCAACTTATCGTGCGCAAAGAGTGATGAATGTCCATGATTTTATGGTGTCGGACAACTTTCGTGGTAAAGGTGTGGGTAAAGCGCAACTGAATGGTATCGAACAGTATTGTCGTGATAATGATTACCTCAAAATCACACTAGAGGTCGGTGATGATAATGTTGCAGCTAAAAAGCTCTACAGCTCATTGGACTACGAAGATTACAGAGTAGTTTTGACAGGGCAGCAACATTGACAAAAGTACCTCAATTAGCACGCACATAACAAACTGTTCAAGAGGGATTCGCAACGCGTGGCATTTTTACTATGCGTTGGTTTTAGTGTTTAAGGTGGTATGCGGCGGCTTTGGTATTGCGTTGCTCACCCCTTAACAGGGCGTTAGGCGACATGAGACAAACGATAGAGTAGTGATAGTATCTTGAGGTGCATCTAGCTTCAGTTAACGGAAAAGGAGCGGGTTAATGAATGGTAAAGCATTTGATAATTGGCAAAAATCGCGAAAGAAAGGGTGTTTAAATTGGCTTTTCAGAACCACTTTCGTCACAGCCATTTTGTACATGATTTTTAATGTTATTTTCCTTTATCCATCTTCTGATGCGCCAAGCATTACGATTTTCTTATCGGATAATGCTCTTAATTACTCAATTTACACGATCGGGATGTTTTTCGCATTTTGGGCTATTTGGCTATACAACGAATCTTCGTATGAGAAAGAAGTTAAACGTAGAAATGTCGCCTAACAAACTGTTCAAGAGGGATTCGCAACGCGTGGCATTTTCACTATGCGTTGGTTTTGGTGTTTAAGGTGGTATGCGGCGGCTTCTGTATTGCGTTGCTCACCCCTTAACAGGGCGTTAAGTTACTTGTCAAAGTCAACAGAGGATAAGAATGAACGAAAATGTATTTATTGAAGAGCTCATAAAGAATCTCAATTTTGAAGACCTTGTATATAAAAAAAACGGTGATAATGATCACATCCATACTCTCATGGCATTTGAATCAAATAACTATTTTTATGCTCTACAAGCAAATGAAAATAAAAACGTTAAACATGTAATCCATTTGATGTTTAACGCAATGGATCAAGATGGAAATTTAGATGTAGAGTGTTTTTTAGAGAGCTTAGATTTCGACTTTAATGATGAAGACTACAAGGTTTCAGAAGAGTACCTAATTAGTGACTTTATAACTTCATTAGTGGTTGGTGCTTCAAAAGATTTTTCGAGGGTTATACAAGACGTAAAAATAAACAAAGCAAATCACATTAGCTATATAACAATGGGACGTTTGACCTCAACATTTCAGTCAGCTGCGATTCTCATAAAAAATGGCTTTTATTACGAGACCAAATGCTTATTTAGAGTAATTTTGGAGCAAATATCTTACTCGTATCAATGTAGTAAATCTGACGATAAAAGTGTCGACAATTTAAAACCTCAATCTAGCATATCTGAATTGAAGAAACTATTTGAAAGTGCAGGACACCTGAATGGTCTATTTTCTAATTTTATTCATCATAATAGAAATATTTGGTCGGATTTTATAGATGAAGAGAATTATATAATGTCGCGCTCTGCAATTAGATCAAAAGATAATGTGCCTCTTTTAGTATTTCTAGCGGAAATGTATATTGTTGTATTATATGATATATACAAGCGTCTAAAGGTCGAAAATATAGATGAACTATTTCATGGGTTAGTCATTTTTAGTGTAGACATTATAGATAGAATTAAAGAGCACTTCAAAGTGAAGTATTCAGTGTGACAAAGCTAGCAATTTAACAAGCTGTTCAAGAGGGATTCGCAACGCATGGCATTTTCACTATGCGTTGATTTTAGTGATTAAGATGGTTTGCAGCGGCTTCGGTGTTGCGTTGCTCACCCCTTAACAGGGCGTTAGTTTGCAAGAGGAAAAACGCAGCAATATCGCAAGATCTAGTGGTAAAAGTTCAAAGTCGAAATCGTCGTATCGGCGTTCAATTTCAGTGTTAACTCACGTGGTTAAAATCCAAAAGTGACATGGTTTCAATGGTTGATTTGTTCTTTGGTACGGTGACTTTTGGGTTAACTTAGTTGAACTTTTTTGCTGAAACTCTGCTCGTTAAGTTTGTTGGTACTAAAGCAGATTTACTCGCTGAAATGACGTTTTCTTTGGTGTGGTAAATTCATGTGGTTTCAGTGACTTTGTTGAAAGTCCGCATTGTGAGATTGGTTTTCCAAAAGTGCTTTTTGTTGTTGTGAGTTCGTTTTCTGCGGCATTGTTTGTTCCACGTGGTTTCATTGACTTGCCGCTTTTAGACTACGCCTGATTTAAATGCATCAAAACACATAAAGCTTATTGTTTGCAAAGTTTAAAATGACATAAAATCAATGCTTTGGGTTTGCAAACTAACAAACTGCTCAAGAGGGATTCGCAACGCGTGGCATTTTTACTATGCGTTGATTTTAGTGATTAAGGTGGTATGCGGCGGCTTCTGTATTGCGTTGCTCACCCCTTAGCAGGGCGTTAGTTTGCAAGAGGAAA